>NZ_JBFIIH010000005.1:0-64005 GCF_041601355.1 Neptunomonas sp.
ATAACGGACTGACGAAAATAATTCAGTTTATCCCAGGGAACCTGAGCCGTATCACCTTGGGCATACTGCGTTACCGTCTCCAGCCAGCCGGGCAAATTACGTTTGCTGTAACGGCGCTTATTAATCCCGGATGTCTCAACTAAAGGGGCCAGATCAGCGACAGATGCCAGCCACAGTGGCTTAAATTGCTGTAATGCTTCTTTTTCCGCCAGCCAGCCCTGCTGCAAATCAAACTGGCTATAATCCGGTTCCTGGATCAGCTCATGGATACTTAAAAAACTGCGGATTGCCGGCAATAACAGATCTGGGGTTTTGAACTGGTGTAACATTTCACCCGCCAATTCATACGGTGCCTGGTAAAATGCATCACGCCAATAATCCAATAACGCCTGACGAATCAGCGGAGCATCATCCGTAGTCAGTTCCTGGTTAAAGAGCGCACCACTTTCAAACGCATGTTGCTTGAGCATCCGTTGGCAAAAACCATGGATAGTAAAGATTGCCGCCTGATCCATTTCAGCTGCCGCCAGTTCAAGCAAGCGGGCTTTATCCTGATGAGCCGATGTGTGTTCAAGCAAGCGAGCCAGTAATGGATCGTCACTTTCCCCCGCCAGGAAGGCTTTCCGGGCTTCCCGGATACGTTGCCGGATCCTGTCCCGCAACTCCTGCGTAGCCGCTTCGGTAAAGGTCACCACCAGAATCTGCTCAACGCCAAGCGGCATCTGATTGCTTGCATTCTCAGGGCTGTTATCAGGGCTGTTTTCAGAGCCAGGCTCAGGGCTGTTTTCAGGGCTATTACCTAAACCCAGCAATAAACGCAGATACAAGGCCGCCAGTGTGTAAGTTTTACCGGTACCGGCACTGGCTTCAATTAAGCACTGGCCATGAATCGGCAGCGTCAGTGGATCAAGCAGCTTAATGGTCATCGTTATCCACTTCCAGATAGTTCATCATTTCACTAAACAGCTGTTCTGAATAAGCGAAAACACCCGGCTCAATCATGCGCCATTCAGGATAAACTCTGCGTACGTAGGGGTTGCTGGCATCCCCCCCCCGATCACTGTCAAAGCGGTTTTGTGCTTCTTTACGCGCTTTTTCTTCATCTTTATCACGCAGACTTAACCACTTCCACGCGGGCTCAGGTATCCAGTTCAGCGGGAAGCGCTGCCCCTCAAGGTAGATGTTGATCAGCTTGCTTAACTCAGCATGCGCCAATTCAGCAGTCATGGGTGTAAAGCTGAACTGCTCGCTCAAGCCTCGATAGGTAGTGCGCTCACTGTAGCCAGCAGCGCAGCTGGCCAGATGTTGCACCCAGGTCATAAAACGATGCCTTCCTGATACTTTGGAGACATCATATTTCAACACCCCGATATCGTAGATATCATTCACCCAGCCTTGTAGTTCCAGAGAATCCGGCAGATTAAAGCGTAAATTAATCTCGCGCCGACGCGGTTCACCCACCATCAATGGCTGCATTTTTTCGTAAAGTTCAGCAATATCATGAGTTCGCTTAGACAATTCCACATCGCCGGCTTTACCCACGGGTAAGATACCCGACTGGCGAATAAAGTGAGCAGTTGCCTGCAAACCATCGCCGCGAAGTGCCGATTGCAATAGTTTCCTGCGTAACTGGTAATCGATTAACGGCGCTAAACTAAAAGGCTCTTCATCAGATAACACCAATTCATCATCACGAAAGAAGATCTGCATGCGCTTCTGGAAAAAGTACTGAATCGGGTGCCGATAAAAAGCGATCAAATCATCCAGCTCTAACAAGGGGTTTTCAATTTTCTGTAATTTACCCTTAATAAAAGAGGCTGATGTCAGCGTCGACAGATCCGTTGGGATCATCCAGCGATTGTTATAACTAAACAGGCGCGGCGACGTTTGATCGAAGTAGCCGGGGCTATAAGCGGTTAACGGGTGCTCCAGTAAAAGATGCTCAAACAGGCTTTCAGGCGCTTGCCCCTCAATCCGATACGCCTGATCGCAGTACTCCAGCACTTCGCTGACCAGAACCGAGGGCACACGCTTTGCATTATCCGCAATCGATCGTCCAACATAACTGATATACAAGGTATCACGCGCCGAGAGCAACGCTTCAAGAAACAGGTAGCGATCATCATCACGCCGAGACCTGTCCCCTTTGCGCGGATGATCCACCATCAGATCAAACCCCATTGGCGGGATAGAGCGAGGATAGTCACTATCATTCATACCCAGCAGACAGACCACACTAAAGGGAATGGCCCGCATCGGCATGAGTGTGCAAAAGTTGATCTGTCCCGACAAGAAGCGCTGTGATGAGCGCTGGCTGGATAACTGCTCATGCAAATAATCCTGCACGATAGCGACATCAATATCTTTTTCAAAAGCCACTTCCTGAAAGGTTTCACGCAATGACTCCAGCGCCCGATAGATAAGTTCAAGCGCTTCATGGTCACGCTCATCCGGCAGATACATCGCCTCTATCATCTGCTGAATCAATGCAATCCAGCCGGTCAACGACTGAGCACCCGAAAACTGTGTGCGTAACTGCTGCAACTGCTGTAAAAAAGCGGATAACTGGCCTAATGCCGCCGACGCCAGGCCGCCTACACCATCGTAAGGCGAGATATCATTCCAGACGGCATCTGTCGTGCCAATGGCATAACCGCTAAACAACCTGTCCATGCCAAAGCGCCAGCTATTTTGCTCAAAACCTACACTGCCGCTATCAATACGTGACGTTTGATCCAGCCCCCAATGAATACCCGTTTCGTTGATCCACTGGCGGATATTTTCAAACGCCTCCTGCTCCAGCTCAAAGCGCTTTAAGGTCGCAGGTAGTTCCAGTAGCTCAATCACTTGTGAAACACTGAAACGACTTTTACTTAAGGATATTAACTGCAGGAAACTGCTTAACAGCGGTATTTCCTGCTCGGCTGATCTGTCAGAAATAGAATAAGGCAGATAATGCGCGGCAGCGGCATTGCCAAATACCGCATCAATATACGGCGCATAACGGGCCACATCCGGCATCATGACAATGATATCCCTCGGCTTTAAATCAGCTTTATCACTGAACATTGCCAACAGCTGATCCTGCAAGATCTCCACTTCACGTAACGCACTATGTGCTGAATGCAACTGAATACTCTGATCAGTATCCGCGAAGGTGATTACCGGGTCGCCGGGATTGATACCCGCGTGCGGCTCATTTCCACGATTAGTCAGCTCCAGCATGTCAGACTGTAATGCGCTCAGCAGTGTGTCATACCGGGCATCATTAAAAAGTGCGACTTCCGGTAGCTCCATCTGCTGGATCAGGTGCAGATAATCCCGCCCCAACTTTCCCATTGATGCCAATAAAGGATGGCCGGTTTGATAAGTTTCATCAGCATCCTGCCCTTTAGAAAGCCAGATACGATTCAGACGCGCCAGATAACCCGGATCGACGATATCGCCCCAGTAATGCCGACAGGGGTTCGCCAACATCAGATGTACTTCTACTTTTTGCCCTAATGCACCCAGTGCTTCGATATAGTTCTGCGGTAATGCAGAAATACCAAACACAAAGATCCGCCGTGGCACACCCGCCAATATGGTTTTGCTCTCTGAAAGTGCTTTGATAAAGGTGTCATACATATTGGCACGATGCCAATGCGGAAGTTCTCGGTTGTGCGTGTCTTCAACGATCGCCCGCCATAATGCTGGCTGCCAACGCTGATCTGCTTCTGAAGCAGGCTGATCATCACCCTGCTCCCACGCAGCAATCCAGTCGGGCCGATAAACAAGATACTGATCAAACAGATCGGCGACCCGCTCACACAGATGGTAGAGCCGCAGAGGGTCATCATCTTCCTGAAGATACTGTCGCAGCACACTAAACAGATCACTGTCGAGGTACTGTGGAAGAATCCGCATCAACACCCAGGTCATTGAGGCTTTGTTATAGGCGGAACGTTCCGGCACATCATCCAGTGCCGCAACAAAGACTTTCCACAAAAAACTGGCGGGTAAAGGAAACTCTATATTAGCAGCGATACCCAAACGTTCGGCAAGCTCCAATTTCAGCCACTGAGCCATACCCGGGCTCTGAACTAAAATCTGCTCTGCAACAAAAGGATCAGATTGCGGGTCCTGCCTGATCATCTCCACCAATACATCGCGCAACGTATCCAGCGCGTTAGAATGATAAACCCTTAGCATGATCCGATCCTTTGATGCCTGATGCCTGATGCCTGATACTGGTTAATCTGTCTGGGCTGCCTGGACTGGCGGTAAGCTGTCTGTTTCAGGCGGGCTTACCCGCTTATCTACAAACACAAACCCCTCCTCGACACTCCAGACATCTTTCCCCTGTTCAACCCTGATAACGCCGCTGAAACGCTTACCCAAATAGGTTACTGCCTCTTCCAGTGTATCGATGTCGCACAACATCACACCGCCTCGGTCATCTTCCGTAGAAAACAGAAAACTCTTCATGTTATCCCCTGATTTTCAGCATGACGGCGCCTGTTATATAAGCGCTATCACTATTATTTAGCAGGTATTCAGCATGTGGCTTCACACACATAAATTTATTCATGCATCTTACTGGAACTCAATTACAGCAGCCATTGATAAATAATTGTTTTATGTGAGAATATGGCTTTTTTAAGCTGTCAGAATTGACGCAGGACCCCCTTATGCAACACTCATTGGCGACACTCACAACACTGGTTCAGGAGATTTCGGGTGCTGAAAATGCCATGAGTGCAATGCAAACTATTGTGGCGCGTCTTAGTCAGCTAATGGATGTACCGGTCTGCAGTCTGTACCTCAAGTCCCCGTCACGCTCCAAATTAATTCTGGCAGCCACTCAGGGGCTATCTGAATCATCGGTAGGCAAAATAAAATTAAATCTTAATGAGGGGCTTGTCGGCGTTATTGCATCAACAAAGCACCCTCTGAACCTTGCAGATGCTCCAACACATGATCAGTTTGTCTTTTTTCCCCAAGCGCATGAAGCGCCCTACCGTCAATTTATGGGTGTCCCTCTTATCCACTTACGTCAGTTGATTGGGGTCATTGTTGTTCAGGGAACAACCAAAAAGGAGTTCTCACAAGAAGCAGAAGCCTTCCTCGTCACCATTGCATCGCAACTGGCAGCCACACTCTATAATATTCAGAGATCAGGCGAGTGGATCCCAACCCGCCGTCCCGCTAAGCTGTATAAACGCTTCAACGGCATCGTCAGCTCATCCGGCATCGGCATTGGTGACCTCACCCATATCAACACGCATATTGATCTGCTCCAGGTTCCTGAAAAAATAAGCGGATCACCCAAGGATGAACAGAACCTTTTTGAAGCCGCCTTGCAAAAAGTCAGCGACGATCTGGAGCATGGCGCAAACCGTATAAAAAAAGACCTGCCTGAAGATATTGTTTCTCTCTTTTCAGTCTATCGGATGATGCTACAGAGCCCGGAACTTCGCGATGGTACAATGCGAGAAATCCAGCTCGGCAACAGCGCTATGTGGTCGGTTCGCAAAACCGCACTTGAGCTCGCTACTGTTTTCGAAATGGCCGATGACCCCTATATGAAAGCACGCGGAGAAGATGTTCGCAATATCGCGATCAAGCTAATGATGCAGATGGCCAAACGTGAACGCTCGACCTCACCTGACAGCCTTACACCTATTATTTTAGCCGGCGATCTGATCAGTATTGCCGATCTATCTGAGTACAGCTCAACTCAAATTAAAGGTATTATCTGCAGCTCTGGTTCAGCCTTATCGCATACGTCCATTGTTGCCAATGCACTCGGGTTGCCCGCCGTAATGGGCGTCGCTGACCTCGATATTAAACGCTACGCCGGTCAACTTGTAGTCATTGACGGGAACCGTGGCGAAGTGGTCATTTCTCCTCCCAAACAGATGGTTAAAGAGTACCGCCAACTCGAGAAAAGTGATCAGCAATTCAACCAGGAGCTAGCCAAATACAGAGACCTGCCAGCCGTTACCCTGGATGGTTTCCATGTAACACTGCATACTAATACCGGTCTGCTGGCCGATGTATCCCCCGGTTTACGTAATGGTGCAGAAGGCATAGGTTTATACCGCTCTGAAATTCCTTTTATGGTGCATGACAGCTTCCCCACTGAAGAGGAGCAATACTTAACTTATAAAGAAGTTATTGATGCTTATAGCCCTCGCCCTGTTTCCATGAGAACACTGGATATTGGCGGAGACAAACAACTCCCCTATTTCGAATTCAAGGAAGAAAACCCCTACCTGGGCTGGAGAGGCATTCGTTTTACACTGGATAATACGGCGCTTCAGGTTACGCAGATCCGTGCGATGTTACGGGCGGCTCATGGGCGCGACAATTTACAGATTCTGATCCCCATGGTCAGTCGTATCGACGAAGTCAAAGCCATTAAAGAGCTGATCCAGCAGTCTTTGGTAGAACTTAACAAGGAAGGAAAACAGGTCAGCAAACCTAAATTAGGTATTATGATAGAAGTACCCTCTGCCATGCTTCTGTTAGACAAAATCGCACCCTATATTGATTTTGTCTCAATCGGTTCAAACGATCTGACCCAATACCTATTAGCAGTAGATCGTAACAACCCCAAAGTTTCGCGGTTATTTGACAACCTGAATCCAGCTGTTTTAGTTGCTCTGCAAATGATTAAAAGCAAATGTACTGAGTTGAATTTATCGGTGTCCTTATGCGGAGAAATGGCAGCAGACCCTGCCTCGGTCCTTTTATTAATTGCCATGGGATTTGATCGCCTCAGCCTCAGCGCACATAAGATCCCTAAAATTAAATGGATCATTCGCCAACTGAAAAGAGAAGATCTGTTAAAACTTCTTACCAAAGCAAATGCGGCTGAAGATGAAGCAGAGGTTCGAAAAGTGCTTTCAAAGAAAATCAAAGAACTTGGGCTATAGGACAAGATAATCTCTGAAAACATGACCGCTAGACTATATTTTAAAATTTTCCAGTAAAATAAAAAATAAAATCACGCTAAAGCCATCTATTCCTAGAAGGGGTTACTCTTTTTCTTTAAGATGTTTTAAAAATCAAACTGCAACCAGGTAGTATCGTGCAGCCAAAAACAGCTATACCCACTGATAATATCTATAAATTCTATGCTTTATCGGGACTTGTTTCGACTATCGTTTTAGTCGTTCTTTTTTTTCAGCTAAATGAAGAATATAACCGCAGGGTTTTCGATCGTTACCTGCAAACATCAGCGCTTCAGGGAATTATAACACCGACTCTGGAGCAGAAAGTGACACTACATGTGTTAGAGCGTCAGTCTGACTTAGATGCTTCCAACAAACAGTTTTATTCTATCTCGCTTGGTGTATTCATTAGCTGGAGTTTAATAGCCATGATAACCGGATTCTGGCAATGGCATACCAAAATCCAGCCTATACATACTGAAATTTGTCGTCATCAACTGATAAAGCTAAAGCACGAAATTGTTCGCTTAAAAAGAAACCTGTAACGCCAGCAAACTGTCGAACTTAACACTGGCCTACTGCCAACAAGCCCGACAGTCTGCTAGCGAACCATTTCAACTGCTTGCTGCATTTTTTTTGAAAACACCGCAATAATCAACATAGCCCACACAAGCACCGGTATCATAAGAACGTTCATGGTTTCCCAACCCATGCTGACTTCAAGCCAGCCAGAACTGAGGGCTGATAATGTCACCATACCAAACACCAGAAACTCATTAGTTGCCTGAGTTTTTGCACGTTCCTGATGGGTATATGCCCCAGTCACCATACTCGTCGCACTGATAAACATAAAGTTCCAGCCCAGCCCTAATAAGAACAGAGCGCTCCAGAAATGCCATTCAGACTGACCATTCAGGTTAATAAAGATACAAAGCAGCATAACTAACCCGCCCAACATCATCATACAAACAGAACCAAACCTTTGTATCAAACGCCCGGTAAAAAACGAAGGCAAAAACATACCCAGCACATGCCATTCGATGACCCAAGCCATCTGAGGAAAGGAAAAACCACACCGCGCCATCGCCAATGGTGTAGCCGTCATGAGTAAGTTCATGACGGTATAGCTGGCCATTGCAGCGACAACGGCGACAATAAACACTGGCTGCATAACAATTTCAAATAACGGACGCGACGGCCCTTTCTCTGCTTCTGCATTGACTGGCCGGGGAATAGAGACGCCGCTCAGCAACAAAAGCGCCAGACTATATAAACCCATTAACCCGACAAATGATCCTACAAACTCTTGCGATGAGATCCAATCACGGCTTTCAACTGCCAGCGCAGGCCCCATAATGGCGGCCAGCACCCCACCTAACATAACCATCGAAATTGCACGATTTTTTTGTTCAGGCCGACATGCCTCAACAGCAGCAAAACGATATAAGGTGCCAAAACCAATACCCACACCCAATAATGTAGTTCCCACACAAAAAATGAAAAAATTCTGATATAACAGCGCAACCGCAGAGATAACAGCCCCCATAATACCGAGCGAATTACCCAGATAAAAACCATTGCGTCGGCCAATCCGCTGCATGATGAGAGAAGCCGGAATGGTTGCCAACATTAACCCGATAAACTGCATGGCGATAGGTAATGTGATCAGTGCATCAGACGGCGATAACGATTGACCAATCAAGCCATTAACCGATATTAAAAGCACATTACCTGTTCCGAGCAAAGCCTGACACAATGATAATAATACGACGCTCCGGTTCATGCGCTTTCCCTGATTAAATATAAGCCGGTGGGGCAGTATGACAATTGAAGCGCATATCAGCAATTGATGATATACCTAAATTCAACAACCGACTGTTGCTAAAATTGTATACAGAAGATCAGGGATTATACCCCCGGCAACGAGACCTAAGCTGAACGCATGCATGCTTCTCTGATCCATGCAGAGGTCACATAAGCTAACAACCCATTTAACCTTATAAAATTTTTCTCACTGCGCAAAAGCTCTGGAATAGAAAATATTGACGGCTACAGTGACAGGGGTACAGCCTTAAACGCTATCCAGCTTCACATACCGGATATCGTACTTTCGTCGATGCACTTACCTGATATGACAGGTACTGATCTTTGCTGTAAACCGATCTGATATGACATTTTCAATAATATGATTACACA
Source organism: Neptunomonas sp. (assembly GCF_041601355.1). Lineage (GTDB taxonomy): Bacteria > Pseudomonadota > Gammaproteobacteria > Pseudomonadales > Balneatricaceae > Neptunomonas. The sequence continues at coordinate 9,135 of NZ_JBFIIH010000005.1, forward strand.
GCTGGTACTCAATCATGACACCTTGTAACTCATTCGGGATTCATTTTCACTTTATTAGCACATAAAAACGCCCGTTTATCCGGGCGTTTTAGCATATCTTTTACCACATTACAGAAGGTGAAGCGCTACTCTTCCAGCAACCTTTCAGGGTTAAACCCCATAATCAGCCCCCCCCAGTGCTGTCCGTTAATATATAACGGAATCGAAAGATCATTTAACACTTCGCCTGTGTCACGGATGAAGGTTTGCAACAGGAAGGGTTGTGTGTGTGCTGCCCTGCGTTTCTCCGCGCGGTTAGCCGAAAAAATACGACGATGACGGCTCTTGACATTATCCACCGCAAAGTCGCCCGTTAACCCAGCAGACACTTTAAGGTGATGTGCCGGAGCATAACCATTTTTATCGACAGCAATTGCATAAATAAACTCCGGACGTTCACTGACAAAGCTATCAAATAAAGGACGAAGCACAGATTCATAAGCCGAGACATAACTGACATCGTACTTTTCGGGCAACTGCCCTTCATTGGTACGCTTGTAGTTACTATCAAAAATATTATGTCCATTTTCAGATAAGGAGCTAATGGCGCCTGCCGTCTGATCCGCCCATTTCCGGCCCGTCTGAATCATACTTTCAAAGCCACCGTAGCCAATATTGAATCGTGACAACAACTCCTGCGTTTCTTCTGTTGCCAGCTCTAATTGACCGGAGTAAGTCTCAGACTCATCCATTTCATGTTTGATTTCATGCGCGATACTCGTAATTTCTGTTACGTGCTGATGCGACTGCTTATTGGTGTAGGACAATTCATCGATGGAAGCACTAATGCCCGATAACTCTTGATTCACCAACTCAAAGTCATCCACCAAACGAATAAACTGTGTATTGGTATTCTCTATAAAGCCCTCTGTGTTCTGGACATACTGCTGTATATCCTGAGCACTGATACGCGTATATTCAACCAGCTTTCCCATTTCACCAATGTTCTTATCGATCTCCTGAGTAGCCAGATTGACTTTCTGCGACAGACTGCGAACCTCATCGGCGACAACAGCAAACCCTCTGCCCGCATCTCCGGCTCTGGCAGCTTCGATAGACGCATTCAGTGCTAACAAATTGGTTTGTTCTGAAAACTCCTGAACCATTGTCAGAATATGAGTGATATTCAGTGAGTTTTCACTGAGTTTTTTCACGGTTTCCTGAAAGCTGTTCACCAAATCGCGAATAGAGCGTACCTGTTCTAATACCTTCATTAATTCATTTCCGGAAGTGCGCACCTCCTCCAAATTTGAATTATTATGCTCGTTCAACATCAGAGTGCTGGCCGCTACTTCATCAATCGCCAACGTAGCTTCCTCGCTCGACTGGAACACTAAGTGTGCTTGCTCCTCCTGCCGGGTAGCTGACGCCGATGCCTGAGATAAAACCTTTTGTAAGCGTGTTGCACTTAAAGCAACGCTGACACTTCGGCAACGTGACTCAGAAATCATTTTCTTTAAGCTACCGGAGAATTGATTATAACTACGCGCCATCTCAGAGATTTCGTCGTAGGTATATTCAGGCAGGGTGGCGGAAATATCGCCATCATTTTCTTTTATCTGCTGTAAAACATGGGTAATTTCATTGATCGGCCGCAAGAACAGCACGCGCATAAAGAAGATACTGAATACCGCAAGAGCCAATGCGATAACAATGCAGAAAACACTCGTTCGCCACAAGTCATGCAGCATGACGAGTAATTGATCAGAGGCATGGGGCTCTAAATTAAGGGCTGAAATCAGTTGGGTAATTTGACCTGAAAAGTAATGATTCACAAGCAGAAGCAGCACAAAGGGAACCAGTAGAAAAACCACATTCCCGACAATTTTTTTCGTTAATGAATTAAAAAATACCCGCTCAATTGTTTTATACAACGCCATGCCATTCTCATTTTTATAAAGTTATTAGGCCAGATTCAAAATTAACACTTCAGGACAGTGTAGCAGCGCTTACAATAACCACTAAATTGAAACATGCATTTTAATGCCGAACGCCCATAGTTTTACTTCTTCAGGCTGTATCAGATCAGGCCCGGCCTGATAACTTTCTCAGACGCTCTGACATTAATACCTCACTCATACCTCACCGCCATTGTAGCCATACACCTCTTTCTTTGAAGTAATGCCGCCACGTGGGAGTATCTGTGCAAAAAAGTGCCACCTTTCGCCAAAAAGCGGCCGAATGATTAAACTCCTGCAGATGACAAAGCTCATGGATAATGACGTAATCAATCGCCTCAGGATCCGCCATCATTAAACGCCAGTTCAGACCTATATCCCCTTTCGCAGAACATCGCCCCCACATGCTTTCATAATTACCGATGTCAACCCGGTTAGGCTTCAGGCCTACAACGTTTGATAATTCCAGCGTGCGAGGAATCAGGTAGTCTTTAGCCTGCTCTGCCAGCCAGGACTGCAACAAGCTATCCGCCACACTTTCAGGCGATCGACTAATGCGACGATTCAAATTCATGTCAATTGATTCATGGCAGAGAGCAACAGCACTGCGCTCAGCACTGTGACGTATATTCAAGGGGACATCCCGCCCCTTTAGCAGAACAGTACGTGTTTCATAAGGGTTGATCTGATAGTTTTTCTGCCGCGTTAACTGCGCCGCCATATGCTCTTCAATCCATGAGCGGCGCTGCTCAATAAACTGCTGAACCCATTCTTCCGGGGTTCCGACAGGTGTACGTATAGTTAATTCGCCATGCTTCACTTCAAGTGAGACAGTTTTTCGACGTCGACTTTGAACAACCACAGGGGCAACCCACACGCCATTGCATTGAATCGAATATTTACCCAGCTTTTTTTTCAATTCCTTTTCAACTCTTATTTCAACCTTTGCTTCAACTCTTGTTTCAACTCTTGTTTCAACCTTTGCTTCAACTCTTGTTTCAACCCATTACCAGACTCTTGTTTCAATTCGTTTTCCAACGCCAGCCTGTTTAACGCCTTTCCCGATGATACCTTGCTTTCCAAGTCGTTTAATTTTGTTCATAAGCTGTTGACTCAAACGATGATAAAGCCGGCTGGTTTCTTCTGCCTGAGCAGACACATCGGCATAGCGTAAACCCTGATACAAAGCGCTCCAGGCATCGAGCTCTGGTCCAATCTCAGGCAAGGTTTCTGCTAAACGTACACTATACATTTGAACTGTTTCACCTGAAGCGCGTTTAAGTTCAACGGATACCTTAGCCAATAGATCAGAAATAGCCACGACCTCCTTATCCAGCGGATGCATCCAGCGAGTCTGTACTTTTAACAGCCACCAGAAAACGAACATCAATACACAACCTACGGGTATAAACAGCAGCAATAGCACTTTCAAAACACTAATTTGACCAAACCAATCCTGTAACAGATTATTCTGCTGCTGATGGTAGCCAAGTATCCAACGATGCCAATTATAATTAAGCGCATCATAACGCAGACTCAGTGTTTTCACCCATGCTAAGTTTTGCTGCAGACGAAACGCCATCAAAGAGCTATCTGCCATAAATTCAGGTGATGACGAAAATAACTGATCAAACGGTTGAATGACTCTTTCGGGAGCCACGGCAGTCGTTGGATCCAGTCTTACCCAGCCTTTTCCATCCAACCAGGCTTCTACCCAGGCATGCGCTTCATATTGGCGTATCAACAGGTACTCTTCATAGGCATTCCACTCTCCTCCCAAGTAACCACCCACCACCCGTGAAGGTATACCTGCCAACCTGAGGGCATAGGCCGTTGCATTTGCAAAGTGCTCACAGAAGCCTTCACGCGTACTGAATAAAAATTCATCAATGCGATTACCCTGAAGTTTTTGTGGTGATAACGTATAGGTAAAATGCTGGTTATAACTCTTAAACAATGCTGCAATTTTCTCTTCAGCGGATAAACCTTTTTCCTGCCACTGCCTGACCATCTCTCTGGTTTGAGGATTGCCTGCTGCAGGCACAGCCAGATAACGAGACCGATTCACTAATGGATGTCCATCATACTGTTTAACCAGGAGCGAACTGGCGGTATAACTTATTCTTTGAGAAACAGCAGCGCTTGCTTTAAAAGTGCCATCACTATAACGCTGCACAGTAGAAGCGCTGGAAGCCAATGGATAATCTAAAGCAAATAACCATCTAGAAGCAGATGGCTCCGCTATAACCTGATATTCAACCAGGTCCTCATCAGACACACCCTGATGCATCTCTTGTTTCGTTACTTCAGCAATAGACCAACCCTGACCGTCAAAATCCGTAAATGTCATGACACGCCAATAGCGCTGCTCGGGCGCCGGAGGTTTGTTGTCGGTAAAGCTAACACGAAATGCAACACTATCTGAGCGAGTTAAGCGGCTGATATCTCCGGGCTGCATCCGATCAGACAGCCCCGTTTTTGCGGTGGATTTCTGATATTGGACACTCCACAGCGGCCCGATACGTGGAAAGATTAAAAACAGAATCAGCATTAAAGGAATGGATTGAAGCAACATAAACAGGCTTTTTTTAACCGGCAAAAACAACCATGCTTGCGTGTTGCCCTGATGCATCATCAGTAAAGCGCAAACAATACTCAGCAATGACACACCACCATAAACAGCACTGGGCATTGACTGATTAAACAAAAAACCAACTGCCGCTATAAAGCAGGCAACAAGCACTAAAACCCAGCCATCACGCTGTTTTTTTAGCTCCATAGACTTTAACAGTGCGCCTGCGATCAATAAGGACGACAGCCCATCTAAGCCTTTACTCTGCGAAGAAAAAACAAGCACCCCAAGAATGACAGCGATGACGACTAACCCTTTTCCCCATGGCGGGATCATATAGCGATGCCGTTCTAACGTCAGCCAGACCCAGAACAGTAGACACCCTCCGGTCGCCGCCAACCACAGCGGCACATACATCAGCTGAGGCGCACTGACTATAATCAGCATAATAAGCAGCCATTTCTTAGCCCCTGAGGTTAACTCCCCTGAAGTTTGATTAATCACTTCTGCCATCTTCAGCCCCCCTCGCCATAGAGAGCCAGCTGCGTTAATACGTTTTTTTTATGCTCAATCCCGGTTGCAGGGGCTATCTGCTTACCCGGTAACCGCAAACCAAATCGTGAACCACTCTGTGAAAAAACCAGTGCCCAGTAACACAACCGTGATAGCCGCGCCTCCACTGACAATTCAGGCCAGCTATCCCAGTCCAGCCACAGTTCATTTCCCGCATAACCCTGATGCTCTTTAACCTGTAACCCGTGCCCTTTGGCATAGACTTTCCAGGCAATGCTGCTTTTTGTAGCGCCGGGGTAATATGACTTTAATTCCTGAAACTCATCATCCCCCCGGGCACCGACTGCATGCTTATGCTGTTCAGCACCTCTTAACGCCTCTATCTCACCACCGGCAACCGGCTTTGGGTAAACCAACACAGACTGTTCAAAACGCAACCAACTCCAGGCTCGGAATAAACCCAATGGATACAAGCTACCGATGTACAACAGATCCGCCTGCTGCCATCCCCGCTGTAAACACAGCGATGGGATCTCGACATTAACAGGACGATTAGCGACAAGGTCCAGCGTCGTACACTCCGCCTTGTCAAACCCAAGACCCAACTGAAACAGCGCACGATCAGTATTCAACTGATAACGGAAACACGCTTCATCTCCAACAAACACAGGCTCTGTTAACAATCCCCTGGTTTCTAATCCGGACAAATTGGCATAGGTATGTAAAATAGCGGTGATAAACAGGGACAGTAAAGTAAAGCAGACAGCATAAGCGAGGTTGTTCTGATAATTAACAGCCAATAGCAAAATCAACAGCACAACCAGCAAATACGCACTCCCGGCTAGCGTCGGTAATATATAGATACGCTTTTGCGTTAATCTGATAACCGCTTGTCCGGGATAACGATTAACCAACCACGCCTGTATCCGGCCACGAAGAGACCGTCTATTCGCCATGCTCAACTCAGTACATCCACCTTAGCCAATATGGCCCGGGTCGGATCAGCCTCATGCTGATGGTCGTTTCTGATCAGCAGACGATGCTCTACAACAGAACTGAAAACCTGCTGTACATCATCGGGGGTAAGGAAATCACGACCTGACATATACGCCCACGCCTTAGCCGCCTGGATTAATGCCAGCGCTCCGCGGGGCGACAGCCCTAAAATAACCTCTTCACTACTGCGGCTAAACTGCGCTAATCGTTGGATATAATCTAATACAGGATCGGACACAGCCACCTGCTGGCACGCCGTTTGAATTTCCTGCAGCATTTTACTATCGATACAAACAGGCAGCTCTTCAATATCGCTTCGGGTATCACCATGCTTCAACAATTTTTTTTCTGTATCGGCGTCAGGGTAACCCAGAGAAATTTTCATTAAAAATCGATCCAATTGTGACTCAGGTAACGGGAAAGTACCAAACTGGCTCGTTGGGTTTTGCGTGGCAAGTACAAAAAAGGGTGAGGGTAATTGACGCGTAACCCCTTCAGATGACACCTGTCCTTCCTCCATCGCTTCCAGCAGTGCACTCTGCGTTTTCGGTGTCGAGCGGTTAATTTCATCCGCTAATAACAACTGAGTAAAAACCGGTCCGGGATGATAAACAAAACTGCTGGTTTGCTGATTGAATACAGCCCCTCCGAGGATATCAGCCGGTAACATATCACTGGTAAACTGGACTCGCCGGTATTCCAACCCAAACACATGCGCCAAGGTATGCGCCAATGTTGTTTTCCCCATGCCGGGTAAATCTTCAATCAACAGATGGCCACGCGCTAACATACAGGCAACCGCCAGCCTGACAACAGCCTCCTTACCTAAAACAACAGAAGATACCGTATCAACTAACTGATCGATCCTGTTTCGCATAAGCACTCCGTTTTGAGTATAAAATAACGGGGCTCATGCCCACTAAAGCCCCTTTTCACTATCAGTGTAGCGACAGAACTGAAAAATGAGACAAAAAAAAGCAGCCGAAGCTGCGTTTTTATAAGAACCGCTTAGTGGTGATGACCACCTTCACCGTGTACATGACCGTGAGAAAGTTCTTCCTCAGAGGCTGGTCGCACTTCCACGACCTCAACCGCAAAGGTCAGAGTCTGGCCTGCCAGCGGGTGATTACCATCTAATGTGATACCGTCTTCTTCAACATTCATAACAGTGACTGGCTGCTCTCCCCAAGGGGCTTGTGCCATAAACTGCATACCGACATGAATATCTTCAACACCCTCAAAGTTCTCATGATTCACTTTCTGTACTAATTCATCACGTAAAGGACCATATGCCTGTTCAGGCTCCACCGTCACTTCCAGCTTATCACCCACCTGCTTACCCACCAGCGCATTTTCCAGACCAGGAATAATATTACTTGCACCGCTTAAGTATGCCAGAGGCTCTTGCCCCTCAGATGAATCCAAGACTTCACCCTGGCTATTAGTCAAAGTGTAATGAATAGTAACGGCTGAATTTTCAGCAATCTGCATGAGAAACTCCCAAAATAAAAAATGAATATTACCGGAGGCTTTGAATATGTCGTCAGATCGCCAACAAACCCAAAGAACCCTCACAGAAATCAGGCGTCATCCTACCCCGCATGTAGCAAAACTTCCAGCCTGTTGCTAACACTGCCAAAAATAGTGAATAGATATTCAATAAATAGGAATTATTCCTATCTTTTTATGTCGAAGATGTAAGTACAATAATCTGCATAGAATCAATAATATGGAGTAACACTTGTTATGGATAACATCTGCCCCGATTGCCAAACGCTACTGACAAGTAAACATAAAGCATCTCACACGCTTTTATCTCTGATAAGCACGCTACCCAACAGCCAGCTATACAAGTGCACTGCATGTCACGCCTACTTGCATTGCTATGACCGTCAGTGGGAAGTATTAATTGAAGGTTACTACAGCAAAATGTCCGATCTAGTGAATTCATCTCAGCCTACACTAGCTGCCGTTTAACCCACATACACCCACAATCATTTTATAAACGGTTAAGATCGCATCTGCTTTCAGACGCGATCTTCCCCTCGGCTTTAGTAAGCTTATACTTGCTTACATTCAAAAAAACGTTTGAATACCTGAATCGTATTGATCAAATCATTCGTGCCCGCTAACTCCCTGATAGAGTGCATTGCTAATTGCGGTACACCTATATCAAGGGTACGTACGCCTATTTCTGCTGACGTAATGGGTCCGATAGTACTACCACAGGCCATATCCGAGCGCACAACAAACTCCTGTACCGCAACGTTATCCAGTGCTGCCAACATCCTGAATTGCGAGCTGGTAATGTCAGTCGTCGCATAACGCTGATTTGAATTGAGCTTAATAACCGGCCCTTTATTAAGAATAGGACCATGATTAGCATCGTGCTTATCGGCAAAATTGGGATGTATAGCGTGTGCGTTGTCTGCCGATATCATCATGGAATTCGCCAGCATACGGTTTCTACTTTCCGCTTCTGGCTGTATACGTTCAAACAAATGATCCAGCATAGGCCCCTGAGCGCCCGCCGCACTCATGCTTCCGACCTCTTCATGGTCGGTACACACCAACAAAACGCCTTCTTCTGAGTCAGATTGCAGCAAAGCCTCCATCCCCATAAAGCAGCTAAGCAGGTTATCCAAACGAGCCGACGCCAGAAACTCCTGCTCCAGCCCTATCAAAGCAGCAGACTGGGTATCATATAGAGACAGCTCATAATCAAGCACGTTAACCACTGTCTCACCTGACACCAGCAACTGATCCCGCAAAAGAGCACGGAAGTCCGGCTTCTCATCCACTTGCCCCAGCACCGGCGGCAGAAAAGTTTGCGCATTAATCGCACGCCCATTATTTGCTTCGCGATCAAGATGAATTGCCAAACTGGGAATCACAGCAACTGGCGTCTCAAAATTCACCAATGCACTACTTAGCTCGCCTGCCTCATTGACAAAACTAACACGACCAGCAATCGATAAATCCCGATCAAACCAAGGGGCCAGCAAGGCTCCACCATAGACCTCTACGCCTAACTGAAAATATCCGTGTTTATGCAGTTCAGGATTAGGCTTCACACGCAGACAAGGGGAGTCGGTATGCGCGCCGACCATACGTAAGCCCGACTCAGATAATAAGCGTTTTGCCGGCATTTGCCATGCAACAAGCGCAGAATCATTGCGCGTAATGACATATCGTCCCGCCTCTCTTAATACCCAGGTGTCTTTTTCATTGAGGGCTTCAAAGCCATCCTCAAGCAAGCGGGCTTTCATCTGCTGTACTGCATGAAAGGGTGTTGGCGAAGCATTAAGGAACTCAATTAAGCCCTTCAATGTACTATTTTTGTTATTCATTTTCTGTCCCTTTATTTTCCTGAACTTCAAGCAACTCTACTTTAAAAATCAATGTTGAATTAGCGGGTATTTCATTAGATGGGCTGGTAGCGCCGTAGGCCAGTTTCGCGGGTATATACAAGATCCACTCATCCCCGACTTTCATTTTCAACAAAGCTTCCTGCCAACCTTTAATCACTCTTTTAAGCGGAAAGGTGGAAGGTTTACCGCGTTGATAAGAGCTATCAAAAACTCCGCCATCAACACGCGTCCCTTCGTAATTAACAACAACTGAGTGCTGATAAGTCGGATGGACACCCGTACCACTTTTCAGAATCTGATATTGCAAGCCAGAAGGCAATTCAACAACACCGTCACGTTGTGCATTTTCTGCTAAAAATGTGATACCTGCTTCGCTGGTTTCATCGTTAAGTGCTTTTTCCATCAATTGTTGACGAAAAGCCTCCTTTTCAGGATCCTCACCACAACCGCCTAACAACAAACCGGAAATAAGCAGCAGGGGGATAAATAATAATTTCATCTTTAACCTTACGTCAGTAAATTGAATAAAACTCTTTAAATGGAACTCACTATCAGAGGGCTGAGGCTCCTTATCAGAGCGCTGAAGCTCCTTATTGGAGCGCTGAATCTCTTATCAGAGCGCTGAAGCTCCTCAACAGAGAACATAAACCTGCCCAGAGCGCATAATTAAAGGGTTGAATTAAAGCATTGATTTTACATTAGACAGGCCGATAGCTACACTCAGAATAAATGATTAAGGGAACAATAGATTACTATTCCTGTCATAACTTCATCGAATTAAAGAATATAGAATGGATAATATGTTGAAAGGTTTACGCACTCCCCTTCGCAACTCATTGGGCAACGCCCTTCGCAGTTCGCTTGCTGTATGCTTCCTGGTGCCTGCTATTGCACTAGCATCAGTCGATATTACTCCATTACATCCTGAAACGGTCCATCAGCAAACTATAAAGGATATTATCGGTTCCCTTAATGCTGGCCATTATAACAAGATTAATGTTGATGACTCGCTTTCCAGCGATTTACTCGACAAGTATCTTGAGGAACTTGATCCATCCAAAAGTTACTTTTACAAATCAGACATTGCTGAATTTGACGCCTACCGCTACGAATTGGATGACGCTATTCTCAACGGCAATCTGGACGTTGCCTACGCTATCTTTAATCGCCAGCAACAACGCATCATTGAGCGGCTCAACTGGACGCTCGACCGCCTGAATAATGAACAGGCTTTCAACTTTTCGCTGGATGAAACACTTAATACAGACCGGGAAAAAGATGATTGGATCGGCTCACAAAGTGAAATGAATGATCTGTGGCGCAAACGTATCAAAAGCGCCATTTTAAACCTTACTTTAGCTGACAAATCTGAGCAGGAAGCCCGAAGCACCCTGATCAAGCGCTACACAAGTCAGCTTAATCGTCTCTCGCAAAATAAAAGCGAAGATGTATTTCAGCGCTTCGCCAATGTTTTCACTAAACATTTTGACCCACACACTTCTTACTTTTCACCTCGCAACTCAGAAAACTTCAAAATCAACATGAGTCTTTCACTTGAAGGGATCGGAGCCGTGCTACAAAGTGAGAATGAGTTCACTAAAATTGTCCGCTTAGTCCCCGCAGGCCCTGCAGATAAAACAGGACAGCTTAAGCCCGCCGATCTGATTGTCGGCGTCGGCCAGGGAGAGACAGGCGAAATAGAAGATGTTGTTGGCTGGCGCCTGGATGATGTTGTTGATCTTATTCGAGGCCCTAAAGACTCGGTCGTCCGGCTTGAAATCATTCCTTCAGACAGCGAGGATAAAGCGAGCCGTAAAACAATTTCAATTAAGCGTAATACCGTAGAACTGGAAGAACAAGCGGCACAAAAACGCATCCTGAATGTTAAGCATAACGATAAAGACTATAAATTAGGCGTTATCGACATCCCGGCCTTTTATATCGACTTTGCCGCCTTACAACGCGGTGATAAAAACTATAAAAGCACAACACGTGATGTAGAAAACCTGATTAGTGAGCTACAAACCGAAAAAATCGACGGTCTGATTATCGATCTGAGAAATAATGGCGGCGGCTCACTGCGTGAAGCCAATGAACTGGTAGGCCTCTTCATTGATCGCGGCCCGACCGTACAGATAAGAGACCCGAATGGGCGTGTAGATATCCTTGGGGATTTTAATCCTAAAATTGCCTACAACGGCCCCATGGCAGTCGTCGTCAACCGTTTAAGTGCTTCCGCATCAGAAATTTTTGCCGGTGCTATACAGGATTACCAACGCGGCATCATTGTCGGCAACCAGACGTTTGGCAAAGGGACGGTACAAACCCTGCAATCACTGGATCATGGCCAGATAAAACTCACTCACGCCAAGTTTTACCGTATTTCAGGCGAAAGCACACAGCACAAAGGCGTTATTCCTGATATCACTTTTCCTGAGACTTATGACACCAGCGAAATCGGTGAAAGCGCACTGGATGGCGCCCTTCCCTGGGATCAGGTAAAAGAAGCACGACACGGCATCTTTAAAGGGATAGATTCTTTTAAGGCTGAACTGGAAAAACGTCATAACCTACGTACCGACAACCAGCCTGATTTCAACTTTTTACGCGCCCAGATCAACCGACAAACAGAAGTGAAGGATGACACTACCTTCCCGCTGAATGAGACTAAATTGCTGGCCAAGCGTGATCTTGCCGATAAATGGCAGATCGATGCTGAAAACAAGCGTCGCCTCGCCAAAGGGCAGGCACCGATTGCTAAAATCACCGACCTTGATGATCTTTTAGAGAAAGATGATAAGGGCCGACCCATTTCTCCCGAATCAGAAGCTATACTGGAAGAAAGTGCTCAAATCCTATTGGATATGGTTGACCTGACAAAACAACTATTGACCACTTATAACCCAAAATAAATAGCGGCTGACGATACATGTTACCAATGGCTCGTAACAAAAAGATCATCTTATTCGCCATGATAATACCGCTGATTCTCACTGGTCTGGGAATCGGTGGTTATATTCTCTATCAACGTATTGATTCCCAGCAGGTAAAAAACAGCAAAGAACTGGAACGCTTTGGGTACGAGATGGTCGGCAGTTCCCGCAGTACAGAAACTGCCGACGATTTAGGCGTAAGCCAGCTATCGTCCACCTTTGATCAGGATAAACTAACGCCGACGCAAAAAATCATATACGGCCTTAACCGTGATAAAGATGGATTACTCACTGAAAACAAAACCTTACAAGCGCAGATACAACAACTGCAAGCACAGGTCACAGAACTGACTGAATACAAACAACTCAACGAACATTTCGCACCCCAACAACTCAAAGACGAACTCCGTTCAGTAGAACACCAACTAAAAGCCTACCTGATCCGTAGTGCCGATGCAGAACGTTTCAGCACGATACAAATAGAAATCATGTCGGCCGCAGGCGCTGCCGAGTATAAAGCGTTCATCACGCGTAACCGACTCATGCTATCTGAAGACAAAAAACAGAGCCTCATCAGCAATTACCTACCCGCTTACGCCTTTTGCGTTGGCGATGGCGTAGAAATTGCCGCTAATTCGCGTAGCGAAGAGCGCAAACTGGCTAACTTTTTCCGCACCGAAGACACCAATTCTCTGACCGAAGCACTTTTTCAGGATTTATCATCCGTTTTAACACCCTGCCAGCTCTCTATACGTGAAAAACTGGATAACGATAAAGTATAAAACTGAATACCCTCTACCTAGACCGCTTCGCATACTGTATAATATGGCCTCTAATTTCTCTAATGTGTGACGGCTAGCCAGCAATACAATTGCACATTAAATAATCTGACCCTGTAAGCTGGCATTACAGGTTACGTGCCGGATTTTTTCTATCCCCGGCCAATTAATAGGACACTTTCATGAGCGAAAGCTTTGCAGAACTGTTTGAAGAATCCCTTCTAAATGTAGACATGAAACCAGGTACGCTTGTTATCGGTGAAGTTATCGATATCGACAGCGACTGGGTTACTGTTAACGCTGGTCTTAAATCTGAAGCGGTTATTCCTCGCGTACAGTTCTTAAACGACGCTAACGAGCTGGAAATTAAAATCGGCGATAGCGTTAAAGTTTCTCTGGAAGCAGTAGAAGATGGTTTTGGTGAAACAAAACTTTCTCGCGAAAAAGCTAAGCGCGCTGAAGCTTGGGAAGTACTTGAAGCTAAATTTGAAGCTGAAGAAACTGTTACTGGTGTTATCAACGGTAAAGTTAAAGGCGGATTCACTGTTAGCATCAACAACATCCAGGGCTTCCTGCCTGGTTCACTGGTAGATGTTCGCCCTGTTCGCGATGTTGATCATCTTGAAGGCAAAGAACTCGAATTCAAACTGATCAAACTGGACCAGAAGCGCAACAACGTTGTTGTTTCTCGCCGTGCCGTTCTTCAAGAAGCCAACAGCGCTCAGCGTGATGAAATCCTGGCTGCTCTGGAAGAAGGACAAGTTGCTAAAGGTTTCGTTAAGAACCTGACCAACTACGGTGCGTTCATTGATCTGGGTGGTGTTGACGGTCTTCTGCATATCACAGATATGGCTTGGAAGCGTATTTCTCACCCAAGTGAAATGCTCAACCCAGGTGACGAGATCTCAGTTAAGATCATTAAATTCGACAAAGAAACAGGTCGTATTTCTCTAGGCCTGAAACAGCTGTCTGAAGATCCGTGGGAAGCTATCAAAAACCGTTACCCTGCTGGAACTAAGTGCAACGCACGTATCACTAACCTGACAGATTACGGCTGCTTCGCTTCTATCGAAGATGGCGTAGAAGGTCTGGTTCACGTTTCTGAAATGTCTTGGACTAACAAAAACATCCACCCATCTAAAGTTGTTCAGATCGGTGAAGCTGTTGAAGTTATGATTCTGGATGTTGATGAAGAGCGTCGTCGTATTTCTCTGGGTATCAAACAGTGCACAGTTAACCCATGGGTTGCTTTCGCTGAGCAGTACGCTACCAACGATAAAGTATCTGGTCAGATCAAAACGATCACTGACTTCGGTATCTTTGTTGGCCTGGAAAACGACCTTGACGGTCTGGTTCACATGTCCGACATCAGCTGGGAAGGCGATGCTGAAGCAGCGCTGCGTCAGTTCAAGAAAGGCGACGAAGTTGAAGCCGTTATCCTGTCTATTGATGCAGAGAAAGAGCGTATCTCTCTGGGCATCAAGCAACTAGACAGCGATCCTTTTGCTGAGTATGCAGCAGCAAATGACAAAAACACCATCGTTAAAGGCATCGTTAAATCGGTAGATGCTAAAGGCGCTGTTGTTGAGTTGGCTGAAGGCATCGAAGGTACATTGAAAGTTTCTGAAATCAGCACAGACCGTGTTGATGATGCAACGACTGTACTGAAAGTTGGTGACGAAGTTGAAGCGAAGATCATCAACATTGATCGTCGTAGCCGCGCAATCGTTCTGTCTGTGAAAGCTAAAGACCAGGCTGACGAGAAAGCTGCTATCGCTGCTGTTCGCACACAAGAAGTTGAAACGGCTGGTCCTACCACTATCGGTGATCTGATCAAGGCGCAAATGGCTAACAAAAACAACTAATCAGTTGTTTTAAAGCTACAAAAAAGGAGCACTCAGTGCTCCTTTTTTTATACCCTATTTCTACTCTTAAACCCCTCTTTACTCCCTCTTGCTATCTACTTCAGCAGCATCAGCAGATGCTTTCACAGAAAAGTAAATGTCGCTTAATCTTCCAACAATACATAATCGATAAACTGATCTTCACTGATTTCGTTATCTTTTACTTCATAAATATGCAGCACCGAAGCACCGGCATCAATCACCGAGTTTTCTTTACCTGAAATCAAAGGATGCCATTCTGGCAGCTCTTTTCCTTCATGAATCAACCGATAAGCACAGGTCGGCGGTAACCAGTGAAAGCTCTCAACATCTTCCGGACGCAACTTTACACAGCTTGGAACTAACTGGCTGCGTTTCTCATACTGAGTACAGCGGCAATTATCGAAATCCAGTAAATTGCAAACAACCGTCGTATAGAAAACCTCTTCAGTATCTTCATCTTCAATTTTATGCAAACAGCAGAGCGCGCAACCATCGCATAATGACTCCCACTCAGGCGCAGTCATTTCAGTTAACGACTTGGTTCGCCAAAATACTTCCTGTGCCACTAGCGGACACCTGTTTCTGGGCGGTTAGGATACAAGTCCAGCATATAGTCTTCTTTTGGCGGCGGCATCTGTAGATAAAAGCCTTTCTCCTTAATCCCTTGCAGCATTTTTTCGACATCAACACGCGCCAGCTTGCGCCCCGGCCTGACCGGCATATCCATTAAATGCGAAGGTTTTCCAAACATTTCTACCAACGCATCAGGTACACGCTTTAACAAATCTTTTTTATCAACATAAAGATACATTTCATCTTTACGCGGGCTTTTATAAATTGAACAAATTATCATGCGCTACTAACCATTTTTATCAAACTGTTTAAGCTCAGCCAATAAAGGCAAGCCAATAATTTCACGACGCCAGCCGCTCAACTCATCCGGCAACTGATACTCTTGCCCATCCAACCCCGAACGAATTAATGCCTCAAGATCTTTCTTACGCAACAATATCTCTTGCGCTATACCTAAACGACCGGCTACGTCTCGTGCGATCGCCTTGAGCTTTTTAAGACGTTTATTCCAAAAAACAGGCAACGGGCGATTAATCGGAGTTATCTCTTCGCTATCTCCTCGACTATAAGCATTTTCCAGAATGGCAAGAATGGCTTCACCCTCTTCCCGCACGACTTTATGGCGAATTTCATCAGTCCGACCCAGCTCAACACTATTGCGCGGCCAGCTGTTGATAATAGAGAGTATCGTCTGATTGCGCAGCACCCAGTTGCGCGGCGTATCTCTCAAACGACATTGCTGTTCCCGCCACATGGTGATATCCCGTAGCGCCGCCAGCTTAAAACCGCTCACACCCGACATCTGACTAAAGCGCCGGTAATACTCACGCCCATCAGGATCGTTATCCAGCGCGGTTTGTAATGCCACCTCTGACTCTTCAACAAACCAGGAAAGCCGGTCATGCGACTCGAGCTCTGCTTTTTGCATCAGACAGATAGCCGGAAGATAAGCAACATCCAGCGCAGCATACACCTCTTGTTCAGGGCTCAACGGGCGCTTAAGCCAGTCGGATGTTGTCTCGCCTTTACCTATCTGAATATCCAACGCATGCTCAAGCAAACGCTGCAACCCCATGGTAAAGCCCCAGCCAATAAAAGCGGCCGCCAATTGAGTATCGAAGATCGGGCGGGGCAAGACGCCCAGGGTATGATTAAACAGCTCTAAATCTTCACTGCCGGCATGAATAATTTTTAACACTGCAGGATTTAAAAACACCTGACTCAGCGGCGATAGATCATCAATAGATAAGGGATCAATCAAATAACAGTGTTGATCATCTGCTATTTGAATCAGCCCCGGAATAGGGTAAAAAGTATCGATGCGCTGAAATTCAGTGTCCAACGCAATCATCGGCAATGTCTGCCAACGGGCACAGTATTCAAGCAGCAGTGCGTTGCTTGTAATATGGATCGGCTGCTGGGCCGACGCCTCTAAAACAGCCCAGTCATAGCTATCATCTTTCATTCATTAGCCTCAAAACAGCCGCCGCCCAGCCAATGCATGCGCCAACGTGCCACCATCAACATATTCCAGTTCGCCACCTACCGGCACACCATGAGCAATACGCGTCACCTTAAGTGAAGCACCTTTCAATTGCTCAGCAATATAATGAGCGGTCGCGTCCCCTTCCACTGTCGGATTTGTCGCGACAATAACCTCTTTTATCTCCCCCTGATTGACCCGCTCAATTAGCTGACGGATACCAATATCATCAGGCCCGATACCATCGATAGGAGATAAATGGCCACCCAGCACAAAATAAACACCGGCAAAGCTGTTGGTATGCTCAATAGCCAGCACATCCATAGGCGACTCAAGCACACACAACGAACTCCGGTCACGGCTCTTTGATGCACACAGCTCACAAATCTCTGATTCACTGAGTGTTCTGCACTGCTGACACTGAGAAACCTGCTCTGCAGCCAAGCGAAGCGAGGAAGACAACTCCAGCGCCGCATGACGATCTCTCTCAAGCAGGTGAAATGCCATGCGCTGCGCTGTTTTTGGCCCAACACCGGGCAAGCAACGCAACGCACTAACCAACTGCTGTATTAAAGGACTGAATGACATCGTTTAAAATGGCATATTAAAACCCGGTGGCATACCCATGCCGCCGGTGACTTTAGCCATTTTTTCCTGAGACTGAGTTTCAACTTTACGCACAGCATCATTTACCGCTGCAGCGATCAGATCTTCAAGAACATCTTTATCTTCTTCCAGCAAACCAGGATCAATCACGACACGCTTAACATCGTGACGACCATTCATGATAATTTTTACCAGACCCGCACCAGATTCACCATTTACTTCCAAATTAGCGACTTCTGCTTGTGCTTTCTGCAGTTCTTCCTGCATCTTTTGCGCCTGCTTCATCAGGTTGCCCATGCCACCCTTCATCATACTCTTTACCTCACCTATAACGGGTCAATTGGAACAATGGAATCACGGTCTATCGTGCCATCAAAATGCGAAACTAACATCTGTACTATGCTATCACTTTCAAATGCCGAAACAGCCATCACCAAACGTTCTGCTTTTAAACGCGCAAAACATTGGCCCGGGGTTTCCCGCGATTGAACAGCGTTAATGAATTCTACCTCAATTGAGGTTTTAAAATAATCACAGAGTACATCCTGAATACGCTGCTTCTGCACGTCATCCAGTACGGCCGCCTGCTCTCTTCGATAATGGAACACCATTTTATGCTCAGACACCGACTCAAGCGATAAGTTACTGGCAATATTAGCCGTCATCCCCGTTAGACCAATCTGGCCTAACAGAATAATCCAATCCTCTTCGCGGCAATCTGTAAGCGCCGTGGGTGCTTGTGCCGTAGGTGCTTGTGCCGTAGGTGCTTTTGCCGCAGGTGCTTTTGCCGCAGGTGCTTGTGCCGCAGGTGCTTCAGATCCTATGCCAGCTTGTGTTTTTAAATCAGCGCCTGAGATGACTTCAGAATGCTGATCAGTCCGGGCATCTGCCTGCCCCTCTGCGCTGACACCTGGCTTCACTTCCGGTTGCGTTGCGGTCTTTTCGGCTGCTACTTGCTTAACTGCTACTTGTTCGGTTTGTGCTTTTTCAACCAGCGCCTCAGCGGCAAAGCTTTCAGTAGGCTCGGCCGGTGGGAGTAGTGGCTTTTTTACCGGGCTTACCTCTTCGTCAGCATCATCCGCCGGAATATCATACTCATCATACGGAGGCGGCTCTAAATCCGAAGCCGGGGCAGAAACGGGGGCCGCTAACGGCTCAGGATCAGAATCAGGCAGAGGAGCTGGAGCAGGAGCTGGAGCTGGAGCTGGAGCTGGAGCTGGCGCTGGAGCTGGAGCTGGAGAGATGGTTTGCTCTGCGGGTTCAGATTGTCCAGCATCCGATGCAGAAGGAGCAACCTCATGCTGCAATTGAACCGGCCTTGGCGCACTATCAGCCGGACGAAACGCCAGCATACGCAGCAACACCATCTCCAAACCTTCACGAGCATCCGGTACATATGGCAGATCTTTACGTCCCATCAGCGCGATCTGGTAGAACAGCTGCACATCTTCCGCGGTCAGTTGGCGTGCCAGCGCCGTCACCTGCTCCTGATCTCCCATACTGTTATCAATCGCATCCGGGATCGCCTGCGCCACCGCAACACGGTGCAACAAGCTGATGAGATCACCGAGCACGTTCATATAATCCGGAGAGAACAATGCCAATTCAGCTACGACAGCCAGTAAATTACGCGGATTATGTGCGGTTAACTCATCCAGTAACCGATAAACCAAACGCTGATCAATCGCACCCAACATCGAGCGAACATCTGCCTCGAGTACCGTGCCGCTGCCAAAAGCAATCGATTGATCGGTTAAACTCAAGGCATCACGCATCGAGCCATCGGCAGAACGCGCTAACAACCATAATGCGGGATCTTCAAAACCGACTTTTTCCTCAGCCAGTACAAACTGAAGATGCTCAACAATGCGTTCGGGAATCAGGTTCTTAAGATTAAATTGCAAACAGCGCGACAAAATAGTCACTGGCAATTTTTGCGGATCTGTCGTCGCCAACAAGAACTTAACATGTGCAGGCGGCTCTTCCAGCGTTTTCAACAAGGCGTTGAAAGAATGACTGGAGAGCATGTGTACTTCATCTATCAGGTAAACTTTAAAGCGGCCATGTGTCGGCGCATACTGCACATTCTCGAGTAGCTCGCGGGTATCTTCAACCTTGGTTCGTGACGCCGCATCCACTTCGATCAGATCAATAAAGCGTCCTTCTGCAATCTCCCGGCAGGCACTGCACTGGCCGCACGGCTCAGAGGAAACACCGACTTCACAGTTCAGGGATTTAGCAAATAAACGTGCGATTGATGTCTTACCTACTCCACGCGTACCGGTGAAAAGATAAGCATGATGCAAACGATCCTGATCGAGCGCATTAACCAACGCTTTGAGGACATGCTCCTGCCCAACCATCTCAGCAAAGCGCTTAGGACGCCACTTACGTGCAAGAACCTGATAACTCATAAATAGAAGACGCCATCACCAGAAAAACAAACGCTAATGCTACCGGTTACGGGCTGATATGGCTACCAGTTAAAGCGCATCAGCGCTGTCATTTGCATGTAAATGCCCCCTTCAATACACCGCTTGAATACCTCTTTTTGATATACCTTTTCTAAACACCGCTTCAATACACCGATTACCCGTTATCTCCTGTACAGTATTCTTGACCTTCTTTTGTGGCTGATGAGAGCAACTACAGTGAGAGATCAAAGAATTCACCCAAAACAGAGAACCCAGACAAAATAAAACCCCGGTGATTTGCATCAGCGGGGTTTCAAAACAAGACTTAAGAAATAATTACTTGTTAGCTTTACGCTCTTTCTCTTCAGCAATAACCTTCTCAGAAACTGAGTTAGGACATGCAGCGTAGTGTGAGAACTCCATAGAGAACTGACCACGACCAGAGGTCATAGTACGCAGAGATCCGATATAACCGAACATCTCAGACAGAGGCACATCAGCTTTAATACGAACGCCTGAACCTGCAGTTTCCTGACCTGAGATCATGCCACGACGACGGTTAAGGTCACCGATAACATCACCAACGTGATCTTCAGGGGAGAACACGTCAACCTTCATAATCGGCTCCAGCAATTGTGGACCCGCTTTTGGCATAGACTGACGGAAAGCGCCTTTCGCTGCGATTTCAAATGCAATCGCAGAGGAGTCAACTGCGTGATAACCACCATCGAGCAGCTCAATTTCAACGTCCAGTACAGGGAAGCCCGCCAGTGGACCTGTATTCATCATGCCCTTGAAACCCTTCTCGATAGCCGGGAAAAATTCCTTAGGTACGTTACCACCCACAACTGAAGAGGTGAACGTAAAGCCAGTGTTCTGCTCGCCCGGCTTGATGCGGTAATCGATCTTACCGTACTGACCTGAACCACCAGACTGCTTCTTATGAGTGTAAGAGTCTTCCAGAGGTATAGTGATAGTTTCACGGTAAGCAACCTGTGGCTGGCCTACGATCAGCTCAACGCCGTAGGTACGCTTCAGGATGTCTACTTTAATATCCAGGTGAAGCTCACCCATTCCTTTCAGGATGGTTTCGCCGGAATCTTCGTCAGTTTCAACGATGAAGGTAGGATCTTCTGCAACCATCTTACCGATCGCAATACCCATCTTCTCAGCTCCACCTTTATCTTTAGGTGTAACTGCAATCGAGATTACCGGCTCAGGGAATACCATGGCTTCAAGCGTACATTCGTGCTTAGGATCACAAAGTGTGTGACCTGTTTGTACGTTTTTCATACCTACGATGGCAAGAATGTCACCGGCTTGAGCAGAATCCAGCTCTTTACGCTGATCAGCTTCCATTTCACACATACGACCAATGCGCTCAGTTTTACCTGTAAACGAGTTCAGGATGGTGTCGCCTTTTTTCAACTTACCAGAGTAAACACGAATAAAGGTCAGAGCGCCGAAACGATCCTCCATGATCTTAAATGCCAGTGCGCGGAAAGGCTCATCAACGGAAACAGTTGCAACCTGACCTGTTGGCTCGCCGAATTCATCCGTCAGATCTTGTGGGATAACATCTGTTGGGCTTGGCAGATAATCTACAACCGCATCAAGAATAAGCTGGATGCCTTTGTTCTTGAATGCAGAGCCACAGTATGTTGGGAAGAAATTAAGATCACGAGTACCCTCACGGATACAACGCTTGATATCTTCCATAGAAGGTTCTTCACCGTCCATGTAAGCCATCATCAGATCGTCATCCAGCTCTACAGCTGTTTCGATCAACTGCTCACGGTACATTTCAACATCGTCTACCATGTCGGCCGGGATGTCTTTGATCTCGTAGTTCTCAGGAAGACCCGTGTCATCCCAAACGAAAGCCTGGCGAGTTAGCAGGTCAACAACACCGACGAAGTCTTCTTCACGACCAATAGGAAGAACCATGATGAGTGGCTTAGCAGCCAGTACTTTCTCAACCTGATCTACAACGCGGTGGAAGTCAGCGCCCATACGGTCTAGCTTGTTTACGAAGATGATACGGGAAACACCCGACTCATCAGCATAACGCCAGTTAGTTTCTGACTGAGGCTCAACACCACCAGAACCACAGAACACACCAATACCACCATCCAGTACTTTCAAAGAACGATAAACTTCTACAGTGAAGTCAACGTGCCCTGGAGTATCGATGATGTTCATGCGGTGATCTTTCCAGAAAGTGGTGATCGCCGCTGACTGGATAGTTATTCCCCGCTCAGCTTCCTGCTCCATGAAGTCAGTAGTAGATTCACCATCGTGAACCTCACCTGTCTTATGGATTTTACCTGTCAGCTTCAGGATACGTTCGGTAGTGGTCGTTTTTCCCGCGTCTACGTGGGCAAAAATACCGATGTTACGGTAGTGTGATAAGTCAGACATTTCTTCACTCGAATGTTAGGGGGCATAAAATGCGCATTATAATACAGGATTTTGAACGTAATTGTGGAGGCTTTCCGTAGAAGAAAAGCTCTTTTTTTAGAAAAAGGGTATATTCTCGCCAAAAAATCGCGGACTCAACACCTTGCAGGCTTCCAACGTGCTGTTTTTATATCAACTCTATCAGCAGGCCAAGCACCGATCTTTCTCCTGACGGGTACATTCCTGCAAAACTGACACACTACTCTCTTTAGTAAATGCTCTTAATCCAGATTACATGTTGTGCTTTTTCTGAACAATACCATTTTGCTGCTGTACTTCACGCACAAACTTCACAATGGCTGCCATATCTGAAAAACCAACCCCTTCTTGAGGGGGCATATTTCCATAGGGCCAATGATGTTGTTGTACGCCGTTTCGCACAGCGGAATAAAAAGACTGATTAGAATGATGCCCGGGATTATAAAGGGCATGAATCAACGGAGGTCCCTGAAGAGA
Source organism: Neptunomonas sp. (assembly GCF_041601355.1). GTDB lineage: Bacteria > Pseudomonadota > Gammaproteobacteria > Pseudomonadales > Balneatricaceae > Neptunomonas. The sequence continues at coordinate 32,114 of NZ_JBFIIH010000005.1, forward strand.
TCCTTCACCATTATTACCATGGCATGCGGCACACGTATTATTAAAAGCCAACTGCCCCTTTTGCGCCGCAGCCGTCAAAGCCCCCACCTTAACATTCACATGGCCATTAAAATGCTCTGCCAACGCAAAGGGACTATTCAACAAAAGACCCACTACAAATATCCCGATTACCCCTTCTCTCTTGTACATTATTGTTAACCTTCTTTCGTGGCTGATGTGAGCAACTCAAGTGAGTGATTAAAGTGAATGACTATCGTTAATGACTAGTGGCTATGCTATCCATATCCGGGTTAATGATGTCCGGGATCATTTTCTCCACGTGCGGTCAGTATCTGATATTGAGCCGCCGTCAGTTCAGGCAAACGCTTGAGAAAAGCCACCATGTTCCAGATACGCACATCATCATGCCCCGGGCCCCACGCAGGCATTCCGGATGCCTTAATACCATGCTTAATAATCCAGAAATTTCGCTGATCGACTGCTTTTTCATCAGCCGCAGTCAGTGTACTATCTGCTAAGTTTGGCGGTACCGGATACAATCCTAAGGTAAAATCACTTTCCTTTTGATCCGGTTTAAGATGACAGCCAGCACACATATCATTGTAGTCGGCACCGCCTTTGAGTAAGCGATCCACTGAACTAAGATCCGACGGCACCTCAATGTCCTTAGAGGCACTAGCGATCGAATTCTCACGCAATGTCTCTAACACCCAGGTGGTAATATCATGGTGAGGATCATCGGCACCCATGGGGTATAAACCCGAGTAGATAAACGCCACGCCTCCTATCACGGTAGCTCCTATCATTGCTCCCGCCACTGCTATCAGCCGCTTGAAACACCCTCCCTTTTTATTTAAAACTGTCATCGGATAATCTCCCGTCAGTAGCCACCCCTGCCGCTCTCGCGGCAGGGGCATACTCAAGTAACCATTTATAAAATGCTATGTTAAGAAGCTATATTAAGTAGCTATTTTTATTTGATTACTGTTTTCATTTGTTTACTGCTTGTATTTATTACTTAGCGGGAGCCTGCATATGCTCACCCGCCTTATCAGCACCGGTCATCGGTTCGCCATGACTATTGCCATGTCCATGAGGTGCGCTCTCTGTTTCTGCTGAGCCATGCATGCTACTCATGCACTGCTGCATCATCGCCATGACAACAGGATCATTCATATCCATTTTGCTATGATCCATGCTGCTCATCGCGGCACAGTCTGGATTCTCTGCCTTTTCCATATGCTCTTTAGGACTATGGGCCTGTGCAGAAAACGCCAGCATGAGTGCAGGTACAGCAATCAATACGCCAAGTTGTTTGTTCTTCATGATTAACTCCTGAATATCTTAAAAATATATTATTTTTACGTTGATAAAGCCTGTTATAACCAAAACCTCATACCTACGACATAACGTGTATCACGAATAGACTCATCAGCGGCCCTGGCAATATCCGCCGTTTGGCCCAGCTTACTTGTCCACTCGACACCCACATAAGGTGCGAACTGACGTGTGATTTCGTAGCGTAACCTTAATCCAAGCGAGGCATCCGACAACCCCTCACCTAATCCGTTTTCGACATCATTCTTCCCATATAAACTCAGTTCAGCGCTCGGTTGTAAAACCAACCGCTGGCTAAGCAATAACTCATATTCGGCCTCAACTGAGACAGCCGTACGGCCACTTTCTCCAATATAAGCAGTCATATCTAGCTCAAACCAGTAGGGAGCCAGCCCCTGTAACCCAACAGCAAGCCATTGTCGGCCCACACCCTCATCGTATTGATCAAATCGTATGCCCCATTGCGTATCGAAGAAAGTACTGTAAGCATGGCTCCAGAGAATATCTGTCTGGCTTTCTTCTAAACGTCCGTTAGCGACATCACCTTCAAATTTCACATACAGGCGGTCATATGTGGAGCCATACCAGCCTCGCACATCAAACACACCGGTATCACTATCAGAATCGTATTCGACACGATCACCCTGAATCGCCCAAAATTTATGTTCGTCAGCCAGTTTTAGCAGACGTGGACCTCCTAATGCATACGGCCCCTCTTCCAAAGTATAGCCACCTGAATAGGCATGTGGGTCACGCGCCCCAACTTTAGCCGTTTTTGCCTGAGCCATTTCAGCGTGATTCATCTCAGCCCTAACCATCAAAGGACTGCTAATCATTACGAACACAGCCATTATTGCCAGCGGCTTTATCACTTCAACATTCATTAATCGTTTCATGACACCACCACTTCGCGGAACATCCCCGCATCCATATGAAAAAGAAGATGGCAATGCCAGGCCCAGCGCCCAAAATCATGCGGCGTTGTTAAAAAACTAACCCGTTGGGCGGGTTGCACAGAGATAGTATGACGACGGACTAGCAAATCGCCCTCGCCAGACTCCATATCACTCCACATACCATGCAAGTGCATGGGATGAGTCATCATAGTGTCATTCTGCAAAATAACCCGTATCCGCTCTCCATGACGCATCGATACCGGCGTACTCTTTCCAAACTCAAGTCCATCTATTGACCAGCTATAACGTTCCATATTGCCGGTCAGATGCAGCTCTATCTCCCGCGTCGGTGCACGATCATCATCTAGTACACCATTAATTGAACGTAAATCAGCCTGTGTTAATACACGCCGGCCATTATTACGCAGCCCGATACCCGGGTCATCCAAATTAGTACGTGGCGTATCCACACGCATATCGACAGACGGGCCATATTCCGTGCTTGCATGGCGAACCGTTTGTGAAGGTTTCTCCAAAGGATTCGGTGACATGCCATGCTGGCTGTGATCCATAGTACTGTTTTTCATCGGGCTATGATCCATACCAGGCTTCATCGCTGGTATGTGATGACCCATTGCGCTGTGATCCATTGAACCATGATTCATCGCACTGTGATCCATACCTGACTTCACCGCTGGTATGTCATGACCCATTGCGCTGTGATCCATTGAACCATGATTCATCGCACTGTGATCCATACCTGACTTCATCGCTGGTATGTGATGACCCATTGCGCTGTGATCCATTGAACCATGATTCATCGCACTGTGATCCATACCTGACTTCACCGCTGGTTTCGTAGCAGCATTGTCCATGCTATGTCCCATTGCACCGTGATCCATTGAACCATGAATCATTGCTCCCATCATGTCGGTCATTGCCAACCACTCAACGGGGTCAAGCTCTGGCACAGGAGCAACAAGCCCCGGACGAACCGACAAGGTGCCGCTAGCGTAACCTGATCGATCCATGCTTTGTGCAAAAATGCTGTACGCATCACCTTCAGGTTCAACAACAACGTCGTACGTTTCACCGGGACCAAAGCGAAATTCATCGACGCTAACCGGTTTCACGTTCTGACCATCGGCCTGCACAACACTCAGGCTCAATCCAGGGATGCGAACATCATAAAAAGTATTACTGGAGCCATTGATAAAGCGCAGTCGCACACGCTCACCTTTATTGAATAATCCGTTCCAGTTGCCCGCAGGCGTCATACCGTTCATCAGATAGGTAAAGGTTGCCGCTGAAAGATCCGCTAAATCAGTAGGATTCATGCGCATCTGGTTCCACATCCGGCGTTTTTCAAAAGCACCTTTCATTCCAATGCTGGACGCATCTTGTAAAAAGTCACCAACTACCGGTTGATTGAAGTTATAAACATCACTTTGTACCTTCAATTTGGAAAAAGCAGACATAGGATTTTCGTCGGTCCAGTCTGATAGCTGTACGACATGATCCTGATCTGCCTGAATCGACTCACCTTCGCGCGGCTCAACAATGAGTGCGCCGTACATTCCGGTCATCTCCTGAAAACCACTATGCGAGTGGTACCAGTATGTACCACTTTGTTTTAACGTAAAGCGGTACTCAAAGGTCTCTCCCGGTGCTATACCGCGAAAACTTATTCCTGGCACACCATCCATTTCGTAAGGAAGGATAATCCCATGCCAATGTATGGAGGTAGCAACGGAAAGACGGTTACTCACACGAATTGTCACCTCATCACCTTCACGCAAACGCAGGGTAGGTGCCGGAATCGATCCATTGATAGTGGTTGCCATGCGTCTGACACCGGTAAAACTCACAGCTGTTTCAGCAATAACCAAAGTGATTAGCTGGCCGCTCAGCACCGGCGCTGAGCCCAGGCGGGTATCATTAGTGTTGGCAGAAAGTAGCCTCGGCATTGCCGATAAGACACCACCCGCTGCCAGGCCCTTTACAAAAAGCCGTCGCGTCAAACGAGGGCGAGAAATTAACGCAGGTTCGTCTTGTTTCATGCTAACTTATGCTCCGATGCTACCGCCTACCACGCTATTATTTATTAAGTGACTGCTAACGTGTTAAAAAGCTCCTTGTCACTTGTCATATATCAAGTTTCTTACTCTAACGCCTCATCTCTGACAACCACATGACCCAAAGATGACAAAGTTGTAATCTGCGAGTCATCTAGGGGTGAACTTCCGTGGACTAAACTTACGCTAAATGTGAGATAAACTTGCGCTAAACTAGCCCCCATTTTTTGAGGCAGGAGATAAGCCGTGCGACTTCTTGTGGTCGAAGACGAAGTAAAAACCGGTGATTATGTACGTCAAGGGCTGACAGAAGCGGGGTTTATGATCACATTGGCTCGTAATGGTCTGGATGGCTACCATCTGGCAATGACAGAGCAATTCGAGTTAATCATTCTCGATGTGATGCTACCTGATGTCGACGGATGGCGAATTCTCAGGTCATTTCGCGAAGCCGGACACCAAACACCGGTATTATTTCTCACTGCTCGTGACAGTGTTGATGATCGCGTCAAAGGACTGGAACTAGGCGCTGATGACTACCTTGTTAAACCTTTTGCATTTGCCGAACTGCTCGCCAGAATTCGTACCTTACTACGTCGGGGGTCTGGCTCCAATTTAGCAAGCCAACTGACCATAGCCGACCTGATACTCGACTTACCCCGGCGTCGCGCCACTCGTTCGGGTAAAAAAATTGCACTGAGCCAGAAAGAGTTTTCACTTCTCGAATTGTTGGTACGCCGCCAGAGTGAAGTACTGCCACGTACCTTAATTGCATCCGAAGTATGGGATATGAACTTTGACAGCGATACTAATGTAATCGATGTGGCCATTCGCAGATTACGCGCAAAAGTAGATGACAATTTTGAACCTAAACTTATCCACACCGTTCGTGGTATGGGTTACAAACTGGATTGGGAAGATGGTGATGCTTGCGGGTAACGCCCGCCCTATTTCATTCACACTGCGTGTGTTGCTATTTGTCAGCCTCGCCACAGGACTCAGCCTGTTTCTCACAGCCTCTCTGGTCATATCGTCAGTCAATCACCACTTTATGGAGCAGGATGCTGCTGAGCTGCAGGTGATTAATCAATCGATAGAAAACATCCGATATTGCCCACGAATTACGTACACCGTTAACCAATCTGATCACTCAAACGCAAGTGACGCTTAACAAAAGCAGAGAGCCCGAAACCTATAGAGAACTGATCTATTCCAACTTAGAGGAGCTTGAGCGTTTAACAAAAATGGTCGGCGACATGCTGTGGCTCGCCAAATGCGATAATGACCTGATCAAACCAGTGATGCAGCCATTAGATTTAACAGAAAAGGTTGTCGTTCAACTCGAAACACCGACTGACAACATGGCGCGTATTTCAATTGCTAACTCTGGTATGAATATTCCAGCGAAACATCTATCCAGGCTATTTGATTGGTTTTATCGGGTCGATCCTTCCCGCCAACAACAAAGTGAAGGAGCAGGACTGGGACTGGCGATCACTAAATCCATTATTGAATCCCACGGAGGTAGCATTTCTGTTCACTCTGATAACGATGCCGTTACTTTCTCTGCCTTATTACCCCGTCAAAAGCAAAGCGACACCCCTGTAACGCCGAAACAGTTTACGTCCGCCAAAAGCCACTAGCGAACGCAACGAGGCCGACAAAAAAGCGCGCCTTACTTAGCTGGCACCTCTGCTCTTAAATGAAGAATCGTGCCTACCGTTCGATTCCAGTTAGCGGCGCATTCAGGCCCGCAACGCTTTGCCCAACGTGGCAAGATCACATCTGCGGCCACCTTATCGCGCTTGATAAGATCAGCCTCAGAAGGCTCGACTAAAACCATATTGCCCGTTTCACCCAGCGAACAAGGCCCGACAGACAAACAAGCCAGCGCTATGGCATCTTCGGTGGCGGTTTCCTGCCACATATTGTCGGTTAAGGTTGAAATTTCTGTCTGCAGGAGTGCTTGTTGAGACTCACTCAACAGGTTCCATTTATTGATATTTATAGCACCGAATGCCAGTCCCCAGCCAACCCGCAGAGTAAATCCATACGGTGTTAACTTATACAACTTTGCGGTATACGCTGACATGGTCCCGGTGATCACACAGTCAACCCTATCTTTTGCCAGAGCGTCGGGCACATCGTGATAGGCGACGCTTACCGGAATAGCACCAACCCCTTCGACAAAATCGCCAAGCGTTGTTAAAAATACCCGGATCCGCTTTCCTTTCAGATCTTCAATACTGTTCACTGGATTCTTGCACCAGATCATCTGACTGGGGAATGGATACAGCATCATCAGTTTAGCATTGTATTTTTCTGAAAAGGCACGCTCCAACGTTGGGAAATATGCAGCGGCAACTTTTCTCTGCACACCAATATGCTGCACCAGAGATGACAAATCCGCTCCTTCAAAAATTTCGCTTTCCTGCATGGCATAAGCAGGTAGCCCAAAGGCAAAATCAAATACACCATTCTTAAGCAGGTGCATGATTTCAAAACCGCGCAGGCCCAGCTCATCTTGTGGTTTTATCTCCCCAACTATCTCTCCAGCCGTGACATCTGCAATATGCTGATTCCAGAAGGGACCTTCATGTTTTGGATAATTGCTGAAGTATCCCCAGGTCCCTACCCCCTTGATAATGATAGTATCATTCGCTATCAACAGGCCGCTCATAGCCGACATCAGCACAACAAGAAAGAGTGAGACTGAGTAATTCTTTAACGTTTTAATAAACACCGGCTTATCAAAGCCCCTGAGTAGTGAGTTAATTGAATATCCAGAGTAGCTGGTATTTTAGCACTTGACTATAACCGCTTAAGCAAGCAGGTTATGGCAATATAGCTGCGGCAGACAAAGCTGACGCGCCTGATACAGCCCCCCTTAGCTAATGACTTAATTACTGTGTTCCTCTATGGCTGCTTAATTTCAAATTAATCTCTGAAGTGACTATTATGTCAAATAGGTTTATCAAGGCATATTTTTTATGAAAAGTAGTTATCGGTTGGGAATTCGCGGCCGTTTTTTCCTCGCGTTTGGCGCATTGAGTGCCTTCATCATACTCGCCAGCATTGTCAACTGGGTGTCGTATAACCGCCTTGGCAATGAATTGAACAGTGTGGTGGAGGGTAATATCCGCACGCTGAGTTCGATAGCCGATTTAAAAGAGCTAGGCACTAAAATAACCCTGATATCACCAAACTTATTGGCGGCGAAAGATGAACAGAGTCGTCTGGAAATTCGCCAGGAACTAAACCTTTATATAACCAGTATGGCTGATTTACTGTCGAACATTTCCGCCGTTACTCAAGATAACAAGGCACAAAAAGTCCTCCTTGAGCAGACTGAACTGTTGAAAAAAACACTCGCTGAACTTGATAGCAATGTATCAGAAAAACAGGATATTCAGCAGAAAAAAATAGCAGAAAACCAACTTCTCAGATGGATATCATCGAATTTCTTGAGCGATATAAACACACTAACAGAGAGTGTGCAGCTCAATCTTTTTAACCGCTTCAACCAGGATTTTCCTGATTCCTGGATGCCCATCGACAACATCAGTGAACAAACCGTTAGCGAAATAAATGCTGATTTACAAAGAGTGTATCGCATCAAGGCTGATGTTAATCTTCTGATCAATTTAGTCGACCGGGCACAGCACTTGCCCGACCTGAATTCACTTATTGCTACCCAAATTCACTCTGATGAAATCATCCAGCGTATCCAATATGACCTTGAGGCGGTGGATAGTTTACGTGGTGTACAACCCTTAAAAGAAACCGTGGTGGATATTATTTCTCTGTCGAGGGGACAAAACAATATGTTTACCCTACGCAGTCAGGAACGTGTGATCCTGGAGTCAGGCAGGATGTTACTCACCCAGGTCCAGGAAGAGCTTGGCCAGTTAAACCAACTGATTGCAATACAGACAGAAAAAACCGAAAAAGCGGCCCAAAGTTCGGTTTACAATGCCCGCGAAACCATCAAAACAGGGCGGACCTGGATGCTGTTAATGGTCACCGCGAGTCTATTGTTTTCTATTCTGGTTGTCTGGCTATATGTTGGCCGTAATATGGTGGCAAGAATTACCAGCCTGGATGCCAGCATGCGCTCAATTGCAAATGGCAATCTGGAAGAGCAAGTACAGGTAAAAGGCAATGATGAAATTGGCGCAATGGCACGTTCCCTGGTCAGCTTTCGGGATCAACTTTCCACGTTTCAGGAAGAGCTGGTACAAGCCGGAAAACTGGCGGCACTCGGTCAGTTATCAGCGGGCATTGCCCATGAAATTAATCAACCGCTGTCGGCCATCGGGCATTATTCACATAATGGTCTGCGTTTACTTCACGCTGGACGCCTGCAGGAAGCTGAGAAAAATTTAAACCAGATATCCAATTTGACCAAACGCGCCACCACGATTATTACACGCCTTAAATCTTTAGCACGTAAACAGCAAAATAATCTGGTTGTCGTCGATCTGCAGCGCGTGGTTGATAACGTCCTGATCATGCTTGAAGGTGATGAGGTCAGGAAATTAACCAACATAGAAGTAGTTTTCCCCATGCAGAATAACCTGGTCCATGCAGACCCTGTACAACTTGAGCAGGTTGTCCTTAACCTGGTTACCAATGCGCTGGATGCCATTGCCGATCAAGCAAAAAAACTGATTCGTATTGAATGTCTGCATAACAACGACCGGTTAGAAATTTATGTAAGGGACAATGGACCCGGGGTTAGTAAAGAGCTACGCGAGAATATTTTTGAGCCGTTTTTTACGACGAAACGACGCGGCCAGAGCCTGGGACTCGGCTTATCTATTTCTTTTAACATAATTAATAATTTTGCTGGAAAGCTGACAGTAGATGACGGCTCGGACAGCGGCGCGTCATTTTGTATCCAGTTACCCGAATACCGGAGAAGCAAGTCATGAAATCAGCCATGAAGGATGATCAGGTAATCGTCATAGATGATGAATCAGACAGCGGCGCATCATTCTGTATCCTGCTACTAACCGAATACCGGAGAAGCAAGCCATGAGCTCAGCCATACATGATGGCCAGATAATCGTCATCGATGATGAAGAAATAGTACGCGAATCAATGATGCAGACGCTCCAGTTGGAAGGCTATGACGCTATCGCTTTTGAAAATCCGCTTGACGCTATAGCCGAGTGCTCCACAAACTGGCGGGGCGTGATTATCTGTGACGTGCGCATGCATAGCATGGATGGTCTTGAAGTCTTGCAGCAAGTACTTGACATAGACCCCGAGATTCCGGTCATCATGTTTAGTGGTCATTCCGACATAGCCATTGCAATTCAAGCAATCAGAATGGGTGCTTACGACTTTCTGGAAAAAACAGATGATCCTCAACACCATCTCAACACGGTGCAGCGAGCCTGGAAAAAGCGCCAGTTGGTACTGGAAAATCGCGCTTTACGGCAGGTGATTCAAGGACAGCACGAAATTGATAACCGCTTGGTTGGCCAGACAGCATCCATGTTGCGTCTTCGACAAACCGTTTTACAGCTAGCCCAGGTCGATGTAGACCTAATTATCAATGGTGCTACGGGTACCGGTAAGGAAGTGGTCGCCCAGTGCCTGCATGATTTCAGTCCCAGAGCAAAAAAAGCCTTTGTCGCACTTAATTGTGGTGCACTGACTGAATCCATCATAGAAAGCGAGTTATTTGGCCATGAAGCCGGCGCATTTACCGGCGCACAAAAAAGGCGGATAGGTAAGATAGAGTACGCCAGCGGTGGTACCTTGTTTCTGGATGAAATAGAAAGCATGCCGGCTTCTCTTCAGGTACGGCTGTTAAGGGTATTGCAGGAGCGGACTCTGCAACGCCTCGGTGGTAATGCAGATATCGATATCGATATCCGGGTTATTGCTGCCTCTAAAATTGACCTGCGCGAAGCCTCTGATCAAGGAACATTCAGAGAAGACCTATACTACCGCCTCAATGTTGCGCGTATTGATATCCCTGCTCTTGATCAACGCAAGGCTGATATCCCTGTTTTATTCAGCCATTTTGCAGAACAAGCGAACCAGCGTTTCGCTCGTGAGAGTCAGGCTGTGCCTGAACCCTTCTTACGGCAGTTAAGCATGCAGTCATGGCCTGGCAATGTCCGGGAATTACGCAATGCTGCAGAACGTTGGGTGCTGGGGTTACCTTCGGCGCACGAAAGCAGCGTTGATACCGACATTCATCAGGCAACGAAAGAGGGCAATCTGGACGAACTGGTTGCCAGTTATGAGGAGGAGGTTATTTTAGCGGCGCTGAAGGCTAACAAGGGTCATGTAGAATTGACTGCCCAGGCACTTGATATTCCCCGCAAAAAGCTCTATCTGCGCATGAAAAAGTATGGACTGGATCGCAGCGACTTTACAGACAATTGAATTTACCGCCGATTGATTTTACAGCCCAAAGACGTGAACGATGAACGATTTGAGAGCGGCGTGTGTTAAAACTGACTCACCATGCCGATTTTTTTTGGGTCAAAACTGACCCATAAGAGATATTTACACTAACACCCAACCATTCAACTATTTGTTTTTTAACAATATTATTTACATCTGAAAGTATGGTACGGGGCTTGCTATATAGAAAGACAGCAAATGCCATTGGTATCGCTAACAAACTTTTATTTGGAGAATAATAATGAAATTTGTACCCAACCGAGCCGCAATCCTGATTGCATCCTTACTGACTCTCGGATCTGCGGGCAGCGCTTTCGCAGAAACGCAATGGCATATGCCAACGCCGTATGGCGATACTAATCTTCCGACTCAGATCGCCTACCAGTTTGCCGAAGAGATCAAAAGCAACACCGCTGGCGAGTTAGATATCGTTGTCCATTCCGGTGCTTCGCTGATCAAGCATCCTGAAATTCCACGCGCAGTCAGAACCGGTCAGGTTCAGTTGGGAGAGGTTTTTATCGGTATTATGGGTAATACCCACCCGGTCTTCAAACACGATAACATCCCCTTCCTGGCAACAACCTACGATAGCGCCGAGAAACTCTGGAGTGCAGCCAAACCAGAAGTCGAAAAGCAGCTTAAAAAAGAAGGCATGATGCTGTTGTACACCGTTGCATGGCCTGCCCAGAGTCTTTACACCAAAGTACCTGTTAACACACTGGCTGATATCTCAGGGTTAAAAATGCGAGCCTACAGCCCATCAACTTCCCGCTTGGCTGATTTGATGAATACCTCACCAACAACAGTGCAGGTACCAGAGATCCCACAAGCGTTCAGTACCGGTATTATCGATGCGATGGTCACTTCGCCTTCCACGGGCGTAAACGGTCAGGCATGGGATTATCTGAGTCATTACACAGATATCCGTGCCTGGATCCCAAAGAATGTGGTTGTCGTCAACACCCGCTCTTTCAAGCGCCTGGATAAAAAGACCCAACAGGTCATTCTTGATGCTGCCGCGAATGCCGAAGCCAAAGGTTGGGCGGGTGTCAGAATTAAAGCACTGGAAGATACGCAAATCTTAGCAGATAAAGGCATTATCGTGTCTGAACCATCCGAAGAGCTGATTGCTGAGCTGAATAAAATCGGCGCTACCATGATCGAAGAGTGGAAAGCTGAAGCACCTGAAGTTGAAGCTATTCTTACAACCTTCAATCAGTAATCAACGACGCCAACCGGCCCTGCGAAATCAGCAGGGCCATCACACAGGGTTGTTATTATGCGCTCTCTACTCAACAAGCTCTATCTAGCATCCGGATATTTATCCGGCTTCTGTATTGTCCTGATCACCCTCATTATTACCGCGCAAATTGTCGGCAGGATATTAGGTTTTATTGTGCCCTCTGCAGAAGATTTTTCAGGTTACGCGCTCGCCGCTGCGACATTTTTCGGGCTTGCCTATACCTTCCGTGAAGGCGGGCATATAAGAGTCACACTGGTTATTCAACACTGGAGAGAAGGCACTCGTTACATTCAAGAGTTATCGGTCCTTATTCTTGCGCTGTTACTGGTCTGTTTTATGTCTTTCTACTCCGTCCATATGGTTTGGGAATCATACATTTTTGAAGAGGTTTCTTCCGGGTATGTTTCGGTGCCAGTCTGGATGCCCCAGGTGCCTGTGGCATTAGGTATTCTTATGTTAAATATAGCTATTCTGGATGACGTTATTTCCATGTTAAGACGAAAGGCGCCTTCCTATAAAGCTCATGAAAACGAGCTTAATCTGGAGGAAATCTAATGGATATGACCTTTATAGCCATCTCCCTGGCGGTGTTCATGCTGCTGATGCTGGCGCTGGGAGTATGGGTTTCTTTGGCGCTGTTTGGCGTAGGTGTATTAGGCCTGCTTCTGTCAGGTAACGATCAGATCGGTTTACTATTTGCCACATCGACCTGGGGGGCAAGTACCTCGTGGTCACTAACGGCATTACCACTGTTTATCTGGATGGGCGAAATACTCTTTCGTACACGTCTGTCAGAAGATCTGTTTAAAGGACTATCCCCCTGGTTAAGCGGGCTACCCGGCAAGCTATTGCATGTTAACGTGCTCAGTTGTGGTATTTTTGCTGCGGTATCGGGCTCCTCTGCAGCCACGGCTGCCACCATCGGCAGAATGACATTGCCGGAGCTTAAAGCTCAGGGATACAGTGACAAAATGGCGGTGGGCACACTCGCCGGTTCAGGTACGTTAGGGCTGCTGATTCCTCCTTCGATTATCCTGATTGTTTACGGCGTGGCCGCAGAGGTATCGATTGGTCGCCTGTTTATCGCGGGTGCTCTGCCAGGGTTGTTACTGGTTACCTTGTTCATGGGCTACACCGTCATATGGGCCTTACTGAACAAAGACGAACTGCCCCAGCACGATAAATCGCATGTTTCCTTTGCGGCAAAAATCAAAGCCTTACGCTTATTGCTACCGATTATGGGCTTGATTGGTTTTGTACTGGGTTCCATCTACGGTGGTTTTACTACCCCAACCGAAGCCGCTGCGCTGGGTGTCGTTGGCGCACTGTTTCTAGCGGGTGTAACTGGCTCATTAAATAAGAGCAGCTTTGGAGAAAGTTTGACAGGTGCGGTCAAAAGCTCATGTATGATCGGCTTGATTCTGGCTGGAGCACACTTTCTGACCCTTGCGATGGGCTTTCTTGGTATTCCCAAAGCGTTGGCCGAATGGATAGGCCTTATGTCGCTCTCCCCCGGGGTGCTACTGATCTACCTGACCATTTTATTTGTAGCGCTGGGATGCTTCCTCGATGGTATATCAGTGGTAGTGCTCACTGTGGCCGTAGTATTGCCTATGGTGCAACAGGCCGGTATCGACCTGCTCTGGTTTGGTATCTACATAGTATTAGTGGTAGAGATGTCACAAATCACACCTCCAGTCGGGTTCAACCTGTTCGTTATTCAGGCGCTGACCGGCAAAGACATTCTGTATGTAGCCCGCGCTGCACTACCGTTTTTCTTGCTAATCCTGTTTGCTGTGGTATTGATCTATCTGTTTCCTCAGATCGTGACTTATCTTCCAACATCAATGAGCGGACCATAACCCATAAGATCGAGCCGCAACGATAGCAATAAGGAGGACCTAACGCTGAATAGCGCCTGGCCCTCCCGTCCTACCCAAACAAACCCATTTGAAACTACCTCTATGAATAACAATAATCAGATGTTGATTAGCCAATACATAAAAGCCAAAGACAACAACAAACCGCATTTGATGAAGAGTGTTTTTTCTCAGCAAGCGACACTTGAGATGATCGTGCAAACGGACAACATATCATTTCCAGCCAAGGTGACTGGCGTGGATCAAATCACACAGACACTGGTCAGCGAATTCAATACCACCTACGAGAATATTTATACCCTTTGTCTCACGGACACGGTGCAGCAAAAGGTGGAGCAAAACCAGCTCAACTGCCGCTGGATAGTGTGCATGACTGAAAAAACCTCCGGATCTTTACGCCTAGGCTATGGAGACTATCAATGGAATTTTGAGAAGAACGCCCCTGGCCTCGCTAATCATCTGGTCATTACTATCGAGCTGATGATTATTTTACCTCAGGCGTTGCAGCCCAAAGTATTATCCTGGTTTGATAAGCTTCCATACCCATGGGCTCTCTCATCAGAGCTGCAAGCAACCATGCCAGATATTGAACTACTCAGCGATACCCTACTGCCATTTTACCAATGACTCATTGAAAGGGAGCCTGATCAAATGCCTACTATATTAATTACCGGTGCTAACCGGGGTATCGGTCTTGCTTTGGCACGATCCTATCGGCGGGACGGATGGCGCGTTTTTGCGGCCAGCCGTAACCCGGACGCGTCATTAGCAGAAGGAGCCGAAGCCGTGACTCTGGACCTAAGCAGTCCAGAATCGATCAAAGCGTTAACGTTAACACTAGCCGGCATCCCGATCGATATTGTCTGGAATAACGCCGGGGTTTATCTGGATAAAAATCAAGCCCTCGAACAAGTCGACAACCGCGACTGGCTGCGTTCGTTCGAAATCAACTGCATCGCACCTATTCGTATCGCAGAAGCCCTGGTAGAAAACGTCAGTTTATCGGAACGAAAAGTAATGGCCTTCACCACCAGCAAGATGGCCTCACTCACCGTCAATGGAGCAGGAGCCTACGCTTATCGTTCATCAAAAACGGCACTGAATATGGCAGTACGCTGCTTTGCAAAAGACCAGGAAGCTAAGAAAATCAGCTGTCTGCTGCTGCATCCCGGGCATGTAAGAACAGATATGGGAGGTCCGGAAGGCGATATTGACATAGCCACCAGCGTCGCAGGTATGCGAAAGGTGGTAGATCAGATGAGTCCTGCCTATCCAGCCGAAATGAACAAAGGCTACTTTGATTACGACGGCAGCAGGATTCCGTGGTAAAGGAGAGAACAGCATTTCCCCTCCTCTTAAGAGAAGAAACCATGCTTAGTTCCAGAATATATATTTACAAAAAGCGAGACCACAAAACATGGTCTCGCTTACCAGGCCTTTAGACGATTCTGTTGCCATCCATTAACTGAGACACTTTCAACGGATTCCCATCGCGCAGAGCTTCAGGCAACAATGCCTGAGGCATATTCTGATAGCATACGGGACGCAGGAAGCGATAAATTGCAGCACTTCCGACTGAAGTAGTCCGGGAGTCCGAGGTGGCAGGAAACGGTCCGCCATGAACCATGGCATGACACACTTCAACCCCGGTTGGCCAACCATTCACTAACACCCGACCCGCTCTTTCTTCCAAGGCTGGCAGTAGTAGCTTAGCCTGCTCTATATCGCCCTCTTCCATCTGAAGGGTGGCCGTTAGCTGCCCTTCCAGCTTTACTGCAACGGACTTTACTTGCGCCATATCGTCGCATTCGATCAGTAAAGAGCAAGCACCGAACACTTCATTCTGAAGTCGGTCATCATTAAGGAACACCTCTGCAGAAGTGGTAAACAGAGTCGCTTGGCATTGGTTGGGAGCGTCACTCGTGTCGCCGTTACCGAGCGAGCGAACACCCGCGTTATCAGACAATGCTTTGACGCCTTGCTCGTATGCGCTATGAATTCCCGGAGTCAGCATGGTCTGAGTCGCGATACCGGAAATCACTTTACTTGTCGCTGCTACAAAGGTGTCAAGGGCCGGACTGCGGATGGCAATGACCAAACCAGGGCTGGTACAGAACTGGCCGGCTCCCATCGACAAAGAGCCGATAAAACCTTCAGCCAGTGCCTGAGTCCGTGACTGAAGCGCTTCAGGTAATAAAAATACCGGATTGATGCTGCTCATTTCCGCATAAACAGGAATCGGCTGAGGACGCGCTTGTGCTGTCGCCATCAACGCCATTCCACCACTACGTGAGCCGGTAAAACCGACGGCCTTTACCCGAGGATCAGATACCAATGCCTGTCCAACCTCGAAACCGGAACCAAATAACAGTGAAAACACACCCTCAGGCATCTGACACTGCTTGATTGCTGCCTGCACCGCTCGCCCGACCAGTTCAGACGTACCAGGGTGGGCAGAATGCGCTTTAACAATCACCGGACAACCGGCAGCTAACGCTGAGGCGGTGTCTCCACCCGCAACGCTGAATGCCAACGGAAAGTTACTGGCACCGAACACCACAACCGGGCCAAGGGCGATATGCTGCTGACGCATATCAACTCTGGGTAATGGTTGACGCTCTGGCAAAGCCGGATCAATACGGACATCTAACCATTCACCGGCGCGGACTACGGAGGCGAACAGGCGTAACTGCCCGCAAGTTCGGCCGCGCTCGCCTTCTAATCGGGCGCGAGGAAGGCCCGATTCGAGCATCCCGCGCTGGATCAGTTCATCGCCGATCGCCTCTATCTGGTCTGCGATAGTTTCCAAAAATGTCGCGCGCTGTTGCAGCGATGAAGTTCGAAAAGCCACACTTGCCGACTCGGCTAACTCGCAAGCTCGATTAACTTCTGCAAAGCCGCCACTGGCATAAGCAGGCTCAAGGTGCTCACCGCTGGCAGGATTGACGGCATGAATGGGAGCCCCTGCTGCGAAAAAGGCATCTAGACCAATGAGTTGTTGACCTTTAGGTTGCATACTTTTGCTCCTGCTTTGTAAATAATAGAATAAGGGTTGTGAGTTAACGTACTTAAATATGAGCCCCGGCACGGCCACCCTGAGTGGCCGGCGGGTTGGGTGACGCCATTAAGTCCTCTCAGCAACGCTCTCAACAGCGTTCACTGGATTCTTAATTGGTTTTTTGATGGCGAGGAAGTAAACGAAAATGAGTGTGAGAACAACAAAGAACAAACTATCCAGATTAGTAAAGAACGTCATTGGATTGCCATTCGAGAGAGCCAGCGATCGGCGCAAAAACTCTTCCAGATTAGGGCCGAGAATAAACCCAAGCAACAGTGTTATCACCGGGAAGTCATTCTTTCTCATGTAGTAAGCCACTACCCCCATTACCAACGCCATGATCATCTGGAAGGTTGAGTAAGTAGCAACATAGCTGCCTACCACCGCGAGCAGAGCGATAGCACCATAGAGGACATCCTTACGGATCGCGACAATCTTAATGAAGTAAGGACCGAGTAAGAACAGCGTTAATGGAATCAATACGACCGCACTAAATAATAAAGAGGCCAGCATCGGTGCAATCAAATCCGCTTGCCCAGACATCAACTGAGGACCAGGTTGAATCCCGTTGATAACGAGCACGCCGAGCATGATTGCAGTGATCGGATCGCCAGGAATACCAAACGTCAGCATCGGCACTAAAGCGCCACCACAAACCGCATTATTGGCTGTTTCGGATGCCGCGATCCCTTTAGGATTACCTTTACCGAAGCTTTCAGGGTTCGATGAGGTGCGAACCGTTTCAACGTAAGCAAGGAAGCTCCCCATAGATCCGCCCGCCCCTGGAAGCGTACCGACAGAATAACCAATCAACGCCGACTTGACGTAACAAACGATCCCAATTTCGCGAATAGACGCTAATGGCGGGATGAAATCCCGACGTCTGATTTTAACACTACTGATGGCTTCTGTGGTTAGACGAGCCTCTTTTGCAGCATTAGCCTGAGTCAATATTTCACTAATGGCAAAGGTACCGATAATCACCGGCATCAGATCGATACCTGCGGTGAGATCGCTTAATCCGAATGTGAAACGAGTGACCGGTTCCATCGCATCCAGACCTATCGTTGCCAACATTAAACCGATGCATGCTGCCATGGCCGCTTTGATCATTTTTCCGCGTTGAGCGATAACGATAACGATAATCGCAAAAGCCAACAGTGAAAATTTACCGGTGGTTTGCACCAGCAGTGATGCTTTGGCAATAAATGGCGCGATGGCGATGAGTAAAATGGCACCTAACGCGCCGCCCACCATAGAACCGAAAGCCGCGTGACCCAGCGCTAATGCGCCTTTGCCTTGCTGCTGCAGCGGATAGCCATCCAGAGCTGTCATCATTGATGACGGTGCCCCGGGAATGTTTATCGTCGTGGCCGTGATGCTGCCACCACACATTCCCGCCATATAAATACTGGAACAGGCCATTAATGCGGTAGTGACATCCAGACTGTATGTCAGAGGTAACAGCAACGCTAATGCCAAGGTTGCAGTCAGCCCCGGGATGGCGGAAAAAATAGTACCGATGAGAAAACCTGCTACCACGTAGGCCAGTACCACAGGATTTAGCAGAGTTGAAAAACTACCAGCTACCAGTGTAATAAATTCCATAATTTAACCCCACAAGGCCGGAAGCCTAACGCCGAAAAGTTGTTCGAATACGATATATCCAAGAGTGGCTATCACTAGTGAAATCGCTCCCTTTTGAGCGTATTTCCCCTTAGAGGAAAAGACCAATATGATTGCAAAAACAAACAACGCTGAAGAGATAAAATACCCAACCGTTGAAAAGGCAATAATATAAATGAAGATAGAAACAATAATGACAGGAACGGAAAACTGATTCTCAGCAGCACTGTCTGTCTCTGTTAAGCCGCTTCTTTTTACTGCGCTGAACTCGTTATAAAATAATACTCCACTAAACAGTACTGAAAACGAACCCAGAATCAGCGGAAAGAAAGAGGGCTGAATACTCCCTTCTGCAATTGGGTTTCCCAGGTTGATGGCAGTGATGAGATATCCGATGGAAACAGCAAGAATTAACAATTGAAAGATAAGTTTTTTACATAATAAAATCATTTTGAGTCCCTCGGGCATCCCCCCGGCAACACTGCAGGAGGATGCACGCTACATCGTTATAGGCCTAGTCCGTCCATCACTTTGAATGTTTCTGACTGCAGCTTATCAATCCAGTTCTGCACATCATTGGCACCCAGCCAGCTTGGCGTTACGCCGGTGCTCGCTACCCAGGTTTGGAACTCTTCGCTCTCGAAGGCATGCTTAAAAGACGCTTCCAACTTAACTATTGCCTCTTTAGGGGTGTTCTTAGGCGCAGCCAACAAAACGAAGCTTCCCGTTTCCAGTTCATAGCCCAGAGAGCTAATAGGCGGAACACCAGGGAACGACGGATTTTGCTCTGAGGACAGCTCTACCAGCCCCTTTGCGTCTCCTGACTCGATAATTCCACTAAAATCACCCAAGCTTGAAATAGCTGCATCCAACTCACCGGACAACAGTGCTTCGGCCTCGGCGCTGGATGATCCGGGGTAAGTGATGACGTTAAACTTAACCCCCGCTTGTTGTTCAAGACGACGGATCGCGAGAAAGGGACCAGACCCTTTAGGTGCAACACCCACACGCACGCTATTGGGTTTTGCTTTGGCAGCTTCAATCAGTTGGTTAAAGTCAGTAAAACCAGAATGCTTAGACACGACAACAGCGTCGGCTTCACGTGTAATTCGGGCAATCGGAGCCATTTTTTCCAGCGAGTAACCGGGAACCATGTTGCCACGCGGAAGAGTGATAACACTGTCGTAGGTTAATACACCGACGGTGTGGCCGTCAGGGCGAGCCCGCGTCATCTGCATCAGGCCTGTTGCGGTAACGGCACCAGGGATGTTTTCGACGTATATAGAGACCAGCATCTGCTGCTCGGCAAGGTTACTGATTTTTCGTGATATGGCATCGGCACCACCGCCGGCAGGCCAAGGAACGATAAGGCGAATATCGCGTGAAGGATAGTCAGCTGCCGCAACAGTTGAGGTCAGCAAACAAGCACCAATGGCGCAGATGAATTTATTTTTTAATCCTGTGAACATCATAGTGAACTCTCTTTTTATCTTATTTTTATTATTAACAGATAGTCATTGTTGGCGACGATCTATTAAATTTTTCAGGTATAAACGATTGGAGATTATCGTTTACCTCAGTCGTCAGATTACTTTTATAATAGTCAGATTACTTCTATGCCTTTTGGTTGTTGTACTCCTCCAGCGTTTCCGGATTAGGCGGATAAAGCCCGATGACTTTGCTGCCGGCACGCACTTTTTCCAGTACGTAATCTTCGTAGAGTTCCATTGCTATCGCCTGCTCGGCAACTTCCTCTGCAATCTCTAAAGGTATGACAATGATCCCGTCGCCATCGCCTACTAATACATCGCCCGGATTAACGGCCACTCCGCCACAACCAATCGGCACTTGAATATCAACCGCATGATGCTTAGTCAAGTTAGTGGGTGCGCTGGGTTTAGCGCAAAAGATTGGCATGTTCATATCGGATGCATCGTCACAATCTCTTATGCCTGCATCAGAAACAAAGCCCGCACATTGGCGATACTCCAATCGAGACAGAAGAATGCTCCCGGCAGAGGCTGCGGATGCATCCTGGCGACAATCGGATACCAACACCATTCCTGCAGGAACGGTTTCAACAGCCAGGCGCTGAGGATGGACGGGGCTTTTAAAAGCCTCGACAGTATCAACATCTTCGCGTGCCGGGATGTAGCGCAACGTAAATGCCTGTCCGACCATCTTCACTTTTTTGTTGTTAATGCGGTTTACACCCTGAATGTACGTGTTGCGCAAGCCTCGTTTGAAAAGTGCGGTGTGCAACGTAGCTGTCGAGACACGGCGAAGGTCATCAAGCACCTTCTCATCTAACAGCATATATTGATCGCTTGTTGTCATATATTTTACCTCGGTCAGAAAAAACAGTAATCGAACTGTACGCCATTAAAAATTACAAATCAAACAACTTTTTACAACTTTTTACTTTTTTGTAATAAGTTGTTGTATCTTTACTCTTATCCATCCAGTCGTATATGCCGCTTAATAACAAATACAGGCTTGTGAAAAAACTATCCCTGGTGTTAAAATTGAGACAATTAGTGACCATTTAGTCTGATTTTACCCGTAAAAAGCCAACATTTAATGAAGATACTGTTAATCGCTTTATAAATGAACTTTTCAGGATGAATGGTTAATTATAGTTGACAAAAGTTGTCTTTTTTAGCTTTAATACTACCTTCGGTTGTTATAACTATGCGAATGCAAGTACCAGAAATGAGTCAGTCGCTCTCGTCGGTGGTTTATCAGAAGATTCTGATTTCCATCATCAGTGGGGAATACCCTGCAAATGAAAAGCTTCCGAGCGAGGCTAAGCTTTGTGAAAAGTACAGCGTTTCTCGACCCGTGTTGAGAGAGGCCTTAACACGACTTAAAGAGGATAACTTAATTGTATCCCGGCGTGGATCAGGTAGTTTTGTCATTAAGCGTCCAGATGATGCTGTCCTCTCCTTCTCTAAAATATCCAGCATTTCTGATATTCAGCGGTGTTTTGAGTTCCGTACCAGTCTTGAAGGTAATGCCGCAGGGCTCGCCGCTACCCGGCGAACAGCCGAACAGCTGGGTCGCATCGTTGCCGCAGCAGAAAAAATCAATGAAGCGAATAAGCTTCATGCCCTCGCCAGTGACGAGGATTTTGAATTCCATCTCGCTATTGCCGAGGCTGCTAACAATAAATATTACACGACGGTGATGAAATCGCTGCGAGAGAACATTAAAGAGGGGATGAATATTACCCGGACGTTATCCTTGCGATCGTCGAATAATCGCATGGATCTGGTTCAGGATGAGCATGACACCATTTTGAAATATATCATCGATGGTGATGCCCAGAAAGCGGAAGCCGCGATGAAAGCGCACCTCAACAATGCCAGAATCAGGATGTTTGAGGGAACCGATAGCTAAACATTTACCTCATATTTACATGCCCTCCTGAATGTGTCAGAACGTCGCTACTGAGGGCTTTCAGGACGACTATTAATGACATCAGATTTTGCTACTGCATTGCCAAATGTGTTGGTTATCTGGCCTAACCGGCCATCCCAAATGGCTCATCTTGAAGCGACATATAAGCTGCACCGGCTTGACCTATGCAGCAATCCCGAAGCGATGATCGAAACTATTGGTGACAGTATCACGGCGGTTGTCACTACAGGGATAAAGGGACTCTCCAGTGACCTGATAAAGCGGCTTCCTAATCTTAAAATCGTTGCCTCATCAGGTGTTGGTTACGATAGTATCGATGTCGCACTGTGCTCCGAGTTAGGCATTCATGTGACCAATACGCCTGATATACTAACCGATGATGTAGCAGATATAGCCATCGCGTTAATGCTGGCACAGCGTCGCGGTATAGTGTTGGGTGATCGTTGGATCAGAGAGGGTTGCTGGGCACAACAAGGCCCGATGCTACTCACCAGCTCAATACGGGGTAAGCGCTTGGGGATTGTCGGTTTGGGACGAATTGGTAAGGCCATAGCGGCTCGGGTTGAGCCGATGGGGGTGCAGATCGCTTACTTTGGCCGTCGCCCTCAAGCTGATAATGTATATGATTTTAAACCCAAGTTGATCGATCTTGCGCACTGGGCGGATATCTTGGTTTTGGCATGCCCTGGTGGTGAGGCCACCCATCATTTAATTAATGCGGAAGTATTGGCGGCATTAGGGACTAACGGCACCTTGATTAATGTAGCGCGTGGGTCGGTCGTCGACCAACAGGCTCTGATTGATGCGCTAACCACTAATAGCATTGCCGGAGCAGGGCTGGATGTTTTTACCACTGAACCACATGATGGCCGGGCCTTTGCTGGATTGGATAACGTGGTGTTATACCCTCACCACGCCAGCGGCACTATTGAAACTCGTGATGCGATGGCGCAGCTGGTAGTCGACAATCTTGAAGCACATTTTGCCGGACGCGCGCTGTTAACCGCGATTAATTGAAGTGCGGCTCAAGACTGACTAACGAAACTAACGTATAAAATTTACGATTTCGTAAATTTTATACTGGAGAGAGCGGAAACCTTCCCGTTCCGGCAATCAAAGAATCAATTTCTGCAAGGCCATCCGTTTTATAGCACATTTTTTTGGGTTGGTCGCCAAGCGCTATTCAGCATTGGCGAGTTGAATTGGCTTACCACTATCAGCATATGGCCGCCTCTCACCGTACAAGCATAAGTGTTACACTTGTTATCTAAAATCCGTTATTGCATCGAATTTGTCCTTAAGACATTGTCGTCAAATATAACAAGGAACCTGTGCGTTATGCCGTGTCTTTCCGTTATGCCGTGTAAATCGTTAACCTATCTCTTCTTGCTACTCTGTGCTTGCGGCTTCTCGACAACGCTTTTTGCCCATGGTGTTGATGACAGTACTAAGCAGTTTTTACTGGCGAACCAAGGCGTTTCAATCATTCCTTATATGTATATTGGCGCCAAGCACATGGTGACCGGTTACGATCATTTGCTCTTTCTTATAGGGGTTATCTTTTTCCTTTACAGATCTAAAGACGTCATAGTGTATGTGACACTCTTTACTATCGGCCATAGCTTAACCCTGATGTTCGGTGTCCTGTATGACATTGCCATGAATGCTTATTTAATTGATGCGATTATTGGATTTTCTATCATCTATAAAGGGTTCGACAACCTGGGAGGCTTTAAGCGGCTATTTGGCTTCCAGCCGAATACCAAAGCGGCGGTGATGATTTTTGGCTTATTCCATGGTTTTGGTTTAGCGACCAAAATACAGGAATTCGAGATCCCGCAGGATGGCTTATTTGAAAATCTTATCGCCTTTAATATAGGCGTTGAGCTAGGCCAGTTTTCAGCCTTGATGTTTGTTCTGATTGCACTCAGTTTTTGGCGACGGCACCCTAGTTTTTTGCGATTTTCAACGGCAACCAATGCGCTTCTCATGAGTAGCGGTGTGATGCTGGTTGGCTTCCAACTCACTGGATTTTTTACAACGGTTTAAGGTGACATTATGACTCAACCAGAACAAACCGGAAGTGATCAGCATGAGCTGGAGCATTCGGTACAATCAACCCAAACGTTAGTTAAAGCCAGTGCCTTTGCCGGGCTTTTTGGGGCCCTTATATTAACAGTGGCGATACTACCTGCCGAATATAATATTGACCCTACGGGTATAGGGGCCTATCTAGGGTTAACCAAGTTAGCAAATGCAGCCCCTCTAGAGCCGACTACGCAGACAGTGACGGGGCAAACTGGCGAGTCCCAAAAGCACAGTACTGAAATTACTATTCCAGCAGGTAAGGGCTTGGAATATAAGCTCAGTATGTTGAAAGGTGAAGCCATCCGTTATTCTTGGAATTCAACGGGTGGGGAGCTGTTTTTCGATTTCCACGGTGAGCCCAAAGGCGATACGACAGGTTATTTTGAAAGCTATACGATTAGTACATCCGATACCATCAAAGGTTCGCTAACAGCCCCCTTTGATGGGTCGCATGGCTGGTATTGGGAGAATAGAGCGAGTTCGCCTATTACCGTATCACTGAAAATCGAAGGGAACTATGAAATTATTGGCATCAAGTAGGCGCAACTCAATTAGTCGCATCACTTGATGAAACTAAGTGACAACTTTAATCTATTTACCTGAGAAGTCTTATATATTTCATATGTGCTTAGGCAGTTTTTGGAAAGGTAATCCGAAAGCTCGTGCCTTCAATCGTCGATGTCACTGATATTTCGCCATTATGAGCTACGACGATTGCTCTGGTAATTGCCAAACCTAAGCCAGATCCTTCCGAGTCACCTTTCACTCGATTCTTATCAACCCTGTAAAAACGCT
This sequence comes from Neptunomonas sp., assembly GCF_041601355.1. Taxonomy (GTDB): domain Bacteria; phylum Pseudomonadota; class Gammaproteobacteria; order Pseudomonadales; family Balneatricaceae; genus Neptunomonas. The sequence continues at coordinate 56,959 of NZ_JBFIIH010000005.1, forward strand.
CAAACAGATGAGGGATGTCCTCTACCGGTATAGGGACACCTGCATTATTAACTATCAGCAAAACGGACTCAGAAGCAGATTCAATCTGGACGTCAATCGCTCCATGGGCCGGTGTGTAACGTATGGCATTAGATAATAAGTTATTGATAACACGGCGGATCATTAAACGATCCCCTTTGATCCGGCCTTTCCCTGTTACGCGTAGGTAAATTTGTTGATCCTCGGCTAATGCATCATAAAACTCAAACACATCAGCCACCTCTTCATCGAGTGCGATAATTTCATTTGAAGGCAGCGTTAATCCGTGATCCGCTTTAGCAAGAAAAAGCATGTCAGAAATCGTACGTGATAATCGCTCATACTCTTCTGCATTAGAAGCAAGAATAGCCTGATAAGTCCGCACATCTCTAGGAAAACTCAATGCCACATGTGTTTGCGTCATGAGGTTGCTGACAGGGGTTCTGAGCTCGTGAGCTATATCGGAAGAAAACTCCGATAGACGCCTGAACGCATCTTCTAACCGCGCTAACATTTGGTTAAGAGCATTCGCCAACTCTGAGATTTCGACCGGAACATTTTCAACAGGCATACGCTTATCTAACTGGTTTGCTGTCACCGCTAATGCACGTTTTTTCATTTGATATAGGGGTAACAAACCTCGTTTCGCCGCTAACCAACCGAGAAGACCACTGATTAATGCAGCAATAACAACATACACCAACAGGGCTCCCTGAAAGCGCGACATAAAGAGATCATGATGATTAATATTTAGTGCTACCAATATGATAATGGGTAACTCAGGCTGGTTTGTTACATTTATTGTAACAACAAGCCCTCGATAGGAGTGCCCCTCGGCATTCCAGGTAATCGTCTGGGGGGAAGAAGAACCTGATTGTTCTCTTATCATTTTAACGGGGAATTCTACGCCCGCAGAACTATACAGAGGTACACCTTGCTCGTGCATAACTAAAACCAACAGATCTTTATGCCCAATCAACCCTGATGTTAACTTGTCTAAGAACGGATCTAGTGTATTAGCACTAACCCCTTTAGAAGCAATACTGCTAACCAGCTGTATTTTCCCTTGTAATGTTTCTTTATCCTCCTCCAAAAAATGCTGCTTTATAGAGAAAACAATCACGACACTAAGCCCTAGCAATACAAAGCCCGACACCAATGTATATAAGCCCGTCAGCCGCCAAATTAAAGATAACTTACGATTCATAGCTTGTCCGAATCCTCTAATACATACCCCATCCCCCGGAGCGTATGTATTAATTTAGGGCTAAACGGATCATCTACTTTGCTGCGAAGTCGTCGAATAGCGACTTCAATCACGTTAGTATCGCTATCAAAATTCATATCCCATACCTGTGATGCAATCAGGGAGCGTGACAAAACCTCACCTTGCCGTCTCATCAACAATTCCAACAACGAAAACTCTTTAGCCGTCAGGTCGATTCGCAGACCCGCTCTGCTAACCCGTCGGCGTAATAGATCAAGCTCTAAATCTGCAACACTCAATACTGTCACTTCTGACGTGATACGCGTGCGTTTTAATAAGGAGCGTATCCGTGCTAAAAGCTCTGAAAAAGCAAAAGGCTTCACTAAGTAATCATCAGCACCTAAGTCAAACCCCTTTACACGGTCTTCTACTAGATCGCGTGCTGTTAAAAACAATACAGGCATATCCCTGCCGCTCAGGCGTAATGTTTCTAACACTTTCCAACCATCGAGCCCAGGCAACATGACATCAAGAATAACCAAATCATAAGCGTCAACCTGTGTCAGTGCCAAATGAAGACCATCTATGCCGTTACAGGCAAGATCCGTGTTAAAACCCGCTTCATTAAGTCCCTGCTGAAGAAATTTTCCTGTTTTATCCTCATCTTCTACTACCAGTATTTTCATAACACACCCAGACGTTTTGAGTGAGTATAAACACATAAGCAGTATTAAATGAAAATTACAAAAATGTAATCCTCATGTCAGCTCGGTGAAAGGCGCGGTGTTTACTATAGATCTGAAAGATTACAAACATGTTCTTACATCAGCAGGGAGAATAACAATGAAACTTAAAAACATTATTATCAACGTAAGCAGTGTATTACTTATCAGCGCTGCCTTACCTGCCATCGCTCATGAGAAAACGGATACTGGCATTCATCATAAAGAAATGGTGGAAGCACCCACTGCTCACGAACACACGCCTTCTGCTACTGATACGCATTACATGATGCATGGTGGCGATGATCATCAAGGTCATTTAATGGAAGGCGCCACACACGGAGAAAACCAAGCGACCGAACATGAAAAACAACTAATACCTGATACCCCATCAAATAAAGACTATAAGATGAACCCTGGTGGCGGTCCTCAAGCTGAATGAACGGAAGGTAAGGATTATCTTAAAGAATAGCATTACTGCCACTTACGGTAAGTCGTACCCCGTGAGTGGCGCACTGCATTCCAGTATTGCACTTGTCAGATGAATTAACAGTTCAGGTGTTACGTTCAGGTGTTACATAGTCAGGCGCGATGGCTCCATTTACGCGCTTTAACTATGATTAAGGAGAAAGTCATGGGCTATTTGGCTATCGATAGCACTCAGGAACACGCCTCGTTAGAGCAGCCATCTGATTCTATTGAGCTCATCATTGAGGGGGCTGGGTGTGCCAGTTGTGTCGGTAAAATTGAAGCCGCGCTTACTTCGGTAACAGGTGTTCAGCAAGCAGAAATGAATTTTGCAGCTCGCACAGTGACGGTATCAGGTCAGGCCGAATCATCCGCGTTGATTCAAGCGATCGAGCAAGCTGGATATAACGCCAGAGTTGTGCAAAGTAACTCAGAAGCAGAATTACTCGATGAAAAAGAACACGCTGACTTAGCTTATTACAAAACACTTATGTGGAAAATGTGGATTGGGCTTGCCTTAGGACTTCCACTGATGATTTACGGCCTTATTGGCGGTGATATGACCGTGACCACGACCAACGAACGTCTCGCTTGGTTATTGGTGGGTGCATTAACGTTTAGCGTGATGTTTTTTGCCGGAAAACATTTTTTTGTGGGCGCGTGGCAATCCTTTAAAAACCATTCAGCAAACATGGATACACTCATCGCTCTGGGTACAGGCACCGCCTGGGTCTATTCGATGGCAGTGATCGCTGTGCCTGATCTTATACCTGACATGGCAAGACACGTTTACTTCGAAGCCACTGCAATGATTATTGGTCTGATCAACCTGGGATTGGCCCTTGAAGTTAAAGCACGAGGCCGAACGTCTGAAGCGATCAAACGACTGATCGGCTTACAACCCAAAACAGCGAGTGTTCTCAGAGACGACATTGAATTAGACATCCCTATCAAACAAGTGCTGCTGCACGACATTGTTCGCGTCAGACCCGGTGAAAAAATTCCGGTGGATGGCGTCATACAAGAAGGCCAAACGGCCATTGATGAGTCTATGTTGACCGGTGAGCCGATGCCTGTCGTCAAAAATACAGGCGACGAAGTCACCACGGGCACCTTAAATAAAACAGGTTCCATCTTATTCAAGGCCACTCGCGTCGGCAAAGATACGGCGTTAGCACAAATCATCAAGATGGTTAAGCGTGCCCAAAACTCTAAACCACCGATTGGCCGCTTAGCGGATGTAATCTCCGCCTATTTTGTTCCTGTTGTTATGATCACTGCGGTTATCAGTGCATTGGCCTGGTTGAACTTCGGCCCAGAACCCGCACTCGCCTTTGCCATTGTTTCAGCGACAACCGTACTGATTATTGCCTGCCCTTGCGCATTAGGTTTAGCCACGCCTATGTCAGTCATGGTCGGCGTGGGTAAAGCCGCAGAAGCCGGCGTGCTCATAAGAAACGGCGCTGCATTACAAACCGCCTCTAAAATAACCGCCATGGTGCTTGATAAAACCGGCACTATTACTGAAGGTGCGCCAAAAGTAACTGATATTGTCGTGGCTAATGGATTAAGTGAGGAAAGCATTCTGCAGTTAGCTGCCAGTATGGAGTCAAGCTCTGAGCACCCATTAGCATTAGCGATTGTAGAATCTGCAGTAGAGAAAGGATTGTCACTCAATCGAGCAGAAAATTTCAATGCTATTGCTGGTCACGGTGCTGAAGCGACTATTCAGAGCCAACGATTGCTATTGGGAAATGAAAAATTAATGCATGACCGTAATATTGATATCAGTGGTTATATTGAAACAGCTCAACAGTTAGCCAGAGAAGCCAAAACACCGGTCTATTTTGCCATTGATGAACAACTTGCGGCGGTTATTGCGGTAGCCGATCCGATCAAACACGACTCTATTGACGCTATTAAGCGCCTTCAAGCTAATGGTATCCGGGTGGTTATGCTCACAGGAGACAATAGACTGACGGCTAAAGCAGTTGCCGAGAAAGTAGGTATAACTGAGTTCTTCGCTGAAGTATTACCAGAAGATAAAGCCAAAAAAGTAGCTGAATTACAACAACAAGGTGAAATAGTTGGCATGACGGGTGACGGGATTAATGACGCTCCCGCACTGGCACTGGCCAACGTCGGCTTTGCTATCGGAACCGGCACCGATGTGGCTATAGAAAGTGCGGATATTACCTTGATGCGTGGCTCATTACACGGCTTGGCTGATGCGGTAGCTGTCAGTAAAGCAACATTACGTAACATCAAACAAAACCTGTTTGGTGCCTTTATCTATAACGTAGCGGGCGTCCCTTTCGCCGCAGGCGTGCTGTACCCCTTCTTTGGTTTGTTATTAAGTCCAGTCATTGCCGGAGCAGCCATGGCATTTTCATCTCTGACCGTCGTAATGAATGCAAACCGCCTACGCCTTTTTAAAGCCAAAGATCATTAAGGAGTCATACGATGTTGTTAATTAATATCAGTGGGTTTCTTCTGATTGCTCTAATCGTGTGGTGGTTCTGGCTTTATAAGCCTCAGGAAATAGAAGTCACCAACAATAAAATGGTTATCCGAGTCGAAAACGGCGTTTACAATCCCGCTCATATAAAAGTAAAAGCGGATAAATCCACAGTGCTGACATTTTTCAGAACTGACAGCTCCCCCTGCTCAGCAACGCTACTCATTCCCGGTATAGAAATGAGCCAGGAGATTCCCCTCAATAAAGAGACTGTTATTACCTTGCCCCCTTTATCAGCGGGAGAATATCCATTTCATTGTTCGATGCAAATGTATCGTGGTGTGATTAAGTCAGAATGAGGAGTGAATGTATGTTTAGTTTCTGGAAAACACCCTGGGGGTTAGCAGCTCTAGTCCTGAGTGGTGCGGCGACGTACTTTTTAGTGGTCGAACATCAGCAACATATTTTTGCCTTTTTACCCTTCTTGATTTTTCTAGCGTGCCCATTAATGCATCTATTTATGCATAAAAAACATAGACATGGTCACAGCAAGCATGAAGAACATGAAGAGAGCCAGGACGTTTTTCAAAAAGGCGTTGAAGAAGGTAAACGTCAATCACTTATTAGTAACAAGGAGAACAATCGTGAATGACTCACAACATAGACTCGGTGTTTGTGAAGTCAACTTAGTCGTCAGACATTTACGCTTGGACAAAATAACTGTGGCCAATAAGGATCTAATCCTTGCGGAGATTGATGCGATCTATGGTATTGATAATGTGTCATTTGATGATAAAGCAGGGGTCTTGAACATTGCGTATGATGCATCACGTTGCCACTTAGACGGCATTGAAGAAATCATCAGGCAACATGGTGCAGATGTCGCTCATGATTGGTGGACACACTTTAAAGAAGGCTACTACAAGTATGTTGATCAGAACGTTAAAGATAATGCAGCCCATGAACCCTGGAGTTGCCATAAGGTCCCACCAGGTAAAAAATAACGTTCATATATAAAATATAGTCGCGTGACCCTCTTGCTATAAGTCAGTCATACCCGTGTTCTTCTTAGTTGATGTAAAACGCCAAACCCCTGCCGCTATAACCAGCACGATAACAAGCCCCACATTTATCACCAACGACTGATCCTTAGCCGTATCACCAAAGTGAGCCATTAAAAAGCTTGCCGGGAGAATTCCAATAGCCGTAGCAATAAAAAAACGTCTGTAGCTCAGTGTAGTAATGCCAGCCGCATAACTAATCAAATCAAAAGAAACAAATGGCATGAGCCTCGACGCTAAAATAAGCCACATCAATCGTTTCGGGTCCTGAAGCTTCCAACCTGGAAATTGCTGTTCCAGCCAAAGATAAGCCGCTTTAAAGCCTAAGATGCGCGCTATACTAAATGCGATACTGGCACCTAACAACGATCCGGCAAAAACGTAAACAGTTCCTTCGTAATGTCCGTATACAGCGCCTGCCGCCAAAGCAATAGGGGCGCTAGGTAAGGGACTAAATACAATCGCTACTGCCATACTGCCAATGATTACCAAAGGCCCTATAAATCCTGAGTTTCTGGCATAATCGATAATTAGCTGAGGATTAGTCCAATCGATAGGTAACTGAACACTAAAATGATCAAGCCACCCCCACAGAAAAAATGCAGCAACCACTAAAGTAATGAGTAAATATCGAAATGCCGTAAGCACCGGTTTCATAAAAAATTTTCCTTCACAGGGCTGGCATTGTCAGTGACAGGTTAATTCAGCCTGACAAAGCCAGCACTGCAGAGTTAACACTTATTCGCCGTAATACAATCCACCAAAATGCTTTTTACCATCCGCTGTTTTGAACAACACCATCAGTTGATGCTTACCGCTTTCCTTGAGGTCATAACCCGCCATCTGCCAGTCGCCCATGGTCATTAGGGGTTTGCTTTCATCTGTACCATCGGGATAGATAACTTTAGAGTTAATCTTCAGATTTTTTACCATTGCCCCCTGCTGCTCTACCTTAATCATCACATTATGTGATCCACCGTGCTCCATCCCTTCATCTGCTTTCATCACATGGAAGCTAACCGTATAGCCATCAATATCCTTCTTTTCCAAAAACATCTTGTTCTGATTCATATTGCTACCCATAGAGTCATGCGACATAGCCTCCTGTGGCAT
>NZ_JBFIIH010000006.1:0-62653 GCF_041601355.1 Neptunomonas sp.
AGTGACAAATAATCCCTGTGATTTTAAATCCGCCAGTCGATCTATAGTCGGTGAGCTGGCGCGAATATTCGCAGCAGGAAAACCGTTGCTGATTAAACCGCCAATGATGGCCCGGGCCATATTTCCGGCACCGATAAAGGCAAGTGTAGGATGTTGATTCAAAATGGGTACCTGCTAGTCAATAATTCAGGGTGATAGAGTTGTCTGTCAAAGCGGCTGTTATGGGCTGCGCTTCACAACAGGGCGGGGGCCAAACAGAGCTGTACCGATGCGCACCATAGTAGCACCTTCCTGAATAGCAATCTGCATATCACCCGACATACCCATAGAGAGTGTATCCATCGTAGGGTGTTGTTTCTGTAAGCGCTTGAACAAGGAGTGCATCTCCTTTAGCGCTGTTCGCTGTTTGGTAACATCGTCAGTGGCCTCGGGTATCGCCATCAGCCCGCGTATCGTTATATGTGGCAGCCTTGCTATCTGCTTCAGCAGGCCTTCAGCCTCGCTGGGTAAGCATCCGGATTTGCTGGTTTCGCGGCTGATATTTATTTGTAAGCAGATGTTCAGGGGAGGCAGTGTCCGGGGTCTTTGTTCCGCTAGCCGTTGTGCGATTTTAAGACGATCAACGCTGTGTACCCAATCAAAATTTTCGGCAATGGCGCGGGTTTTATTGGATTGAATCGGGCCAATAAAATGCCAGTCGATCTGCAGATCTGCCAGTGCGGCTATCTTCTCAAGCGATTCCTGCAAATAATTTTCACCAAAGTGCCTTTGCCCTTCTTGATAGAGGATGCGTAATTCGTCAGCAGCGCGCGTTTTGCTGACGGCCAGTAAGGTAATCTCTTCCGGCTGACGGTTTGCGAGTTGAGCAGCCTGATTTATCAGCTGGCCAACATTTTTCAAGTTCTCTGCTATGCTGATCATATGATATTAACAGCTCTTTATGATAGTTCTTCAAATGTGAGGCGAGTGTCTATTTTGAAGTAACTGGTTAATTTTAGTAAGCCCTGAGTAGGACATTATGGATATTACAGAACTTCTTTCTTTTACCGTTCAGCAGGGTGCTTCCGACCTGCATATCACAGCAGGTATGCCGCCCGTGATTCGTGTCGATGGTGATGTCCGGCGTATCAAGCTGCCAGCGCTGGAGCAGAAGCAGGTGCAAACACTTATCTATGACATTATGAATGATAAAATACGCAAAGATTTCGAAGATAAATTTGAAGCGGATTTTTCGTTTGAAGTGCCGGGTCTCGCGCGTTTTCGTGTCAACGCTTTTAACCAGAACCGTGGTGCAGCCGCTGTTTTTCGTACTATTCCGAGCAAAGTGCTGACGATGGACGATCTGGGTATGGGCAAGGTTTTTCAGGATTTGTCGCTACAGGCCAGAGGTCTGGTATTAGTCACAGGGCCGACAGGTTCGGGTAAGAGTACCACGCTGGCGGCTATGGTCGATTATGTGAATGAAGTGCGTTCAGATCATATTTTAACTATTGAAGATCCGATAGAGTTTGTTCACGAAAGTAAAAAGTGTCTGGTTAACCAGCGTGAAGTTCATCGCGATACGCAGAGTTTTGCAAACGCATTACGTTCAGCATTGCGTGAAGATCCGGATGTAATTCTTGTCGGTGAGATGAGAGATCTGGAAACTATTCGTTTGGCGTTGACGGCGGCAGAAACAGGTCATCTGGTATTTGGTACCTTGCATACGACCTCTGCGGCTAAGACGATTGACCGTATTATTGATGTGTTTCCTGCGGCTGAAAAAGATATGGTTCGTTCGATGCTGTCTGAATCTTTGCAGGGCGTTATATCTCAGACATTACTGAAAAAAGTAAATGGCGGACGTGTCGCTGCACATGAAATTATGATGGGTACGCCTGCCATTCGAAACCTGATCCGCGAAGATAAAGTGGCGCAGATGTATTCGGCGATTCAGACAGGTGCCTCGCACGGTATGAAAACATTAGATCAGTCCCTGACAGAACTTGTTCAGAAGGGTCTGATATCAAGAGAAACAGCGCGTGGAAAAGCTAAAAACCCGCAAGGTTTCTGATACCGCGGTTTAAGGTTTGTTTACTGGCTATGGTTTGGTTTAAAAGGAGATTTACAGCGTGGAGTTTACTCAGCTTCTTAAGGTGATGATTGAGCGTGGGGCGTCAGACCTATTTGTATCGGCAGGTGCCAGACCTAGTATTAAGGTGGATGGAACGCTGAAACCTTTGACGAAAGATCCGCTTAAGCCATCTCAGGCGCGTTCGTTAGTTTATTCGACGATGACGGATAAGCAGATATCTGAATATGAAAGTACGCATGAATGTAATTTTGCCATCAGTGCGCCCGGACTGGGGCGCTTTCGTGTTAGTGCTTACTTTCAGCGTAACTCTCCGGGGATGGTGTTGCGACGCATTAATGCCACGATTCCGGGATTCGAGGAGCTTAATCTTCCGCCTGTCATGAAAGATCTTTCCATGTCTAAGCGCGGCTTGATTCTCTTTGTCGGGGGAACGTCAACCGGTAAGTCAACCTCATTGGCATCCATGATCGATTATCGCAACCGACATAGTCGTGGGCATATTATCACCATAGAAGATCCGATCGAGTATATTCATGAGCACAAAGAAAGCATCGTAACCCAGCGTGAGGTCGGAATAGATACCGACTCATTTGAAGTGGCGCTAAGAAATACGCTCAGGCAAGCCCCTGACGTTATTCTTATGGGGGAGATTCGTACACAGGAACTCATGAAATACGGTCTCGCTTTTGCTGAAACGGGTCACCTGTGTATGGCAACATTGCATGCCAATAATGCCAACCAGGCATTGGACAGAGTGGTTAGCTTTTTTCCGCCAGAGCATCATGATCAGCTCTGGATGGAGCTTTCACTGAACCTGAAGGCGATTGTTGCCCAGCAACTGCTACCTACCAAGGACGGCAAAGGCCGTCGTGCCGCGATTGAGGTGATGATTTGTACACCATTGATTCAGGACTTGATCCGTAAAGGAGATATTCATGAGATCAAGGAGGTGATGAAAAAGTCGACTAACCTTGGCATGCAGACATTTGATCAGGCGCTATTTGAGCTCTATAAAGAAGGTGCTATTAATTATGATACAGCGCTGGCGCATGCAGATTCTGCCAACGATCTTCGTCTGATGATAAAACTCAGTTCAGATACAAATCCGGATCTGAGTGCTCATGAAAGTAAGGACTCTTTATTCCTGCAGGAAGAAGAGGATTTTATGAATCTGTCGGGCGAGATGGAAATCGGAAAGATGTGAAGTCCGATAGAAATAAAAAAACCGTACTTTTTTCTATCTGGCAGATAAAAGTACGGTTTTTTATTGTTTTGAATATGTCTTGGTTATGCCTGAAAGACAGTTTTTCCGTTAATCAGCGTGTGAATCACTTTGCCTTGCAGCGGGACTCCCATAAAAGGTGAGTTTTTGCCGGCCGAAATACAGTTCTCGTCGGTGAGCTGCCATTGCGTTTCAGGATCAAAAATACAGATGTCGGCATCGCTGCCGATGCCTAAAGATCCCTTATTTATTTGCAGGATACTGGCAGGGGCCGAGGTGAGTTTTTCGATCAGCTCAGGCAGAGAGAGTAGCTGTTGTTTTACCAGCATCAGTCCTAAAGGCAGTAGAGTTTCCAGACCGGATATTCCGGGTTCTGTGGCTGCAAAGGGCGCTTGCTTGGCAGCAGGGTCGTGAGGTTGATGATCTGAACAGATGGCCTGAATACCATCGGTTACCAGCCCATGTAGCAAGCCGGCACGGTCGAGCTGGCTTCTTAGTGGCGGGATCACGTGGAACAGGCTATTAAAGCCGTTTACATTCACATCGGTCAGCAGCAGGTGGTGTATAGAAACATCTGCAGTGACTCTAAGGCCGAGTTTACGAGCGTCTGTTACCATTCGTACTGAGCGTTCAGCAGATAGCTGACCAAAGTGCGCACGTACACCCGTTTGCTCTACCAGCAGCAGGCAGCGGGCTACTTCAACTGTTTCGGCTGTCTCGGGAATGCCGGCCAGCCCAAGGCGGGTACAGGTTGTATCGTCATGCATGCATCCTTTGGCCGCAAGCTCATGATCCTGAGGCTGAAAAATAACCAGAAAGTCATGAGTCGCTGCATATTCAAGGCAGCGTAATAGTACCAGCGCGCTTGGGATGGCGTGCCGTGCGTTACTGAAGGCTACGCATCCTGAACTGCTGAGGGCATGCATCGGGGATAGCTGCTCGCCCTGTAAGCCTTGTGTCAGGGCTCCCATCGGAAGTACATGGGCCAGGCCTGTTGCTTCGGCCCGATCGATTATCAACTCCGCTACAGCCGGATTATCAACCACTGGCTTAGTGGTGGGGGGAGTTACCAGGGTGGTAATGCCACCCGCCACGGCGGCGGCTGTTTCACTGGCGATGGTGGCTTTTTGAGTGTAGCCGGGTTCTCTGACATGCGCACATAAGTCGATAAGCCCGGGGATTACGACTTTACCTGATGCATCAATGGATTGGCTAATGCTTTGGCCTTCGGGTGCTTGGCCGATGGCGGCTACCTTGCCATTCTTAATGTACAGGTCACAGATCTGATCCAGTTGGTTTTTTGGGTCAACAACACGTCCATTTTGTATTACAAGCATGCTACTGCGCCTCCGACTTCAGGTTTTTCTCAGTCATTTGTCCAGACATTGACATCGACATAACGGCCATTCTGACAGCGATGCCGTTAGTCACTTGATCAAGAATCAATGATTTTGGGCCATCAGCAACGGCGGATTCAATTTCCACTCCCCGGTTAATAGGTCCGGGATGCATGACGACCGCATCAGGTTTGGCATGTTGCAGTTTGTCGTTAGTCAGGCCAAAGAGCTTGTAGAATTCGGATTCGCTCGGTAATAAGGCGCTCTGCATACGTTCTTTTTGCAAACGCAGCATGATGACTACATCGGCATCTTTAAGGCCCGCTTGCATGTTGGTAAAGACTTTAACGCCAAGCGCTTCAATGTTTTTCGGTAGCAGGGTGGTGGGGGCGATAACACGTATTTCAGCGGCGCCTAAGGTGCGCAGGGCGTGAATTTGTGAGCGAGCCACCCGTGAGTGAAGAATGTCGCCTACTATCGCGACAATCAACGGAGAGAAGTCTCCCTTATGACGCTTGATGGTGAGCATATCTAACATGGCTTGTGTCGGGTGTGCATGGCGGCCATCACCGGCGTTAATAACAGCGACATTGGGTGTGACATGCTCAGCGATAAAGTGCGCTGCTCCGCTGTCTGAATGACGCACCACAAACATATCGGAGTGCATCGCTTCCAGTGTTTGTAAGGTGTCTTTCAGCGTCTCGCCTTTTGACGTCGACGATGTGCTGATATTCAGGTTAAGCACATCGGCGGATAAGCGCTTGGCTGCCAGCTCAAAGGTGCTGAGTGTGCGTGTGCTTGATTCGAAAAACAGATTCACAACAGTTTTGCCGCGTAGCAGCGGTACTTTTTTAACTTGTTGAGCGCTCATATCAGCGAATGAGTCTGCTGTTTCAATAATTTCTGTCAGTAGTGCTTTTGACAACCCTTCGGTGGTAATAAAGTGCTTAAGCTGGCCTTCGCTGTTTAGCTGAATGCTGTTAGGGTCTTGAATTTCAAACATGTTGTGCTCCAGCTTGGGTTAGTCTTTTTGACTGATCTCTAATTCCAGCGGATCAGGGCCGCTTAGTTTGACTTGCTGATTAGGGCTTAATGACATAGCGCTGCCATATACGTCAGCCTGAATAGGCAACTCCCGGCGTTGAAGGTCCAATAGCGTCACGAGTGTCACCGAGGAAGGACGTCCGTAATCGAACAGTTCGTTGAGTGCTGCGCGAATAGTACGCCCGCTCATAATAACGTCATCGACAAGAACGATATCACGCCCTTCAGTGGCGCAAGGGATCTGAGATGCCTGAACTTTGGGGTGAAGGCCAATTTGAGAAAAGTCATCGCGGTAAAAAGAGATATCCAGCGTGCCGATAGGACTTTCCAGTGCCAGAGCCGTATGTAAGCGTTCGGCAATCCAGATGCCGCCTGTACGGATGCCTATAATAAGAGGGTCATCTATCTGGCGGTGAATTAAAAGTGTTTTGAGCTCTGAAACCATGTTGTCGAGCAGAGACTCAACACTCAGTGTTCCCGTTACCATAAATATCCTCCAGTCGTGTGTGGCTTGGAATGCGTTGCGTGCTACTAAACCAGCTTTCCAGAATAATTTGTGCTGCGATACCATCGACCGATTCTTTACGGAAATTAGTACCGCCACCTTGTGCGAAGTGAATCTCTTTCGCTTCTGCTGTCGATAAGCGTTCGTCCATCAGGTAGCAGGGTCGTTGGTAGCGATCCTGAATACGGTTTGCAAAACGCCGGGCTCGTCGGGACATCTCGCTGATCGTGCCATCCATATTCAGAGGAATACCCACGACAAGTGTATCGGGTTGCCATTCCTTGATTGTCTTATCCAGCATGCCCCAGTCCGGAGTGCCGTCTTTTGCTGGCAGGGGGGGGAGTGCTAATGTGGTGAAGGTGATTGATTGGCCTGTGGCTATCCCGATACGACGGGTGCCAAAGTCGAAGGCGAGCACTTGCTGGCTGGATGCTGTCATAGTTGTCTGGATTCAGGCGCGCCCGGTATGGGTTGTTAATAAATTAAGATTAACCCCCAAGGTGGCAGCTGCTGCCTGTAGTCTCTCTTCGGCGGGTTTGTGAAACATTATATCTGAATTTGCCGGGCAGCTTAACCAGACATTGTCAGTTATTTCCTGTTCGAGTTGACCTGGTCCCCATCCGGTGTAACCGAGAGTGATTAGGGCTTCCGTGGATTCGCTTAGGGCGAGGGCTTCAAGAATATCAAATGAAGTCGTCAGAAACAGTTCATCGGTAACCGCGTGAGTTGAAAGCCAGGGATTACCTAAATACGATTTGTGCAGTACGAAGCCTCTGTCATTTTGTACCGGCCCTCCGGAATATACCGGGATAGATCGGGCAATATGGCTGGTAGGCAGATCAAGATGATTGAGCATCTTATCGAGATGGAAATTAAGTGGCCGGTTTAGCATCAAACCCATAGCGCCGTATTCACTATGGTCACAGATATAAATAATAGTTTGCGCAAACGTCTCGTCCTCAAGATGAGGCATGGAGATTAAAAAGTGATCGCGCAGACAGGTCTGAGTATTAAGCATGAGATAACCACATATAAAAGAAAAACGGACTACTAAGGTTTAGTACAGATGTGTGTTTTTCTCAAACTTCCAGCTACGAATGATCTCCAAAACATCGGTGCTTTTTCTCATTTCAACGCTGAAGGGTTGAAAAGGTGAAGCGAGCTTTACAATCCTGATGGCGGCATCATCGAGTGTTTTATTTCCGGATGATTGAGTTATTTCGACACTTTTCAGGCCACCATCCGGGTAGATGGCAACTAACACACGTAATGTGCCATAAATTTTCTGTCGCCGCGCTTCTTCCGGGTAATTCATGTTGCCAACCATCTCTATGCGTCGTCTCCAATTATCGAGATAGATGGCATCTTCGTGCATCGTCGTAGAAACTGAGGTTAACCTGCGGGTTTTTGGTCGCTGGGCAAACTGCTCTTGTTGCATTTTAATTTGAGCCTGGAGGTTGGCTATCTCCAGACTTTTTGCCAGTAAAGATGTGGAGTGGCCAGCTTTTGGCTGAGAGGGGGCCGATTCGGTTTTACGTGGCTTGGTTGAAACCTTTTCCTTTTTTTCGGCTGTCGTCGTAACGACTGCTCTTTTTGCGATATCTGTTTGGCTGGCCGCGCCTTTATCGGCCACCGGTTGCTTTTGAGCCTTGTTTGCAATCGGTGTGGGTTCTGGCTTGTTGGCCGGCTGAACGGGGGGCGCTGATTGGTTGCGGATCTTGTCATCCTGAAACGCAGAGCGCTCTGTTGTTGATGGCAGGCGTTTTTCTTCAACCGTACCACTGGCAAGTTGGTTTGCTTGCGCCAGGAAGTCGGTTTTTTCAGGGGGCTTTTCAACCGCGTATTGCGCCAGCGTAATTTCGAGTGTTTGTACTGGTGGTGCGGAGGGTGAACTGACGAAAGAGCTACCCAGAATAAATACAGCATGCAGAGCAACCGCCATAAACAGCGTAAAGCCCAACCGATCGGTTGCGCTGACAGTCGGGGGTGCTGATCTGTTCAGGGTAGCTCCAGACACTAGGTGTTATTCCGCTTCTCTTCAATGGCGTTCATTAATTGCATGCCGATATCCAGCCCAAATTGATTATCCAGTTCACGGATGCAGGTGGGGCTGGTGACGTTGATTTCGGTCAGGTAGTCACCAATAACATCTAAGCCGACAAATAACAGCCCCTTTTCTTTAAGTGTGGCACTTACTTGTTCGCAGATCCAGCGGTCACGATCTGTTAATTCCCGGCCTTCTCCACGTCCGCCTGCCGCCAGGTTGCCTCGCGTTTCTCCTGCCATAGGTACGCGTGCCAGCGCGTAAGGAACGGCTTCGCCATCGATCATCAGAATGCGTTTATCGCCATTAATAATTTCTGGCAGATACTTTTGCGCCATGATGGTTTGCTGGCCGTGTTCTGTCAGCGTTTCGATAATGACACCCAGATTGATACCATCTTCTTTGATTCTGAAGATTGACGCTCCACCCATACCATCAAGTGGCTTGAAAATAACGTCTTTATGCTCCGCATGGAATGCACGTAGCAATGCTTCATCTTGCGTTACTATGAGTGGAGGACAGCATTGCGGGAAATGAGTAGCGAAAAGCTTTTCGTTAAAATCGCGTAAGCTTTGTGTGCGGTTAACAATTAAGGTTCCTTCTGTTTCCGCCATGGCCAGAAGCTGTGTGCTGTAGAGGAACTCTTTATCAAACGGAGGATCTTTGCGCATTAAAATGACATCCAGAGATGAAAGATCTTCAATCTGGTATTCACCGCGTGTGAAAAATGCGTCCGGATCCATGGCCACGCTGAGGGGAGCCATTTTTGCGCGGGCTTTGCCTTCACTCAAAAACAGATGCTTCTGTTCCATGTACCAAAGCTCCCAGCCTTTCTGCTGAGCGGCCCAAAGCATGGCGAGAGAGCTATCTTTTTTGTAGTTAATCCCATCAATAGGGTCCATCACAATACCGATTTTCAATGACATTCTCTGCTATCCTCAGGTGAGCTTGATCGATGAGTTTACTCTAAATTTAGGCTTATCGGGGCTAGCTTAGATCGCCCCATAAATATTGTAGTACGGCTTGGGCGGCAACCGGCGCTGTTTCGGTACGCATGACCCGGGGCCCCAATGCAACGGGTTGAAAACCGGCTTCCAGTGCTGCGCTTACTTCTGTTTCGCTGAGCCCTCCTTCAGGGCCAATCAGTAAAGCGATAGAACCCGGTCGGGGAAAATCTCCCAGTGGCTGTTCTGTATGATGATGCAGTACCAGTTTCAGGTCTGCTTCAACATCGTTAAGCCATTCGTGCAAAGGTTGGATGGGTTCGATACGCGGAAGTTCATTTCTCAGCGATTGTTCACACGCGCTGATCGCAATTTGCTGCCAATGTTGAGTACGTTTATCGCGCCGTTCATTATTTAAACGGACTTCACAGCGTTCGGTAAACAGCGGTGTCATGCATGACATCCCCAGCTCAGTCGCTTTCTGGATGGCGTAATCCATTCTCTCGCCGCGTGAGATGGCTTGGCCGATATGTATTCTTAAGGAGCTGGATCTGGAAAGTGGTATTTGAGTGATGACATCCACATCAACATGTCTTTTATCGACTCTGGCAAGTGTGCATAAGAACTCGCTCCCTTGTCCGTTAAAGAGAGTTATTTGATCGCCGGCCTTCATGCGTAATACGCGGGACACATGCTGTGTTGCTGCTTCGCTTAATGTGTGTGTTTCGCCGATGGATAAATCAGAAGGTTCATAAAATCGAGGTATACGCATGCCACTCATACTCAGATCGACAATAAAAGGGCATATTATGCCATTCTTTTAGCGTGATTCAGTCTACTTCAATAATAAGATTTTGATTTTCCAGTAACTGTATCAGTTTTTCTTTCTTCAGCGGCTTGCTGAGTAAAAATCCCTGCGCAATATCACAGTTCATGGCACGTAAGATATTCAGCTGCTCCGGCGTTTCGACACCTTCGGCAACCACCTTAACGTCAAGTCCTTGTGCCATGAGAATAATAGCTTCTATGATCTTTTTATCACTTTGATTATTTTCCAGGTCTTGAATAAATGAACGATCAATTTTGATTTTATTGATCTGCAGGTTTCTTATCCTGCTTAAAGAGGAGTAACCCGTGCCAAAATCATCAATGGAGATACTAATGCCCATCTCCTGAATCGTCTGGATTTTTTCCTGTAATGTTTCTATCGAAGCAATCAGAACGCCTTCTGTCAGTTCCAGCTCCAGCGCCGTTAAGGGGAAGCCATATTCAGCCGTGGCTTCTTGTATCAACTGGTTTAAATCACTGCGCATGAAGGTCAATCCGGAGAGGTTGACGGCTAGCTGTGGAACTTCGATGTTGGCTTCTCTCCATTCATTGATCTGTTTTGCGGCGGCTTTTAAGACCCAGTTATCCAGTCGGGTAACGAGTCCGCTTTGTTCGGCAAATACCACGAAAGTGGCCGGAGATATAAAGCCGCGTTCCGGATGCTCCCAGCGTAAAAGTACTTCAGCCGAGATGATTTTATTGGTATGTAAGTCATGCAGTGGCTGAAAGACAAGGTAAAACTGGTCCTCCTCTAAGGCTTGCTGAATATCTTTCCACAATATCAGGCGTTCATCCAGAGCAAAGGTTTTCAACTGGTCGAAGAACATATAATCCAGCTCGAGGCGCCGTGCCTCGCTTAGGGCTTCCTCTGCATGGCCGAATAGCTGTAGCTCCTGAGTGCCGTCAACAGGTGCGATACTGACACCCACGCGGGATTGAAATGATAACTGCTGGCCCTCAATTTGAGCAGGTTGCATGATGGCGGTCTGAATGGCGTTGATGAGAATATTGATCTCACGGGTATCTGAGAGTTCAGGACGTATCAGCATGATAGTATCATCACTATAGCGTGCCAGCAGGTCGTTCACCCCGAGTGTTTTTTTAATACGGTCACAGATATCGATAAGTATCAGGTTGCAGTAATCGGAACCCCAGCGTGACAGTATGTCGCGTAGTAAAGGTAGTTTGATCGCTAATACGGCACTTCGCTCACCTGATGGAAGGCTTGCCAGAATAAGGTTTAGCTCATTTTCCAGGGCTTTCCGGGAGAGTAGTTGGGTTACAGGGTCGTATTTGGCCAGATGTTTTTCCTGCAGGCTGGTTTGCTTAAGGTTTTTGTTTTCAATGGTTTGTTGGCGAAAATGCACCAGTGCTTTTGCAATGCTGCCGATCTCATCTTGCCGCTCGGCATCCGTGATCTCTTCGGTCAGATGTCCTGATGTCAGTTGTTCAATTTGCGTGACCAGTCGTGCTGTGGGTGCTGTGATACTGTTGGCAATACGGCTGGCTATCAGGTAAGTGAGTAAGCCAAAAAAAGTAGCCAGTAAGGTAAAGGTGATGCTGTGAGTGACGTACAGCTGTTGTATCTCTTCCAGGTGAATACCCGAACCTATGATCAGATCTGTGCCTGGGATGAGCTTCGCGTAGCTGAGCTTTTCTGAGGGTTCAGCCCCTTCTTTTTTGGGCCAATAATAGGTCCAGTACAATTCACCTTGTTGAATAATACCCTGGCGTATCGGTTGCATTATGTCGTTGTTGTTTTGATCTTTCAGGTGGCGGGTATCCTGGCCGTCAATGCTGGATAAAACCGGGTGCGCTATGTTCATGCCCGCCAAATCATATGCAAACAGGTAGTTATTCTCGCCATAACGCAGTGTCTGCACCAGTTGCCTGATGTGACTGATTTTTTCTTCATCGGAGAGGGTGTGGTTGTCGGAGGATAAAATCGGTTTTAATTGACTCGCGGCGCTATCAACAACGCTTTTAATGATAGTTTTTTGCGATTCGATCAGATCATCATGTGCAAATTTTAAAGAGATCAGATAGATCGCTGTAATGCTTAGCATCACCAGAGAAACCAGAATAAACAGTTTCCAGCGGATGCTGATATTTTTAAAGTGCATTGACTCTCCGGACACCCATGTTTGCTTATTATTTTTCTACAGGTAAGAAGTTATGTGTTTCGTTAACTAAAAGAGTCTTGGTCAGAAATGTATAAAACGCCAGTTTTAAAGGCTTGTTCTATAATTAAAATATAAGAAAAGCATAAGAAAGTGATAAAAAAAGGCACAAAAAGTGCCTTTTAGAAAAAGTGCAGAATGTTTAGATCCCGGCGTCCGCTTTTAATGCTTCAATTTTATCGGTGCGTTCCCATGTGAAAGCCGTAAAGGTATCGTCATTCACTGTCATCTCAACAGGGCTACGGCCAAAGTGTCCATAAGCTGCTGTCGCACGGTACATAGGGTGCAGCAGATCCAGCATGCGAGTAATCGCGTGTGGGCGCAAATCAAAATGACGATTGATCAGTGCAATGATTTTCTCATCAGATATTTTGCCTGTACCGAATGTGTTGATCGATACTGAAGTCGGTTCAGCAACACCGATGGCGTAAGAAACCTGAATTTCACAACGATCAACAAGTCCGGCGGCGACCAGGTTTTTGGCAACATAACGACCCGCGTAGGCAGCAGAACGGTCAACTTTAGATGGGTCTTTACCCGAAAATGCCCCACCACCGTGACGCGCCATACCGCCGTAGGTATCTACGATGATCTTACGGCCAGTCAGACCACAGTCTCCTACTGGCCCTCCGGTAACGAATGAGCCCGTAGGGTTGATATGAAATTTAGTTTCTTTGGTGAGCCATTCTGCCGGTAACACATGCTTGATGATCAATTCCATTACCGCTTCGCGCAAATCGGCTTGCGATACATCAGGGTTGTGTTGCGTCGACAGAACGATGGCGTCGATGCCTGATGGCTTTCCGTCGGCATAACGGAAGGTGACCTGTGATTTTGCATCCGGACGTAACCATGGCAATAAGCCGGATTTGCGGACTTCTGCCTGACGCTCGACTAAACGATGAGAATAAGTAATCGGCGCGGGCATTAGTACGTCGGTTTCATTCGATGCGTAACCAAACATCAGGCCCTGGTCGCCCGCTCCCTGGTCTTCAGGTTTAGCGCGATCGACGCCCTGAGCAATTTCATGTGCTTGCTTACCGATAATGTTGATAACACCGCATGTCGCACCATCATAACCGACATCAGATGATGTGTAGCCGATATCACAGATAACATTACGCACGATATCTTCAAGATCTACCCATGCTGAGGTAGTTATTTCGCCGGAAACAATTGCGACACCCGTTTTAACCATGGTTTCGCAGGCAACACGCGCATATTTATCTTCACTGATAATGGCGTCAAGAACGGCGTCTGAAATCTGGTCAGCTATTTTGTCTGGGTGACCTTCAGACACGGATTCGGAAGTAAATAGGCTATATTCGCTCATCGCGTGTTTGTATCCTCAATTAAAGCTATTAAACAGAACTGTCTGCGAGCACTTTTTTTGGTTGAGCTACTTTAGCAGCGTTGTTCTTAGTAGAATCACGAGAGGCAGAGAAGGTGTAATAGAGTCTCTGTACATCTGTGATTGTAAAAGCAGGGCGTATTTTAGCTGTCTTGAACCGGTAATGCATGATTTTAGCGTCGGTTTTGCATGAAAATTTCATGAATTAACATGAAATTCCTTCAGTTTTCGTCGAAATCAGGTTTTAGCGTTGAAGCGAAGACGTATCTGCGCGAAAATTGCGGCCTGTTTTTATACTTCGCTTCACTAAATTGGGAAAATCCCAGGAGTTGATTGAATGTCCTCTCGCAGAGAACTGGCCAACGCTATTCGCGCATTAAGTATGGATGCTGTTCAAAAAGCAAAGTCGGGCCACCCTGGTGCACCAATGGGCATGGCAGATATTGCAGAAGTGCTCTGGAACGATTTCATGCAGCACAATCCATCTAACCCGCAATGGTTTGATCGTGATCGTTTCGTATTATCTAACGGCCATGGGTCAATGCTGATTTACTCTCTGTTGCACCTGACCGGTTACGATGTCTCAATTGACGATATTAAAAACTTCCGTCAATTGCATTCTAAAACGGCAGGGCATCCGGAATACGGTTACTGCCCCGGAGTAGAAACTACTACCGGCCCGTTAGGGCAGGGCATATCAAATGCTGTAGGTTTTGCGACCGCTGAGAAAATCCTGGCTGAACAGTTTAACCGCGACGGTCACGAAATCATTGATCATAACACCTATGTTTTCCTCGGTGATGGTTGCATGATGGAAGGTATTTCTCATGAAGCTTGCTCGCTTGCCGGTACGTTAGGTCTGGGTAAGTTAATCGCTTTCTGGGATGACAACGGTATTTCTATCGACGGTGAAGTTGAAGGCTGGTACACCGACGATAACGTCAAGCGCTTTGAAGCTTACGGGTGGCAGGTCATTCCGGGTGTCGATGGGCATAATGCAGATCAGATTCGTGATGCGATTGTCAGCGCTAAAGAAACCACTGACCGCCCAACGCTGATCTGCTGTAAAACCACTATTGGTTTTGGTTCGCCGAATAAAGAAGGTAAAGAAGACTGCCACGGTGCACCATTAGGTGAGGATGAAATTGCGCTGACGCGTAAACGTCTGAACTGGCCTTATGCCGCGTTTGACGTTCCGGAAGACCTGTATGCAGACTGGAATGCCAAAGATGCCGGTTGTCGTGCAGAAAATGACTGGAACTCGCGCTTCGCTGCTTACCGCAGCGCTTTCCCTGAATTAGCTGACGATTTATTGCGCCGTATTTCTGGCGACTTGCCAGCCGATTTTTCTGAAAAAGCAGATGCTTGGATTGCAGAAATCGCCGCTAAAGGTGAAACCATCGCCTCACGTAAGGCTTCACAAAATGCACTGAATGCTTATGGCCCACTTTTGCCGGAGCTTTTAGGTGGATCTGCTGACCTGGCTGGTTCTAACCTGACAATCTGGTCGGGCGCCAAAGGCATAAGTAAAGATGATGCTTCTGGTAACTACCTTTATTACGGCGTGCGTGAATTCGGTATGTCTGCAATGATGAATGGTCTGGCGTTGCACGGTGGTTTTATTCCATACGGTGCGACCTTCCTGGTATTCATGGAATATGCACGTAATGCATTGCGTATGGCTGCACTGATGAAGCAGCGCGTTATCCATGTATACACACATGATTCGATCGGTCTGGGTGAAGATGGCCCGACTCACCAGCCTGTTGAACAGGTCTCTAACCTGCGTCATACACCTAATATGAGCTGCTGGCGTCCAGGAGACGCGGTTGAATCAGCGGTAGCCTGGAAAGCGGCGCTAGAGCGTACAGATGGCCCGACAGCGATGGTGTTCTCGCGTCAGAACCTGCCACACCAAGAGCGTACTCCCGAACAGATTGCCAACATTTCACGCGGTGGTTACATCCTGCGTGATACGGATGGCAAGCCTGATGCTATCTTGATTGCCACGGGTTCTGAAGTGGGATTAGCGATGGATGCTGCTGAAGTTTTGGCTGCACAAGGCAAGAAGGTACGTGTCGTCTCTATGCCGGAAACTGGCGTGTTTGATCGTCAGGATGCTGCCTATCGTGAAGCCGTTCTGCCGGCGGCAGTCACGGCGCGCGTCGCTGTTGAGGCGCTACAGGCTGACTTCTGGTACAAGTATGTTGGTTTGAATGGCTCCATTGTTGGTATGACCACCTTTGGTGAGTCTGCGCCGGCGGGTGACCTGTTTAAACATTTCGGCTTTACTGTTGATAATGTTGTAGCAACGGTTAAATCGGTACTGTAAATCGATTCTAAGCCGGACATGTGTCCGGCTTCGTTCTTTATTTGAGTGTAAAGCGAGTTAGATGAGCTTTCGAATTGCGATTAATGGCTATGGTCGGATTGGTCAATGCGTGTTGCGGGCAATCTATGAAAATGGATTGCAGCAGCAGTTGCAGGTGGTTGCATTAAATGAGCTGTCTGATATTGAAACGGTCACGTATCTGACCCGCTATGATACGACGCATGGTCGTTTCCCGATTCCGGTTGAGCACGATGGTGAATGTCTGCTGATTGGTGATGATCGTATTCAGGTAATTAATCAGGCAGATCCCTCTTTGCTTCCCTGGGAAAAGATGGGCATTGATCTGGTTATAGAGTGCTCAGGATCGTTTAGTGATAGGGAAACAGCTGAAAAGCACCTGAAATCGGGGGCAAAAAAATTACTTTTCTCTCAACCGGCCATGGCGGATGTTGATGCAACAATTGTCTATGGGCTGAATCATCAGCTACTGACGGCGGGTATGACAGTAGTGTCAGCAGCATCCTGCACGACTAACTGTGTGATTCCCGTGTTGGAGTTGCTGAATCGCGAACTGGGTATCGTCTCTGGTGTGACGACGACGATCCATTCAGCGATGAATGATCAGCCGGTGATTGATAGTTATCATCAGACTGACTTGCGTCTGACAAGAAGCGCGATGCAATCGATTATTCCGGTAGATACCGGTTTAAGTCGCGGTATTGATCGTTTGCTGCCTGCATTAGCCGGACGCTTTGAGTGTTTGCACCTGCGCGTGCCGACGATCAATGTGTCTGTGATGGATATGAGTATTAATGTCTCGAAGCAAACCAGCGCCGAAGAGGTTAATCAGATATTCAAAAATGCAGCGGCTCAAGGTTTGAAAGGCTTGTTAGGCTATACCGAAGAGCCACATGCATCGGTCGACTTTAACCGCGACCCACGTTCATCCATTGTTGATGGCACACAAACCCGTGTGAGCGGCGGCACACTGATTAAATTGCTCTGCTGGTTTGATAACGAGTGGGGTTTTGCGAATCGCATGCTGGACATCTCCCGGGACTGGTTAAATCAGCCTGAAGCCGATTCGTAATAAAGGTATAACATTAAGTCTAAAGTGCTTAATTACTATTGAGACCTGTGCAAGGGCCTCAATTCTTAAGATGAATAGCCACTATTACTACTGAATAGGACACGCCCATGAGTGTATTGAAGATGACAGATCTGGATCTGAGCGGAAAGCGCATACTGATCCGTGAAGATCTCAATGTTCCTGTTAAGGATGGACAAGTAACCTCTGATGCCCGAATCCGTGCGGCATTGCCAACCATTGAGTTGGCATTGAAAGCCGGCGCTAAAGTAATGGTGATGTCTCATCTGGGACGTCCGACTGAAGGCGAGTATGCAGAAGAATTTTCGTTGGCGCCGGTTGCTGCGCATCTGAGCACATTATTGTCACGCCCTGTACCGTTAATTAAAGACTGGCTGGAGGGTGGTTTTGAAGTGGCTGCCGGCGAGCTGGTGTTGCTGGAGAACGTCCGGTTTAATCTGGGTGAGAAAAAAGATAACGAAGCCTTGTCACAAAAAATGGCGGCATTATGTGATATCTATGTCATGGATGCTTTTGGCACGGCGCATCGGGCGCAGGCGTCGACACATGGTGTGGCACGCTTCGCTGATGTTGCTTGCGCAGGTCCGTTGTTGGCGAATGAACTGGCTGCTTTAGGTAAGGCCCTTAAGCAGCCCGCGGCTCCTTTGGTCGCTATTGTCGGTGGTTCTAAAGTATCGACAAAGCTGGAAGTGCTGAATTCGCTTTCTGATAAGGTCGATCAGTTAATTGTGGGTGGTGGTATTGCCAACACTTTCCTGGCAGCCGCAGGTAAGCCTGTAGGTAAGTCATTGTGTGAACATGACCTGATACCGGTAGCTCAGGCATTGATGAAAAAAGTAAACATCCCATTGCCTGTCGATGTTGTCGTGGCTACTGAATTTTCTGAGACGGCGACAGCGACGGTCAAATCCGTTGACGATGTAGCCGATGACGAGATGATTTTGGATATCGGCCCTGTCTCTGCCGCCGCGCTGGCCAGCGTGTTGAAAGGTGCTGGCACGATTATTTGGAATGGTCCGGTGGGCGTGTTTGAGTTCGATCAGTTTGGTGCTGGTACTAAAACATTATCACTAGCGATTGCTGAAAGCGCCGGATTCTCTATCGCCGGCGGCGGTGATACGCTGGCGGCTGTGGATAAATATGAGATTGCTGATAAAGTATCCTATATCTCAACTGGTGGTGGTGCTTTCCTCGAGTTTGTTGAAGGTAAGGTGCTGCCAGCCGTCGCTATGTTAGAAGCACGTGCCAGGCAGTAAGGCGCTTTGCTTATTTTGTATGTTTTATATAGCTAAGCTGAAAATAATTTAAAGTAATAGGTGAAACACAATGGCTTTAATATCAATGCGTCAGCTGTTGGACCACGCTGCCGAAAATGGCTACGGCATCCCAGCGTATAACGTAAACAACCTGGAACAGATGCGTGCCATTATGGAAGCGGCTGACAAAACCAACTCTCCGGTGATTGTGCAGGCTTCTGCGGGCGCGCGTAAATATGCAGGTTCTAATTTCCTGCGTCACATGATTCTGGCTGCTATCGCTGAGTTCCCTCACATCCCGGTGTGTATGCACCAGGATCACGGTACCTCTCCTGCTATTTGTCAACGCTCCATTGCGATGGGCTTTTCCTCTGTTATGATGGATGGCTCGTTGATGACTGATGGGAAAACCCCATCCAGCTATGAGTATAATGTTGATGTAACACGTCGCACTGTTGAGATGGCTCACGCCTGTGGTGTGTCTGTGGAAGGTGAACTGGGTTGCTTGGGGTCTTTGGAAACCGGGCAGGCTGGTGAAGAAGACGGCGTCGGCGCTGAAGGCACTTTATCACACGATCAGATGTTGACTGATCCTGACGAAGCGGCTGATTTTGTGCGTAAAACTAATGTGGATGCACTCGCTATCGCTTGTGGTACATCTCACGGTGCTTACAAATTTACGCGTCCACCGACGGACGATATTCTGGCGATTGATCGTATTAAAGCGATTCATCAGCGTATCCCTGGTACCCACTTGGTTATGCACGGCTCCTCTTCAGTACCTCAGGAGTGGTTGGCAGTGATTAATCAGTTTGGTGGAGAGATCCCGGAAACTTATGGCGTTCCGGTTGAACAGATTGTCGAAGGTATTAAACACGGCGTACGGAAAATCAATATTGATACGGATTTGCGTTTGGCATCTACCGGTGCGATTCGTCGTTTCCTCGCTGAAAATCCAGCCGAATTTGATCCTCGTAAATACCTGCAGAAAACTATCGATGCGATGAGCGGTATCTGTATTGCTCGTTATGAAGCATTTGGTGCGGCGGGTCAGGCATCTAAAATCAATGCGATTTCGCTGGAAAATATGGCTGAGGCCTATGCGGCTGGTAAGCTGGATGCAAAAATCGTTTAAAGCGATGCGTCTGAAAAAAGCCGTCTTTTGAGGCGGCTTTTTTGTTGATGATGATCACCCCTTTTGAGATGGCTCTACTATGACTCTGATTCTTTCTACCTGGGTTAAATTTGCTTTTCTGTTCGCTCCCTTTTTTGTGGTATCCATGTTTTTGGCTCTGACGCGAACAGACTCGTTGGCCGTAAGACGTTCGACGGCCAATCGTGCGGTATTTGCAGCTTTGTGTATCAGTCTGGTGCTTTTCTTTTTCGGCTCTCCTCTATTTGCTTTATTGGGTATAACGCTGGATTCATTTCGTATCGGTGCAGGTATTCTGCTGTTTCTTTCTGCCATTAGTCTGGTAAGAGACGGTGTCAGAGCGAATGCTGAGGTGCCTTCTGAGCAGCGTGATGATGTGTCGGTTGTTCCCTTGGCGATTCCCACAATTGTAGGCCCGGCCACCATCGGTACTATTTTGGTGTATGGCGCGGAATTGCACGGATTAGATATGGCCTACGGTTTGATCGGTTTGGTATTGGCATTATTCAGTTTGCTGGTGTGCCTGCATCTTTCTGCCTGGATGGAGAGAATTCTGGGAAAAACAGGGTTGAATGTTTTAAGTAAAGTGACCGGTTTGATTCTGGCGGCAATGGCTTCGCAGATTGTATTAACCGGTGTGCATGGCTTTATGCAGTCGGCGGGTGCTTATCAGAATTAACATGCGATTCATGTTGAAGGGCGTAGCGTGTTGGTGATTATGTAAGATATCTGAACATTTTAGATACGCACATCTCCTATATCAAAACAAAAGGGACTAAACCGATGGATTTACTAAAAGTGGCAACCGATCTGTTTTTGAGCAAGCTGGGATCATCAGCCGGTGGGATCAATTCTGAGCAGGTGTCGAGCGCTCTGGGGTCGCTATTAGGCGGCGCAGATGGCCAGATTGATCTGAGTGATCTGATTTCAAAATTCAGTGGTGGTGGATTAGCTTCGTTGGCTCAATCATGGTTGGGTGATGGCGAAAACAGCAGCTTATCAGTGGATCAGGTGCTTGCTATGCTGGGGCAGTCGGAAGTGCAGGAGTTTTCAGCTTCACTGGGTCTGGAAGAACAACAGGCAAGCAGTGCGTTGTCAGATATGATTCCGGAATTGATTGATAATAACAGCTCAGCCGGTGGTTTGTTGGAAGCCGTTGGCGGGGTTAGTGGTTTGGCAGGTCTGGCGTCTAAGTTTTTCCGCTGATCTGGATTGACGATAGTAAAGTAGCTCTGTGTTTAAAAAGTGCATCATTTTTTGTCGTTTTCAAACGTGAAATATCAGGTTTGGTTTTAAATGGTGCACTTTTTCTTAATTTTACTCATAATACGCGTCCTTTAACTGGCATAGCTTCTGCATAGATCCTATAGCCGTTACTGGCACCGCGCCTGTGTTTTCCACAAGAAATTATCAGGTTGTTCTTTTCAGGTCTCTGGTCAAAAGCCGGAGCCGATGTTAGGGGTGTATTATGCATACAACGCATCGTTGGTTATCTATTCTTGAGGGATGTCTCCTGGTTGCATTAGGGATACATATACTTAACTCAGCCCGGTTGTTGATCAGTGGAACGGCTGGAATTGGGATGATATTGCAAAGTTTTAGCGATTTATCATTCGGGCAACTATTCTTTATTCTTAATCTGCCATTCTACTTTTTAGCGTTACGCTATATGGGGTGGAGTTTTGCTTTTCGAACCTTTTGCAGTATTTCTTTATTATCTTTATTAACGGAACTAATGCATCGATATCTGCACATCGAGGTTGAACCGCTGTTCGCTGCCGTGTTGGGGGGGATGTTGATTGGTTTCGGACTCATCATTCTTTTTCGTCATAACGCATCACTGGGTGGGTTAAATATACTGGCGATGTATTTGGAGCGTCGCTTTGCGATCCATCCCGGAAAAACAACCATGCTTGGGGATGTGTTGATTATTGTTGTCGCATTAACCTTATTTGAGTTTCAGCAGGTTTCGTTTTCTTTTATTGCCTTTGCCGTCATGAGCTCGGTTGTGGGTCGCTACCACAAGCCACCGGAATGGGCCAAAACAGCTGAGATGAAGGCCGCCAGCGCATAAAACAGCAAAAAAAAGCAGGCTCATATCAGCCTGCTTTCTATTTTTGGCAGACAAAAAATTCACCTTACAGCGGCGTTACCTGATCTGCCTGAGGGCCTTTCTGCCCCTGGACTTCTACGAAGCTGACAGCCTGCCCTTCGGTTAGGGTGCGACGGCCTTCACCGATAATTGAACGGAAATGAACAAATAGATCCGAGCCGCTTTCGCGCTCAATGAACCCAAAGCCTTTTTCATCGTTGAACCACTTGACGGTTCCGGTTTGTGTATCTGACACGGTATAAGTACTCTTTTTTAAATTTCGGAATATCTCTCAGTTACACAACTGAGATAACAGTAAATCAGAGTATTAACTAGGACAGGCAGCCCCAATCTTTTAATCCTGACTTATCTAAATTCTAGCGCTTCCATGACGACGATGTAAATATTGAAATGGGCTATTCGGGCGAATCTTGTATATCAATCAGTCTTATAAAGGAGAGTGTTTGTTATAGTATGGCGTTGATAATGTCAAATGTGAGTTTCGATGATTTACTTTATCTGTTCCAGCGTGTTTTTAATCGATGCATCTATTTTTAGCGTTAGCAGTTGATCAGCGCGTGTTTTCCCCAGAGTCAGTGCGCTAATGGGTATGCCCCACTCATGCGCACGTTTGCAAAAACGAAAGCCGGAATAGACCATTAATGACGAGCCGATGACAAGCAATGCATCGGCTTGCTGAAGCTGGCTAAGCGAGCGTTCAACCTGTTCGCGAGGTACATTATCCCCAAAAAAAACCACATCGGGCTTGAGTGTGCCATTGCATATCGGGCAGGTGCTGACGTTAAATAGAGAGAAATCTATATTCTCCAGGTCTGCATCTCCATCCGGTGCGGCCGTTGCCTGGAAATGCTTAAAGTCCTCATTCTCCTCCAGCATCCAGAAATGGACCTGATCCCGGCTGTATTGCGCTGTACATTCTGTGCATAGAACACGGTCAGAACGGCCATGCAGGTCGATAATATTCTGATGCCCGGCTTGTTGATGTAAACCATCAACGTTTTGTGTAATCAGAAGCGGGATATGGCCTGCACGCTCCATTTCAGCGAGCTTCAGGTGTGCTGTATTAGGTTTGGCGTCGCGCATCATTGGCCAGCCAATTAAACTTCGGGCCCAGAAACGTTGGCGTGTTTCCAGGCTCTGCATGAAATCGTGATGTTGCACCGGTTGTTTGCGTTTCCATTGTGCGTGGCGATCCCGGTAATCGGGAATCCCAGAATCAGTGCTGATGCCTGCACCTGTTAATACGACTAAACGTGGATGTGTATCGATAAAGCCCTGAAGGGCTTCTGCCGCATCAGAGCAGGATGAGGGAGCGCTGCATAAAATAGTGCTCATATCGACGCTCTGTTTTCAGAAGTAAGCAGCGCTTGATGGCTCTCCTCTTTCACGACATGCGCTAGAGTATCGATTGACAGGAGTGTCCAGCCTTCTTTAGCCACCAGTGTGCTGTTGGGGGAAAAGAAACGCAGTCGACCATCCGGGGTAATCGCCATGAGTAAGGATCGTGAAGTGCTGTGTTCGGCTTCCCAGCGTGGCAATGGGTAGTCGCTGCTTAA
The DNA here is from genome assembly GCF_041601355.1 of Neptunomonas sp. Classification (GTDB taxonomy): domain Bacteria; phylum Pseudomonadota; class Gammaproteobacteria; order Pseudomonadales; family Balneatricaceae; genus Neptunomonas. The sequence continues at coordinate 23,048 of NZ_JBFIIH010000006.1, forward strand.
TTTGGTCGCTTTTATACGGGCCCCCTGTGTTAGCAGGCTGTATATTTCTTTAAATGAAAAACTATCCTGCCCCAGAATATTCCCTTGATGCTCACTGGCGACCGCTTTTCTGGATGCCAGTGAGGTGCTTTTATCTGTTTTGATGGTATAGATAAAGCGTGTTTCAAACTCGCTGCGAAAGTGCAGGCAGGTCAGAGTATTAATTTCATGTTGTGGGGTTGCCGCCAGAAGTTGCCCGTAGCCCCCTAGTTCGAGCTTTTCTGAGACGCTTGTTGATAGCGGGTTGCCATGCAATGTTGTAAAACCGGACATCCGGGCTTCGCTGATATTTTCCCAGCTGGGGTCGATTAATAAAGTCGGGATATCTTGCTGTTTCAGTGCCTCAGCTATGGCACGGGCGACCTTATTAGCGCCAATGATGACCAGTCCTTTTGATTCAGGTTCGGTGACGCCCAGCTTCTGTGCCACAAAGCCTGCCGTAGCACTTTGGAAGACAACGGTGCCGATAATCACAGAAAAGGTCAGAGTGGTGAGAACATCAGCATTTGCGTAGCCACTTTCTTCTAAACGCAGTGCAAAGAACACAGATACTGCTGCTGCCACAATGCCACGTGGGCCGACCCAGGCGATCAGTCCTTTCTCTTGCCAGCTAAGGTCGCTGCCGATGCTGCATAAACCGACTGATATGGGACGAACTACAAACTGAATGATGGCGAGCAGGGCCAAAGCCGGCAAGCCTAATGAGATCAGACTTTCCAGATTGAGACGTGCTGCCAGCAGAATAAATAAGCCGGAAATCAGCAGGATGGTCAGGTTTTCTTTAAAGGTTAGTATCTCATCGATATGTATGCCTTTGGCATTGGCAAGCCAGATACCCATGACAGTAACCGCTAATAACCCTGACTCATGTGCCAGATGGTTAGACAGAGTAAATGTTGCTAACACTAATGCGAGAGAGCCAAACGCATGCAGATATTCAGGTAACCAGTGATGGCGGATAACATAAGCTAATAGAAATGCTGCCAGTGCGCCTAAGCCTGCACCAACCAGAATAATTTCGCCGAATAGCAGTAGCGTATGTGAGATTAATCCGCTGGCTTGTTGTCTGGATATTATCCACTCGAAAACCAGTACTGCCATCAACGCGCCGATGGGGTCAATTATGATCCCTTCCCAGCGAAGCACATTTGATATGCGGCTGGTCGCACGTAATGTACGTAACATGGGAACCACCACTGTAGGGCCTGTGACCACCACTAATGCGCCAAAGAGCGCGGCCAGTTCAGCGGATAGTCCAATGACCCAGTAGGAAGCAAGAGCGATTAGCGCCCATGTGATGAGCGCTCCCCAGGTAACGAGCCGCCGAACGACTTTGCTGACATCGCGAACCTGATCAAAGTGCAGTGTCAGGCTACCTTCAAATAGAATAATTGCGATGGATAACGACACGAAAGGGAACAGTAAGTCGCCAAAGAGAGCGTCCGGATCGAGTGTGTTGCTAACGGGGCCAAGTAAAATACCCGTTAATAACAGAAACAGGATTGCGGGTAACTTCAACCGCCATGCCAGCCATTGGCAGGCGATGCTGCTCAACGCAATAAGTGCCAGTAAAGAGGTATCTGAAAGTAGCATTGATAGATCCGTTGTCAGTTAAGCCATGAGTTTGCTACTTTACTTGCTTCGTAGTGAAAAGCCAGTCATCACAGTGCTGATGCTCTGTATACTAATCAGTTGTTGTGTTGGATGTCTGTGGATATCGGGTTTTTTTGATAAAATAAATTTATCAGCTGTAGTAATTATTTTTCATTAGACAATAGACCACTTAACAGAGCAAGCTATGATGATGGATCAATTGTTTAAATAGTACACAAACTTGAGGCACGCTATGGACGTTAATATCTCCCCTTACGATCTTCGCCAGTTAATTCGTAGCGGTGAATTTGCAGGTAATACATCAGGTTATTCAAAAGGCTTTGTGCAAGGCAATCTGGCGATTATGCCAAAGGAGTGGGCGAATGAGTTTTTGCAGTTTTGCCAGCTGAATCCAAAGCCTTGTCCTGTTATCGGTATGTCGGCTAACCCCGGCGATTTCCTGTTGCCGGATTTGGGTAAGGATCTTGATATCCGTTGCGATATCCCGCGTTACCGTATTTATGAAAACGGAATGCTGACTCAGGAAGTAACGGATGTTCGCCCATTCTGGCGTGATGATCTTGTCACCTTCCTGTTGGGTTGTTCTTTTTCCTTTGAAGAAGCGTTGATTGCCGATGGGCTTGAGGTGCGCAATATCACCGAAGGTGTCAATGTGCCGATGTATCGCACCAATATTGCTTGTCGTCCTGCCGGGCGTTTTAGCGGTACTACTGTTGTCAGTATGCGCCCGATGAAACCGAAAGATGCAATACGCGCTATCCAGATCTGTACACGATTTCCTTCTGTGCATGGCGCACCCCTGCATTTCGGTAACCCGGAAGATATCGGTATCAGTAATATTAACCAGCCTGATTTCGGTGATGCTGTTACCATTAAAGAGGGCGAAGTGCCGGTATTCTGGGCATGTGGTGTCACACCGCAGGTGGCTATTGAACAAGCACGTCCGCCTTTCTGTATCACGCATAGCCCTGGTCACATGTTGGTGACGGATATCCCCAACAGCCATCTGGCTATCATGTAAGCGTAACCAGGAGAGATAATATGACGTTAAAACTTAATAGCGATTTGGGTGAAAGTTTTGGTTCCTGGAATATGGGGATGGATCATGCGGTAATGCCGCATATTGATCAGGCAAATATCGCCTGTGGTTTCCATGCGGGTGACGCTCTGGTGATGCAAAAAACATTAGCGTTGGCAAAAAAATACGGTGTTACTGTGGGTGCACATCCGGGGTATCCTGATCTGGTAGGGTTTGGGCGACGCTCCCTGAAAGCCAGTGATGCTGAAATACAAGCCTTGGTTCTTTACCAGATTGCTGCGCTGGATGGTATGTCGGCATCCATGGGGTTATCGCTTGAGTATGTGAAACCGCACGGTGCACTCTACAATGATATGATGGCTGATGAAGCAGTTCGCGGCAGTATTATGCAAGCCGTTGCCAGCTATCATCGCCCGATATTTTTAATGCTGCAGGGCACCCCTGATGCAGTAAAACACAGAGCTGAAGCGGCCAAATTTGGTTTGAATCTGTGGTTTGAAGCCTTTGCCGATCGTTGCTATGCCGACGATGGTAAGTTGCTATCACGCACACTTGAAGGTGCAGTTCATAATAAAGAGAAGATGTTGGCTCAGGTGGTTCAACTGGCAACTACCGGTACGGTTACCAGTGTAAGTGGGCATACACTGAATTTGCATGCGGATACCTTGTGTGTACATGGCGATAACATGACGGGTGTGCAGGCTATCGAGGAGATTCGTCAACTCATTTCCGGGAGTACTGGCTCAGGGAGCACTAACCTGGGGAATAATGCAAAATGAAAGTCGAAATTGCAGGCGAAAACGCCATCATCATCTATTTTGGTGAAGTGGCTGATCCATTGGTATCCGCTCAGGTTCAGCTGGCAGCAGCCCGACTGGAAGCGGTGATGGCTGATACCTTAATTGATATGGTGCCGTCGTATGCGTCACTCATGGTGATTTACGACCAATATAAAACCGATCATTTCGCTGTGCGTCGCCATATTCGTGAAACGCTGCAACAGCTCGGTGATGCGACACAACAGGAAGGCTCGGTCATTGCTTTACCTGTGTATTACAGTAGTGAGTCAGGCCCGGACTTAGAGGATTTAGCACGACGTGCGCAGTTGAGTGTTGACGAGGTTATTAAAATCCATTGCGAGATGGAGTACCGCGTTTATGCTATAGGCTTTGCACCAGGTTTTGCTTTTCTGGGAGAGGTGGATCCACGCATTGCTGCGCCTCGCTTAAGCACTCCCCGATTGAAAGTTCCGCGTGGTGCAGTAGCGATAGCTGATCGTCAGACTGCCGTGTATCCGTCGGTATCCCCGGGTGGTTGGAATCTGATTGGTTTATGCCCGACACCGATGTTTAATCCAAAGGCCAGTCCGTCGATGCCGGTGAAGGTGGGTGACAGCGTACGCTTTTCAGCCATAGATCGTAGTGAGTTTTTAGCATTGGGAGGTGAGCTATGAGTGGTTTCTTAGTAAAGCAGCCGGGTTTGCTAACCTTAATACAAGATGGTGGACGTTACGGTCATCATCGTATAGGACTCACCAACGGAGGACCATTGGACGCTGATGCGTTTAAATGGGCCAATCGCCTCTGTGAAAATGACCTGAACGCGACTGCACTGGAAATCAGCATTGGAGGCTTAGTGCTTGAAGCGCAAGTCGATACTATTCTGGTCGTGACGGGCGCGCATATGCCGTTCAAAATAAATGGACAGGAAGCGCAACGCTGGCAAGGTCACAAGATCAAAGCCGGTGATAAAATCGAGTTGGGTTTTACGACGGCGGGTACGCGTGCTTATCTGGCTGTGGCAGGTGGATTTCAGATGGAAAAAACCTTTTCCAGCACAGCTACGGTTACTCGCGAAGCGATCGGTGGGCTGAACGGTCAGAAATTGCAGCAAGGCGATATTCTTGCGTGCAAGAGCCATCATACGGATACTCTTTGGGCGCTGCCTGAGTCTGAACAACCTGATTACCTGCAGGGTGCGACGCTACGAGTGATTCTCGGCTATCAGCAGCATAGCTTTGATCCCGTTCAACAACGTTTGTTTTTTTCCAGTGAATATACCTTAACAGACCGTGCTGACCGCATGGGATTTCGTCTGGAAGGGCAGCGAATTCAATCAATGCTTGATGGTATTCTTTCTGAAGGTATCTGTCATGGCGCTATTCAGATCCCTGCAGATGGGCAGCCCATCGTGTTGCTGAATGATCGCCAGACTATTGGGGGTTATCCAAAAATCGGCTCAGTTATTGCTCGTGACACCGCAAAATTATCACAACGGATGCCCGGCTCTAAACTCAGCTTTGAAGAGATTAGCCTCGAACAGGCGCATAACATTAATTGTTTGGCTGAGCGGCGATTTATTACCACCGCACTACAACGTATCGCCTGAACCTGCCCCCTTATTTTCGGAGAAAGAATAGTGAACAATCAAAACAGAGCGGATGACGCTACGCTGAGTTTGCAAATTGAAGATGCGCTGGTGGCGCGTAATTTACGCGGAATGAAAACCGTACAGTCAGCACTGCAAACGGGTTATTACCTGCGTGCCGCTCGTATCCTGAACAAGTGCAAAGGGCACGTATTGATAGGCACAGGTTTCCCTGTGATCGATACATTTGAAACGGATGGGCCGGTGGGTGCTATTGCGCTTTATGATGCGCTGGAAACACTGGGTGCAACCCCGGTTATTGTTTGCGGGCCTCCGGTGTCTCAGGCGTTAATGCAAAACTACCGAGTGCATGAGATTCGCGTAGGCGAGCATCAGGAGCGCGCGCTGGAAGCGTTTAAAGCGCTGTATCATTTTCAGCCGGATGCTGTGCTGTCTATTGAGCGTCCCGGGCAAGCGGCTGATGGCGGTTATTACAATATGCGCGGCGAGAGTATCAGTGCGCGTACTGCCTGTTTCGATACCTTTATCAATAACGCCAAATGTCCGACGATCGGCATTGGTGATGGTGGTAATGAAATTGGTATGGGTAACATTACCGAAGCTCTTAAAGATCTGGACATTGTCTCGGCGACAACGCGGGTTGATGAGTTACTGATTGCTGACGTTTCTAACTGGGGAGCGTATGGTATCCTGGCGATGCTGAGTGTACTCAATGATATCGATCTTCTTGCCAGTGTTAAGCCACGTGAAATTCTTGAATACCTTTCAAATCTGGGCAGTGTTGATGGTGTTACCCGCCAGAATGAGTTGACTGAAGATGGGCTTGATCCGAGTGAGGGTGAAGCTGTATTACTGCAGCTTCGCCAGATAATCGGTATGGCTTAAAAGGGTTTTGATCCGGTCACCCTGCTGCTGAAAACTGCATAATGGCGCGACTGCTATCTGCCAGCAATCTGGGCAGAACGCGGTCGTCATCTAATCGCCAGCTATAACAAAAAGCCAGCTCAGGAGGCTCTGCTTGCGTTTGCAATGTCACCAGCTCTTGGCTTTTTAATGATTCCTCAACTAAAGGTTTAGGCAATAAAGCAATCCCGACACCCTGGCGCACTAATGTTAGTAGATTGGCCACTGAGCTGCAGGTGTGGATAACCGGCGGCTCATTCAATGAGCTGAAGTACTGCTGTAAAAAATGCCAGGGGCGGCTGTCTCTTGGGAAGCTCAGGATAGGCGACGCCGCTAGTTCTTCAATGCTGCATACCGGCTGGTTGGCAAGTTGATGGCTGGGTATGACGACCCAGCATTGCGGGTAGCTGCATAACGGATCGATTACCAGATTCGGCGGAATACTCTGTTCAGCAACCATCAGTGCCAGATCAATTTGATGATTCTGCAATTGGCGAATGAGTGTTGGAGTGACATCGCTGGTCAACTCAAATGAGATCAATGGGTATTCTTCCTGCCAGTGTTTGAGTAAAGATGACAACCATAAATGTGCTAACGTATCGGCAATACCAATGCGTAACGATCCTTTTTGCGGTTTATCCTGACTGACCTGCGCTTTCATTTCCTGACTGATAGCCAGGAGTTTTTCTGCATAAGGTAGTAATTGGTTTCCCCAGGCAGTAATTCGCGTGCCGCTCTTGTCACGGCTAAATAGTTTAACGCCAAGCTCTTCTTCCAGCGCAATGATGCGTGCTGAAATGGCGGGTTGGCTGGCATGCAGTTGCTGGGCAGCAGCATGGAAACTGCCCAGGCGGGCTACTGTAATAAATGTTGCTAGATTGCGTAGGCGCATAGATTTACCGCGTAACCGGAAAAGAAGGTAAGTATTAGAGTATATTGTCAGTGTCTGTTGTTTAATAGCGTGACGCGTTTTATGTCGGTTTTATTAAGTAGGTGTTAATTGTGCTGTGACGATTAGGTTATTAAAGGTATACTTTATGGTGAAATTTCACTAGTTGAATATTCTGATATCAATATAATAATTAACAAATAATCTGGTTTTTATTTAATAAGCAGATGTTTTTTGTTTAATTATTCTATTGCTTGCATATAATTCACTTTCTGTAATATAAATATTCTTCAGTTTTATAAACATTCAGGCTGTCTTGCTTTTCATAGCGACTTCAGCGAATAATCGAAAGACTTGGCAGCTTGCTGCAGAAAATCAATTTATCGTCAGTCCGCAAGCACATCACGCACATATTACGCACATATTACGTATATATTACGCACATATTAAGAGGTAAATAATTATGAGTATCGCATACTTAAACGGTGAGTATCTTCCATTGGCAGAAGCTCGTATTTCACCTCTGGATCGTGGCTTTCTGTTTGGTGACGGTATCTATGAAGTGATTCCCTACTATTCTGGGAAATCAGTCGGTTTAATGCCTCATATTGAACGTATGATTAATGGATTGGCAGCAATTGAAATCAAATGCAAAAAGTCTGCTGATGAATGGAAAGTTCTGTTAGACGATCTGATTGCACGTAACCAGGGCGCAACTAATAATCTGGGCGTGTATGTTCATGTATCGCGTGGTACCGATGTTAAACGTTTTCATGCCTACCCGGAAAATGTAGAACCGACTATTTTTTGTTTCACCTTCGGTATTAAAGATCCTGAGCCAGTTGATCGTGAAAAGGTACATGCCTACACTGTAACGACATCTGAAGATTTGCGTTGGAAAAGATGTCATATTAAATCCACAGCACTGCTGGGAAATGTTATGCACTTTCAGCAAGGCCATGCGTCGGGTAATAGTGAGTGCTTGCTGTATAACGCTAAGAATGAACTGACAGAAGGTAGTTCAGTGAATGCCTATATCGTTAAAGACGGTGTGGTTATTACACCCATTCAGGATAACCAGATTCTGCCGGGTATCACGCGTCGTATTATCATAGATAGTCTCAAGGCTGACGGTTCAATCAAGGTAGAAGAGCGTATCGTCAGCATGGATGAAGTGTATAACGCGGATGAGGTTTGGATCAGCAGTTCTTCTAAAGAGATCGCACCCATTGTACAGATTGAAGGTAAGCCGGTAGGTGATGGAAAAGTGGGTCCTGTGTGGGAAGCGGCTTTTCGTATTTATACAGATGCTAAATTCACTCATAGTTAAGTATGTTTGACGCATAGAAAAGCCCCGCTACTGATTAAGTATCGGGGCTTTTTTTTCTACAGGTTTTCAATCAACTGTGCTTTCTTGCTTACTGTAGTTTTAGGATGAAGTGCTTACCCGGAAATATAATTAAGCGGTATCACCGTGCTCCAGAGAATCACCGTAGTCACCATTAAGCCAACGAGCACACATAGCCCTACAGTCAGTACTGATGACGCGAATAGGAAAGCGCGGTCTTCAGGGATCTGCATGACGATAGGTACGCCAGTGTAGAGAAGGTAAATACTATAAGTAAGTGCGGCTAATACCACCATGACGTTTAACCACAGCATAGGATAAAGGCCAGCCAAGCCCGAAAGAAACATCGGTGTTGCCGTAAAAGTAGTGAGCAGCAAGCAATCCTCATACGACGCTTCACCGCCATAGGTTTTTTCCATCCAGCGTATTGCGTAGGCTATTAAACCAACAGCAACCCACATGGCAAAATAGAAAGCAACGGCTGCCATTAGCGCGCTGGATGTCTGTAACTTGATGAACTCACCACCGGTAATGCTCCAGCCGATCTGGGTGGTGCCGATAAACAGTGACACTGCCGGTATGGCCGCCAATATACTGATTTGCGCCAAGAACACATGCATTACTGAATAGTGTTCGTCTTTTATCATTTTCCACTCTGTTTTAGGGTGGTAGAGGATCCCCATCATATGTTGAACAAACATGCATTTTCTCCCTTATGGCGTTATCGCCCGTCTGGTTGACACGCCGATCAGTTACTTTATATCAGTTACTTTATATGAGTTGCTTTCTATTATTTACTGCGTTTTTTCAAATTAAACTTTTTTACTCTTTGCTTAAAAATATTAGATCTGTAATGTTCTGTTTGGTGCCTTTCCCCCTCATGAAAAAAATGCATAGTAATGATCAATGAGCAGCACAACAAACAGCATCATGATGTAGGTAATACTGTATCTGAACATGCCCATCGCCACTTGTTTGTCGTCGCTGTTGTACACTTTCCATGCCCACTGCATGAATCTTAAATTCAGAGCTACTACGCCTATTAAGTAAAGCTCGCCGCTCATTTGAGTCAGATAGGGGAAAGCAGTGGTGGCGACCATCAGTAGGGTATAGAGGATAATCTGTAGCTTGGTAAATGCTTCGCCATGGGTAACCGGAAGCATAGGGATACCGGCTTTTTGGTAGTCTGCTTTTCGTGCAATACACAATGCCCAGAAGTGTGGAGGGGTCCAGGCAAATATGATCAGCATCAGCAGAAGACTATTGGCGTCCAGTGAACCGGTGACAGCGACCCAGCCTAATAAAGGAGGGGCCGCCCCTGCGACGCCACCAATCACAATATTCTGCGGTGTCGCACGTTTCAGCCACATGGAATAGACAAAGGCATAGCCGATAAGTGATGCCAGTGTCAGCCAGGCGGTGAGAGGATTGATGAATATAACCAGAGTTGTGATGCCTGTTACCCCGATAACGGCAGCGAATAACAGGGCTTGCTGGTGGGTGACTTTCCCCTGAGGTAGCGGTCGATGGCGTGTTCGGGCCATTTTTTCATCAATATGGCTATCGACAACATGATTGACGGCCGCCGCAGAACAGGAAGCCAGACCTATACCGCTTAACCCCCAGAAAAGAGTACTGAAGGCGGGTAACTCAGGGACGGCCAGACACATGCCGACCAGTACTGTTAATAGCATCACGGCGACGACTTTTAACTTGCACAGACCTAAGTAGTCTCGCCAATGCGACGCTGCTGCAATACTGGGTGATGGAGTAATATGATCAGATTGCTGTATCGTGGAGTGTTTGATATTAGAGTGCTGCATATGTGCCCCCTTTGGAGAATCGAGTGCTGCGCTGGTATAGCCATAACATCGCAAGTAATAAACATACGGCTCCCGCATGATGTGCAGTCGCTAATGATAAGGGTACCGCCCAGATAACGTTGGCAGCTCCCAGGCCGGCCTGTGTAATCGCTAAAAGCAGTACCAGTTGAAGTGGGCGTTTGAATGCACTTGACAGTTTTTGTAGATTCCAGGACAGCCACAACAGATAGCCGATCAGCAACAAGGCCATGACGCGGTGTGTCATTTGAATGGCGGCACGGGCTTCTAATGGCAATAAGCCACCTTCATAGTTGGCTTCAAGATCGGTTGTTAGTTCAAATCCACGTGCAAAATCCAGCGTGATATTCCTATCCTGGTGACAGACGATCCAATCAGAGCATGCCCAGCCAGCATAGTTTGCACTGGTCCAGCCACCGAGTGCTAACTGGAAAAAAAGAAGAATAATGCCGATGAAAACCTTAAAACGGATGCCTTGCCCAGTACTTGCGCCAGTTGATGCAAAAGTCTTATTTGCAGGCGTCCTGTTGGCAGGAGTATTGCCTGAAGGAGTGATGTCGTTGCTACATTGGGCTTTTTGAGCAACCGTTGGTAGCGCGCCGATTGCGTTTCCTCTCAGCCTTGCTTGCAACATAAAGAGTAAAGTCAGAGTGAGCAGCCCACCAAGTAAATGCAGGGTAACAATGGGTGGCAGCAGTTTTAACGTAACTGTCCACATGCCGAACAGTGCCTGTATAGTTACCAAAATGAGTAATAGCGTTGGTAAGTAGCCCAGAGATAGCTCAGTTTTACGGATTCTATAACTGATTATAGCGATCCCGAGTATTAATAAACCCAGTGTCCCAGCCGCGTAGCGGTGAGTCATTTCCAGCCATCCTTTGTAGGTATCAATGGGTTGGTCTGGAAAAGCGCTTTGTAGTTGCTGTAAACTTTCGGGCGCGCTTGGCAGAACCAGTGTGCCATAGCAGCCCGGCCAGTCAGGACAGCCTAATCCTGCGTAATTAAGGCGCGTCCAGCCACCGAGCAATACGACTACAAGCGCGAGCAGTAAAGCTGAGTTGGCGAGAACCCATAAACTACGCTGCATGATGATTGCTCCGTCTCTTCATTAGCCTATCCGTGAAACTTTCAGTAAGCGTTTCAGATCTTTTAATAGATCTTTGGGCGTTTGATCCAGCGAGTACTGTAAAACTAAGTTACCATTGGGGTCTGCCAGCCAAATACTATTCTCCAGGTGTGATAATTGATCGCTACCGGGCTGATCATCTTGCGGGTTATTTGCCACCAGTGCCCAGATAACCCGGTCTCTGTCTTTACCCAGTGCCTGATTGATTTGTGGTAGTTGTTTTTGCCAATAGGCACAACGCTCAATACAAGGCGCTTTACTCGTCAGTAGTAATTGCCATTGGCCATTGGCGTCGCGCTTTTTGCCGCTGGGGTCGATTAACCCCCAATCGCTTAATGTAGACCCCGGAGGTAGTAATTCACCGCGTTGGCTACTGCTTGCTGGCGAGTAGCCACTAAAATACAGAAACACGGCCAGTAGCATCGGGCCGGCGCCAAACAACCAAATGAGCCAGAAATTTAAGCGGTTCATACACTGCTCTCCTTATTGATAAACATTTTTCGCGCTAAAAAGGCGCTACAAATTAACCAGGCAGTCGCCAGTCCATACCATTGAACGGCATAGCCAGTATGGCGTTGCGGTGGCATGACAACGGGCTTCCATGTGAGAGTAAGCTCGGGTATGACCTGACTCACCGGACGATACAGCCACTCAGAAACAGGTGTGTTGAGCGCGCTGGAGATTTTGCTAACATCAAGCTGTTGAATACGTTTTGGCCAGCTCTGCGTCCAGGTATCGTCGCCGAGTAGCAGGGATTTAGAAGGCTTATCGGCATAAGCGATGACATTAAGCAGGCTACCGGGGAGTGTCAGGGAAGGTAATAGGTTTCTGTCGCGCGGTGCTGCCAACCATCCCAGACTGATTAATTCAACATGGGCTTGATTCGTCTTTAATGCGGCGATGACTTCATAGCCAACCTGTCCTTGCCATGTACGATTATCTAAAAAGAAATAGTGATCTGTTAAGAGCTGCCCACTGAGCTCGATTTTGTCAAATAAGTGAATCGGAGCAGCGCTGCTGTTTTGCTTAAGCTCTCCTTGTGTAAATTGTAGTAAAAGCTGCTCTTTTTCAGCAGCTCTGTGCAGTTGCCAGTTGCCTAAAAACACGAGTAACGAGCAGATAAGCAAAGCCTGCAGAGCGAGAATCCACTTGAATAGATTACGCTGCCGGTCTTTACTATGCATATATCCGCATTGGAGGTTACTCATATGATCAAGATCCTGCTTCTACTAATGTTTCTTGGAGCCGTCGTTAGTCTTTTTTGCGGCCTTTTTTTTCTTATCAGGGATGGTGGCTCATCCCGTCGTATTGTCTATTCCTTGTATCTGCGTGTGCTGTTTTGCGTGCTTTTGTTAGCCTTAGTCGTCTATGGTTTTTTCAGTGGCCAGTTAGTCTCACATGCTCCTTGGCTTTAGGTAGATTTCCTGAGCGTTAGTGGCTGCGTCTTAAAATACGTACACGAATAAGAATAAGCCTACCCAAACGACATCTACAAAGTGCCAGTACCAGGCAACTGCCTCGTATCCAAAGTGGTTATCAGGTGTAAAGTGACCTTTCAGAACACGTAGCCAGATGATAATCAGCATCAGTGTGCCTAATGTGACATGCACCCCGTGAAAGCCCGTCAACATGAAGAAGGTCGCACCGTAAATGCCTGAGTGCAGTGTTAAGCCCAGCTCCTGATAAGCCTCTACATATTCAGCAATCTGAAAAGATAAAAAGATGATACCTAATAGAATTGTCAGGCCATGCCAGAGAATGGTAGCCGAGCGGCGACCGGCTTTCAGAGCGTGATGCGCCAATGTAATAGTGAAGCTGGAGGAAATAAGAATAGCGGTATTAATCAGCGGCAGGTGCCAGGGGTTGATTACCGCACTAGCGCCTGGGAATTTTTCCATATCAGGTGTCGTGAGCAACGGCCATTGTGCTTCGAAGCCTTGCCAGAGCATATTACTAACGCCTTTGTCACCTTCGCCACCCAGCCACGGAACCGCCAGTGTACGTACATAAAAAAGTGCACCGAAGAACGCGATAAAGAACATTACTTCTGAAAAGATAAACCAGCTCATTCCCCATCGAAAGGACAGGTCTGCCTGAGGGCTGTATTTGCCGTCCATGCTTTCATTAATCACGTGGCGGAACCAGCCGATGAGTATCAGGCTCATCATAAAGGTACCGGACAAGAGTAACACCAGCCCGGTTCCCCCGGTTTGGGTTTTGAGCCCATTGATCAGATTGCCTGCACCATAAGCTAACAGGAATAGGGCAATAGAGGCCAAAATCGGCCAGCGGCTTTGCGCGGGTACATAGTAAGTCTCATGACTCATAATGTGTTCCTCCCTGTGCTATTGGGTTGAGCTGATTTAGATAAGAGATCGCTTTCAGCGGTTTGTGTCGAGGTGATATCGAAGAGCGTATAGGACAAAGTAATTGTGCTGATGTAGTCGGGCAAATCCGGATCGATGACAAATACCAAGGGCATTTCTCTGCTTTCGAGACTCTCCAGTGGCTGTCGATCAAAGCAAAAGCAATTGACTTTATGCAGGTACTGGGCCGCCTCTGACGGAGATACTGATGGAATGGCCTGCGCGACCATTTTTACAGCAGTAGGATTGTGTGCCAGATAAGCTGCCTGCTTACTTTCTCCCGGATAGACAGTCACCATAGGCGATAGAGCCCGGAACTCCCACGGCATCGAGTCATTGTTGACGGCAATCATCTGGATGCGAACGGTTCTGCTCTTGTCACTGCCTGTCGGTGCATTCGGTCCGGTGTTCACTACCTTGCCGTTTAGCCCGGTGATACGACAGAAGACATCATAAAGCGGCACTAAAGCAAAACCGAAGCCAAACATCAGCACGCTACTCAATATCAGCGTGCGTACGATGGATCGGTTTTTTTGCTGAGCTGATTTCACCGGCTTCATGGCAGCTACCTACTACTTAACGTCAGGGGGTGTCGTGAAGGTGTGATAGGGAGCAGGCGATGCAACCGTCCACTCTAGACCCGCGGGCTCATCCCATACTTCGGATGTGGCGGGACTGCCTCCACGGATAGTTTTAATAATCAGTACCAGAAAAATGAGTTGCGAAAAGCCAAAGATAAAAGCACCGATGGAGGCGACCATGTTGAAGTCTGCAAACTGCAATGCGTAATCAGGTATGCGGCGTGGCATCCCGGCTAAACCGATGAAGTGCATTGGAAAAAATGTCAGGTTCACACCGATAAAGCTACACCAGAAATGTGCCTTTCCCATCGCTTCCGGATAGTAGTGCCCCGTCCATTTGGGCAGCCAGTAATAGACACCTGCCATGATGGCAAATACGGCACCAGGTACTAAAACGTAATGAAAATGAGCGACCACAAAGTAGGTGTCGTGATATTGGAAGTCCGCAGGAGCAATCGCCAGCATCAGGCCGGAAAATCCGCCTATAGTGAACAGCACGACAAAAGCGATAGCAAATAACATGGGTGTTTCAAAGGTCATGGAGCCACGAAACATAGTAGCGACCCAGTTGAACACTTTTACACCGGTAGGAACCGCGATCAGCATGGTGGCGTACATAAAGAACAGCTCACCCATTAACGGTAGGCCGACCGTAAACATATGATGGGACCAAACGATAAACGAGAGAAACGCGATCGATGAGGTGGCATAGACCATGGAGCTGTATCCAAACAGCCGTTTGCGCGCAAAGGTAGGAATGATCTCACTCACAATGCCAAAGGCCGGTAAGATCATTATGTACACTTCCGGATGGCCAAAGAACCAGAAAACATGCTGGAATAATACCGGGTCACCCCCGCCGGCAGCATTGAAGAAGCTGGTGCCAAAGTGGATATCCATTAGCATCATAGTGACGACACCTGCCAGCACCGGCATCACCGCGATCAGCAGGAAAGCGGTGATTAACCAGGTCCAGACGAACAGTGGTAGTTTCATCATCGTCATGCCGGGGGCGCGCATATTAAGGATAGTTGCGATAATGTTGATGGCACCCATTATCGAGCTGATCCCCATCATATGTACGGCAAAAATGAAGTAGGTAACACTCGGAGGAGCATAAGTAGTGGACAAGGGGGCATAAAATGTCCAGCCAAAGTTAGGTGCGCCGCCTTCCATAAAGAGTGTGCTTAGCATCATGGCAAACGCGAAAGGCAGAATCCAGAAACTCCAGTTGTTCATGCGAGGCAGCGCCATATCCGGTGCGCCGACCATCATCGGTAACATCCAGTTCGCTAAGCCGACAAAGGCGGGCATGACGGCACCAAATACCATGATGAGCCCGTGCATGGTGGTCATTTGGTTGAAGAATTCAGGCTGTATCAACTGTAAACCGGGCTGGAAGAGTTCTGCTCTTATCATCAGCGCCATACACCCCCCGGTCAGGAACATCGCAAAGCTGAACCACAAATAGAGGGTGCCGATATCTTTGTGATTGGTCGTGTAAAGCCAGCGGGTTAAACCGGCTGCGGGGCCGTGATGTTCTGTATGCTCAACCTTTGCCATGGTATTCATCATCAGCCTCCTATTGCTTTGCAGCCATTTTTAGTTTGTCGATGGCGGCAGGTTCCACCATGTCGCCGCTATCGTTACCCCAGGCATTACGTTCATACGTGATGACAGCTGCAAGGTCGACGGCGCTGAGTTGCTCACGGAATGCCTGCATGGCAGAGCCAGGCTTACCGTTCAGCACGATATTGATATGTTCATTAATATCGCCGGTTGCAACCGGGCTATTTTTAAGTCCCGGGAATACATTAGGGATACCTTCTCCGTTTTCCTGATGGCAGGCAGCGCATGCGGTTTTGTAAACGGCTTCGCCTTTGACCATTAGCTCTTCCATGCTGATGCTTTGCGTAGCTGCAGCGATCTCGTCAGCTTTGGCTTGTTTCATTTCAGCAAGCCACAGTTCATATTCTGCCTGAGGTCTGACATCGACGACGATCGGCATAAATCCATGGTATGTGCCGCAGAGTTCTGTGCACTGGCCGCGGTAAATGCCAGGCTCAGGTACATTGGTCCAGGATTCATTGATAAAGCCAGGGATAGCATCTTTTTTGACGGCGAAAGCGGGAACCCACCAGCTATGAATAACATCGACTGAGGTGATCAGGAAACGAACTTTTTTTCCGGCAGGGATAACCAATGGATTATCAACTTCTAGTAGGTAATTCTCGCCTTTTTCGGATTCGTTGTTGATCTGTTCTTTTGGTGTAGTGGTGTTGGAGAAAAAATCAATATCTTCGCCGAGGTACTGGTAACGCCATTTCCATTGATAACCGGTAACCTGAATATCAATGTCAGCATCAGATGGGTCATACATTTTTACCAGTGTTGCGGTAGCTGGAATGGCCATGGCGATGAGGATAGCAAATGGAACCAGTGTCCAGATGATCTCAACGAAAGTGTTTTCGTGGAAGTGGTGGGCTTGTGCTCCCTTCGATTGGCGATGGTGGAATATAGACCAAAACATCACACCAAATACAACAATACCGATCGCGACACATATCCAGAAAATGATCATGTGCAGATCAAAGACTGAATGGCTGATTTCAGTCACGCCGCGGGGCATATTGAGGGCCCATTCTGCACGTGCAGATGGGATGCTACTTATGGATATAAGTAACAATATCAGTCTACTTACTTTCATTACAGGTTCCCCTTCCGGGTGTTACCCTGCTCGAAAACTGTCTACTAGGGGCGTTGTTAAACAACATTCAGGCGGTCAGATTTATATCGTTTTAGCCTTTAACATTGTTACTGCTGCAACGTCGGTAGTGACGGGGATCGATCAGGTTTATATGACCCGAATTCCGTCCTAGCTTTTGTTATTATCCGTCCGTTTGTGTGGCTCAGTATAGCAGTCAGGTGTTGATGTAAGTCAATATAATAAATGGATAAAAAATTTATTTGGTTATATTTGTGCTAACCATGCATCTAAAAGAGATCATTGTGCTGTTAAATAACATTATGCACCCGCGAGCGAGAGTGCCCAGCGAGTCAGTAAAATCACGGCTATGATAAAAACTATCAGTGCAATCAGGCCAAGGATAGCGAATCTCCATACACTACCTTTGCTGAAATCGCGTTGGCGATTCTGCTCAGATTGAACACCAAAAATTGCAGCCAGGACACTTAAAATCATTTTCCATAGAGAAGGGCTCTCTTGTGAAAAGTGCTTTGAGTCATGTTGAATCAGTAGCGAAAAGCGCTTTGAGATAAATGCGAACATAATAGGCTCCAGAGATCAGATTAATCATCACACTGATGGGTATCAGGCTATCGCTAAATATCAAGGATTGCCAGTCTTACCTGAAGGCCTGTCTGAAGATTTATTTGAAGACTAGGTTAGTTGGCACTTTTACATTTTTGTTTTTGTTTTTGTTCATAGAGTGCTGCCATGGTATTGGCAAAAATGGCACTCAGAATAATTGTACCGCCCAGCAATGTTCGCGCTGGTGTTTCTTCTCCTACCGCCAGCCAAACCCAGACGGGTCCGAGGATTGTTTCGATTAACAGAAATAAGCTGACTTCAGCTGAGGGAATAAACCGCGGAGCCAGCATCAGTAGCCAGGTAGCCAGTGGCATCTGAACTAATCCCATAATGGCTAACCACAGGTAGCTGTTAGCAGGCAAGCTCATGGGAGAGGCCAGAGGTATTGCCATTAAGCCTGCAACTGCACCGGACAGCGCTATGATGGGTAGTAAGGGTAACCCGGAATAACGACGTAACAGCGTCAGGACTATGCCCATAAACAAGGCAAGACACAGAGCGGCTATGTCCCCTAGCCAGCCACCACTGTTAAAGGAGCCCGCAAAAATGGTGATGACACCAATAAAGCTGGCGATGATAGCCAGTAATACCCTGTGCTTAATGGGTTCGTGCAGGAATAAGCGTGAAAAAATGGCTGCAAATAATGGCGAGCTGGCAAGAATTACAACGGTATTGGCCGTGCTGGTATTGCTGATCGAAAAGACAAATAAAAGCGTATTGATGCCATATAATGCAGCAATAAGTGCCGCTAAAAGCCAATGTGCCCGATTATTTGGCCATTGGATTCGTTGGCGTTTCAAGAGAGTCAGGGTCGTGAACACCAGACAAATTAACCAACCTCTCCAGAAAACAACATCCCATGATGATACGCCGGACAAACGAATAAGCATGGCGTCAAAGCTAAGAATAAGGACACCGATGGAGGCAAGCATCATGCCTTTTTTCTGGAGTGTTTGTTGCACAACATGAACCTGTCGTCAGTAGTATCAAAAGAACGAAGGAGAGTAGCTGAGTATGAGTACCGATACCAGTCAGAACCAGTCAGCAGGTTCTGCCGATCATCTTAATGATTGTCTGGGAAGCACAACAGCCCAGATAGTGCTGTATATTGCAAATCGCCCCGTGCTTTCTTCTGCTATGCATCGCGGCGGCGTGTTCTCAGCGGCAGAATTGATTTCACTCAATGGTAACCATTGGCGAAAAATACTCACTATTTTTGCTAAATTGGCATCGCCTGATGGCGATTGGCGTGCCTATCGTGACCACGCTTTACTACACCAAAGGGAAGCTATCTGTTTTTCAGGTAAGTTAGTTGAGAGTGCGACTATACATCTGGTTGCAGGTAAGGCCAGCTGGGCACATCTGGGGCTTGATATGGAGGAGTCTCAACGAATAAAAGAGTTTCAACCTTTAAAAGAATCTCAACTAATAAAAGAGTCTCAACCTATAAAAGAGCTTCAACCTATAAAAGAGTCTCAACCTAAAAAAGAGTTTCAACCGTTAGATGCCGAGCAGCGGGTGTGGATCAGCGGTAATATCATTTGCACACCTTATTTTGATTATCGGCAATGTCCAAATGCCTTGATAGGCATAGTACAGCAGAGGATACACAAATTGATTGACGCTTAAATCCTGAGCTTACGTGCGACATAATCGAGTCTTACACTTTATTTTAAAAATAGTTCAAATTTTCTCCACAAATATGTGACTTTAGGCTAGATTGATGTATCTAAGCTTTTAAAGGCCCTGCTTAATAGGATATAAGTGAGGTGTCTAATATTAGTGTCTTAGGACCGAAAAGGAGAGTCGATAGATGAAATCCAATAAGTTAGCCCTTGTTATTGCTACAGTGGTTGCAGGCAGCAGTGCTTCAATGGCTATGGCAGAAAATGTTACTTTGTTTGACTATGAAGAAGCTAGTTCTGCATACGAAGATGCATACATTAACGCAAACTTTGACGCGAAAAGCGGTAATCAGGATCAGTCCAGTTATGATCTGGATCTGAGTTTAGATTTCGAAAAAGTACTTTCTACACCTGACAGAAATACTACATTTAGCTTTGAGGGTGATACTACCAAATCACGTGGCGGCAATGCTGCTGATAAAAGCGTTTCTAATTATCAGGCATACGGTGCTGTCGAATTGGATAACTATTTCGAACCAAACAGTAATGGC
The DNA here is from genome assembly GCF_041601355.1 of Neptunomonas sp. Taxonomy (GTDB): domain Bacteria; phylum Pseudomonadota; class Gammaproteobacteria; order Pseudomonadales; family Balneatricaceae; genus Neptunomonas. The sequence continues at coordinate 42,689 of NZ_JBFIIH010000006.1, forward strand.
GCATTCTGGTATGGTAAGGGTGATGTAGGCCTGCAGAAAGGGGCGGATGATCCTCGGATTACCGCAACACTGGGTCTTGGTTATGGGCGTGTCGTTAACGTTACGCCAATGGCACGGGCTATCCGTATGGTTGAAGCCTTAACCGAACGTAACATTCTAACACAAACACCATCTTTAGCAGCCTATCAGGCTGTTGCGAATATTATCGCTCGCGAAGATGAGTATCGCTCTAAGTACGGCGCAGAAGATTATGAAATCAACTGGATCCAGGACATTGAAACTGCCTTGGGTGGTGGTATCGGCGCGGCAGGTGCTATCAAGTCATATGATGTTCTGGTAAACGAGCGTCTTTCTACGCGTAAGCACGGCTGGTTAGTGCGTGCCGGTGTCGGTGCTGTATTAAAAGACTATGATGGTTCTGATGGTAATCCATTGCTTGAATTGGGTGCTGAATATCATCGTCCGTTGAGCAATGCGACTCAGTTCTCCAACGAAGCACTCTTAACTGCTGTCTTGGATGATGATGATAATAGTTTTACTGTCACAAACAACATGACTTTAACGCATGAGCTCAGTGACCGTGTAGACTGGGAAAACTCTTGGGTACTGACTCATATCGATTATGAAAATGCAGAAGACGTGACTAACAATGAGTTGTCATCATCTTTCTATTACTATATCTCTAACTCGCTGAAGTTTGACGTTACAGTCAGCTTGGAAGACTATGAAGCAAATGATGAGGTGGATAAAAACTTATCTATGGGTCTGACTTACCGCTTGAAATAAGCAGTTCTGATTTTCCCCTTATTAGGCCTCTGCATTGCAGGGGCCTTTTTTATGTCTGATTGTCTGTGTCGGTAGGTAAGGCTTAAGTTAAGGCTTCAGGTATGTCTGGTTGTTAAACAGTTGGATGACTTGTTTAAGCAGGTCTGAACGAGCGCTGCGAACAGGAAAAACGGCATAGGCGGGGTGCTTGATGGTGGGAGCATCAGGGATGCAACACAATGTGCCATTTAACAACTCCTGCTCAATAGCTTGCTTAGGCAGGTAGGCACTGCCTCCTAAGGATTTTAAATATGAAATCGCCATTGTTGCCGTACCCAGGCGTGTATTGGGTTCTGCAATATCAGGAAACAGGCGTTTGTGCGTGAGTGCGTGAGCAAGCCCCCAATCAACCATCAGGTAGTTGTTATCAAAGGCATCTTCAAGTGAGGCGTGCGGGTTGCTGGAAATCAGGTCTAGCTCAAGAACAGTGACTTGCTGAATTTGCAGCACATCCAGATGTGCCGGTTCAAGCATAAAAGCAATATCAAGAACGCCATCCAAAAGGCGGCGAGTGAGTACTTCGGGTGTATGAGACTCTGCAATCAGGGCAATGTCAGGCAAGGAAGTACGTAACGTGTGTAACCAGGGTTGCAGCATCACATCCCAGAGCCTGAGGCTTCCTCCAATAGAGAGTTGCTGATTAGCTCCGCCAGCAGAAACATCCTGGCGTGCTTTACGCCAGCCTGATAGTAAAAGGTCGGCATGGCGCAGTAGACGATTTCCTTCCGGGGTTAGCTTTATATCTCGTTTAAGACGGTCGAAAAGTTGTACGCCAAGATTCGATTCCAACAGTTTGATTCGTGCGCTGACCGCCGCTTGAGTTAAGTGCAGAGATTGTGCCGCGTGCCCGAAGTGTCGTGTACGAGCTACTTCCAGAAATGTTCTGAGTAATTCAAGATCCATAAACTTCTCATAAATATTTTTTTATAAATCAACAAAAAAACATAGTTAGATTTGTTGAGTGAAGTTAACTAAATTTCTGTCTTCGCTGCAATAGCAGAGATAAAAAGGATTTAGGAAATGAATTTATCTGAAATTCAAACACTGGCAGATAATGAGCTTATTGACTTGATTCAGCAGCAGGACAGAAATGCGCCAAGGTTGTTTGATGAATTGATAGATCGATATAGGGCTGTATTGTTTCATCGTTGTTTATGCCGATTGAATAATATCGCCGATGCTGAAGATGTAGTTCAAGAAGCACTTTCCCGTAGTTATCGTTATATAAGTGCATTCAGAGGAGAGTCAAGCTTTAAAACCTGGCTATTTACGATAGCGGATAATCAATGTAATCGCTTTTTTGCAAAGCGAGAGCGTTACCAATTAACAGATGACATGACGGTGTTGATTGATCAGGAAGAGGTGTTGTATACACCGCCAGAGGACAGTGCGCACAATGATGACGTTCGTAAAATTCTGAACGGACTTCCCGAATATGCACGTGATATTTTAATGCTGAGGTTTGATTTAGAGTTATCCTTAGCAGGCATTAGTCAGACACTCGGCATTAGTTTGAGTGCTGCAAAAATGAGGCTGTACAGAGCCATAGAGCTGTTTGAAAAACAGTTTGCGTCCAGCGCAGAGATTATAGTGTAAGCGACGCATAGGCATGATATTAATAGTCACTTATGCTGGCTGGTATTGCGCCATTTTAATATGTTTACAATAGCGGCTGCTGGCTAAAGAATTGATACAGCAAAAATTCACAGAAGTACTGATTCTTCAAGGGTGTTGTCTGCCATACAGATGGTTGAACATCATATGGGTCAGGGCTCATTAGAAGTGGAAAAAGGTGTGATATGAGAGAATCTTTTACGATCAGTAATACGGAAGTCGCGCCTGGCAGCCGGGCGGTGATCAATGTTCCATTGCCAAAGCTGAGTAGTCATACTTCGATGGATATGCCGTTACATGTTATTCATGGACGCAAACAAGGCCCGGTATTGTTTTTAAGTGCGGCGATTCATGGTGACGAGCTGAACGGTATAGAGATTATCCGCCGTGTTCTGGCGTTGAAGTCTCTGGCGAAACTATCAGGCACGCTGGTCGCTATTCCGGTTGTGAATGCTTATGGGCTGATACAGCATAGTCGTTACCTGCCTGATCGACGTGATCTTAATCGCTCATTTCCCGGCTCTGAGGGCGGTTCGTTGGCCGCGCGCCTGGCAAACCTCTTTATGGAGGAGATAGTCACAAAGTGTACCCATGGTATCGACCTGCACACCGGGGCGGTGAATCGTACAAATTTACCGCAGATTCGAGCAGATCTTGACGATCCTGAAACACGCGAATTGGCACGTAGTTTTGGTGTTCCTGTGTTAATTAACTCTTCTGTTCGTGATGGGTCATTACGCGCTGAAACCAGTGCGCTGGGGATGCCTGTTCTCCTTTATGAAGCGGGTGAAGCGCTTAGGTACGATGAAATTGCTATCAGGGCGGGTGTTACGGGTGTCTTAAACGTGATGCGTGCCCTGAAGATGTTACCGCCTTCAAAAAGTCGCTCTACCGCACCTGAGCCTTTTGTTGCGCGCAAAAGTTATTGGGTACGGGCTCCTGAAAGCGGCATGATAAATATGAAAACGGCCCTGGGCGCACATGTGAAAAAAGGGACATTGTTGGGCTATACATATGATCCGTACAGCGGTGCTCAACATCCGATTTATTCGACACTGGAAGGCGTCATTATCGGGCGTTTAGAGCTGCCGATGGTGTACGAAGGCGATGCTGTGTTCCATATTGCCTGTTTTAATAACAATGATAGTGCTCTGGATGTCGCTGAACAGGTTGAGTCGTTTCAGACAAATCATACCGATGACCCCTCTCAGGGGTGAGGTGGAGGAATATTTATCTACAGGAGTACGCATGATTAAAGTGTGGTTGTCCTCTGATCCAGCGACTTGTATTGAAGGTGGCTTAGAGGTCATCCCGGCTGAAACAAACGATCCGGATGTTATCAGTTGGATTGAAATACAGTCCGATGACGATCAGCTGTTAGAGAAGGCACTGCGTCAACTACAGTGCCATCCTCTAGCTATTTCTGATACCTTGCGGTTGCGCCATCCTCCCAAGATAGAATATTTCGAAAAGCAGATCTATATTCTCTACCGGGGGGTCAAAGAGGCGAAGGGCAATTTATTGTTTGATCACCAGCAGATATCATTTTTTATCAGTGAGCGTTGTTTGATTACCGTTAGTCGGGGGCATTCCCAAGGGCTGGCTCTGGTTAAACAGGGCAAGTCATTCGCACAATTGCTGCAATCACCTCTGAACCTGGCTTGTACCGCGATGCATTTTTCTTCAGGGATCTATCTGGATGAAGTGCTGCAGTTTGACTCTGTTCTTGGTGAGCTGGAAGATGAATTGTTGAGCGCGGGTAGTGATCAGACGCTGGTGGCGTTAACCGCTTACAAGTCCCGTATTCTCAAGTTAATACGTACCTTTAATTATCATCAGCGTATTACACGCGTGCTGGAAAAGGATGACGGCACTCTGATGCAGATCGATGCTAACAGCTTCCATATTATTAATGGTCTGAATGAGCGTTTTGAGCGGCTTTTTAGCTTATCCAGCATGCACTATGATATCTGTGGTGACTTGATTGATGGTTACTTGTCGATTACCTCTCATCAACTGAACAATACCATGAGAGTGTTAACCGTAGTCACAGCGGTTTTTGTGCCGCTGAGTTTCCTCGCGGGCCTCTATGGTATGAATTTTGATGTAATGCCGGAGTTGCACTTTAAGTACGGATATTATCTGTTGCTTGGAATCATGGCATGCACTGCCGTTTCCCTGGTGTATTTCTTTAAAAAGAAGAAATGGTTCTGAGGGGAAAATCTTTTTTTAGTTTGATTCTGCAACATATCAGCTTTGCTCACAGGCTGGTGTAAGGGACGATGGGCAGGCGGGAATGTGGTTGCTTCGGCGCTGACAATATTGGGTTATGGGTTATAAAAAAGCGATTCTCCTATGAGAATCGCTTTGTATGACACCTTTGGAATACAGGGTCCGGAAATGGCGATTGCTAATTATCTTCTAGTTAGCTGTCAATTTAGCTTTGACCTCTAAGCGGCGGCGATGTAAAACCGGCTCAGTATATCCGCTTGGTTGCGCGCATCCTTCGAACACCAACTCACAAGCGGCAGCAAAGGCAATGCTATTATCAAAGTCAGTCGCCATCGCATGATAAGTAGGATCGCTGGCATTTTGCCCATCAACAATGGCAGCCATGCGTTTCAGCGTTTCCATCACCTGTTTTTGAGAGCAGATGCCGTGATGCAACCAGTTAGCAATATGCTGGCTGGAAATACGCAGTGTCGCACGGTCTTCCATCAGGCCAACATTGTTAATGTCGGGCACTTTTGAGCACCCTACGCCTTGGTCAACCCAGCGAACGACATAACCAAGCAAACCTTGTGCGTTGTTATCCAGCTCTTGCTGAATCTCTTCTGCAGACCAGTTTGGGTTTGCCTCAACGGGAATGGTCAGTATGTCATCCAGATTGGCACGCGGACGGCTTTTCAGTTCTTCCTGGCGCGCGAATACATCGACTTTGTGATAGTGCATTGCGTGCAGGGTTGCGGCTGTTGGAGACGGAACCCATGCGGTGTTGGCACCAGACATTGGGTGACCTATTTTAGCCTGCAGCATGTTAGCCATCTGATCCGGAATTGCCCACATTCCTTTGCCTATCTGGGCACGGCCGCTTAAACCGCACAGAAGGCCGGTATCAACGTTCCAATCTTCATATGCTCCGATCCATTTGGCCGACTTCATATCGCCTTTGCGTACCATCGGTCCCGCTTCCATTGATGTATGGATCTCATCTCCGGTGCGGTCAAGAAAGCCTGTGTTGATAAAGACAACGCGCTCTTTAGCTGCACGGATACACTCTTTCAAGTTAACCGTGGTGCGACGTTCTTCATCCATGATGCCCATTTTCAGCGTATAGCGGGTTAGCCCCAGTGCATCTTCTACCCGGCCAAACAGTTCATTGGAGAAGGCAACTTCTTCAGGGCCATGCATTTTTGGTTTTACGATATACATGGAACCTGTAGTGGTATTGCTGAATTTACCAAGACCTTTTACATCGTGAACTGAGATCAGCGATGTCACCATGGCATCCATGATACCTTCAGGTACCTCATGGCCTTCTTTGTCGATAATGGCGCTGTTAGTCATCAGATGACCAACATTACGCACAAACATCAGACTGCGACCTTTGAGTGACACCGTTCCGCCTGCAACAGCCGTATACTCGCGATCAGCATTCATGACGCGGGTAAATGTCTTGCCGCCCTTGGTGACTTCTTCCGTTAGATCACCCTTCATAAGGCCGAGCCAGTTACGGTAGATAACGACTTTATCTTCAGCATCAACAGCAGCAACAGAGTCTTCACAGTCCATAATGGCTGTCAGTGCAGATTCCATGATGATGTCTTTGATGCCAGCAGCATCATCTTTACCTATCAGGCTGCTTCGGTCGATCTGTACTTCAAAGTGAAGGCCGTTATTTTTCAGCAGTACGCTGTCAGGAGCCGCCGCATTACCCAGATAACCGATTAATTTTTCTGGTTGTGCCAGCGATGTTTCTGAACCGTCGCGCAATACCACAACAAGTTGGCCATTCTGGATGCTATACCCGGCAGAATCTTTGTGTGATCCGTTGGCCAGTGGAGCGGCTTCATCAAGAAAGTTGCGGGCAAAAGCGATAGTTTTAGCACCGCGTGCCGGATTGTAACTGTTACCTGCTTCAGCGCCCCCTTCTTCAGAGATGGCATCAGTCCCGTAGAGCCCGTCGTAGAGGCTGCCCCAGCGGGCATTCGCAGCATTAAGAGCGAAGCGTGCATTCATCACGGGTACCACCAGTTGTGGTCCTGCCATGGTTGCCATTTCAGGATCGACATTACTCGTCTCAGCACAGAAGTCAGCGCCTTCGGGGATCAGGTAGCCGATCGATTTGAGAAAATCTTTATACTCCGAAAAGTTAAAAAGCTGACCTTTATGGCTGATGTGCCACTGATCAATCTGTGTCTGGAAAGCATCGCGTTTTGCCAGCAATTCACGGTTGCGTGGGGCGAGGTCGTGAATGACCGCATCCATGGCTGACCAGAACTGTTCAGTGCTGATGTTCGTGCCGGGAAGCGCTTCGTTAGTAATAAAATTATAAAGATCTTTAGCAACCTGCAGGCCGCCAGTCTGTACCCTTTGACTCATAGTAGTAATGCCTCATTGTATATGGCCCGGCTCGGTGCGAGGCAACCATGACCGGTCGTTATAAAAATATGCACATAATTCAGACAAGAATGGTGCAATGCAAAAATACATCAAACATGGCTGCTTTGTCGCCCCTGGCACGCCTAAAGTATGAGGCTATTTGGCCGAAGGGTCAGCTCTCTATGTGCTGACGGATATCAGCAGGCAGTGGTACGGATTTTCCGCTGTGATGATCCATCCAGACAACTTTTGCATAGCCTTCACTTACCGCTTGAGACGGATCTGATTCGCTGTATATTTTATACAGGGTCATGAAGCTTGAGCGGCCGGGTTCGCTGACAAAGCAATCAATACGTACTGTATCCGGATAAACAATCGGGCGCATAAAGGTGCAGCCAACGTTAATGACAACGGGATCAATACCATCGCCATCCATTTTTGCACCCATTTTAGCCAGTAGCTGAACCCGGGCTTCTTCAAGGTAGCGCATATACATGGCATTGTTGACGTGGCCATAGGCGTCCATATCTCCCCAACGAACCGGTATTTCGCAGCTATAAATTAGTTTCTCAGCAACTGTACTCATCATTACCCTCCGCTCATTTGATTTAGGTGTCATGCTTTTTTAGCGTCACAAGATAAGTGAATTCACTTATCTTGTGAAGCACTCAGCAATCAGGGTTTTTGGCTGCGGTGTAAATGAACATCCAGTTGCGGGAAGGCGATTTCGATATTATGTGCTTTGAAGCAATCATCAATCGTTTGATTAATTTCATGGGCGACAGGTAAACGGTCTGCCATGGTACTGACGAATAGCCTTAGTTCTAAATCCAGCGAGCTGGCACCAAAGGCCATGAAGTAGGCGCTAGGCGCAGGATCTTTCAACACCTGTGGATGCTCAGATGCGATTTTCAGCAACAGCTCATGCGCGAGACGGGTGTCCGATCCGTAGGCAACGCCGATTTTGATAACCAGGCGGGTGATGGGGTCGGTCAGCGACCAGTTGATTAACTGGTCGGTGACAAAGCTCTTGTTAGGAATGATGATCTCTTTGCGGTCCCAGTCAGTAATCGTCGTTGCCCGGATCTGGATACGTGTTACAGAACCGGAAAAACCACCAATAGTGATGGTGTCGCCAATGCGAATAGGTTTTTCGAACAGAATTATCAGACCGGAAACAAAGTTGGCAACAATTTCCTGTAAACCAAAACCAAGACCGACACCCATGGCCGCAATCAGCCATTGTAGTTTTGACCATTCCAGCCCTAGCTGCGAGGTTCCTGCTAATATGCTGACGACAATCAGTATATATTTTGTGATGGTGGTAACCGCATAGGTCGTACCGGGAGTGAGTACCAGGTGACGCAATACCAGTAGCTCTAATAGCCCGGGTAGATTGTAGGCGGCTAATATACATAGCGTAATCAGGGTACCACTGAAGAGAATGTTTTTCAGTGTTATCGATTCTGAAACAATACCCGTGTCTGTGGTGATATTGTGATTCCAGAGTATCACGTTATCGAGAATGTCGAGCGTTGGAAGCGCATTTTTCAGAAATATCCAAAGCAGAGAAACAAAAACAATAATGGTCGTTGTTTTTAGTAAAATTCGCGCCTGATCAGAGATCGTTTGAAGATTGATGTAGTTTTCTTCCAACGGAGGGATATCTTCATTTTTTTCTCGTGCTTCGATAACCTCATTACGGCGGATTTTGGCCCGATCAAAGGCTAAACGTCTTTCTTCAATAAGCAACCATCGATTACCTAACTTGAAAAAGAGGAAGGTTACGTAAAATATACTGGTCAGTATCAGCAGGGTCAGCATAATCATGGAGCCGGTGTAAACATACCCCAGCAAAGCAGCAAACATAATGATGATATGAGTACCGACCAAACTGACTAACCATAACTGTGAGTGTTGCCACCAATGTTTACTGTTAATGGTCTGATCAATGTGTGGAGAAACTTTCCATAAGGCCATCCAGAAAAGCGTCACCAAAGCTGTTAGTGAAAGGAAAACGAGCCGTCCAATGCCTGAGCGCAGTTCATTTGAGGCTGAATTATCAATCAGCATTAACAAAACAACTAAGGGCAGTCCCAGCCAGTAAAGCGGGTGTATAAGCTTATGAAGTTTACGACATAATTTTACCGGGACGGAAAAGTGTCCCTGTAAGAGTCCATTGGGTTTTCTACCCCATTTTTCTAAGGTCAGATAAGCCCAGGTTAACGCGGCAACAGAGTAGCCAATAAGATGCAAAGACTCGATATTCCATGCCTCGCTGTTGAGGATATAGCGAGTGAAAATGACAATAGCGGCTGGGATGGGAAGCGTGATCAGTAACGGCATCCAGAATAGATTGAAAGTGTGACTGAAACGATCATGAATAACATTACCGACGTGCTGAACCCATACATCAGCATTCTTCTTGTAATGCCGGTCTACGACGAAAGCTAAAAAATACAGCAGTAACAACAAGGCTGCTTTGGGTATCCAATGGTTAATGGGCTGCCAGAGAGAAATCGTTCGGGAGGGGGTGATCAGCTCGATAAGAGGGTTAAGGCCTTGTGCAATTTCTAAGAACCAGTCAGTAGAAATAGGCAGGATACTGGGAATCCATAGCAAGTGCTGAGCGATGAGTTCACGTCCCAGGCGAGTCTGTTCGTTAATTTGCTCCTGAGTAGAAAGCAGTTGTGACAGTTCATTAATACCCAGGTTGCTGGCTTCTCTGATGCTGTATAGTAGTTTTTGTTTGTCGGCCAATAGTTGTTGCAACAGGGTGTTTTCTTCGTCAGTTAACGACGCTGCTGGTGGCTCGCTATCATTCTCAAGGTTATATAATGAACGTGATACTTCAAGATTAAGCAGGCGCAGCTTGTTGATGTTTTCACGAGTGGTTTCGGTTGATGTCGGTTGAGTTAAACGGCGCGTATATTTGCGAAGTTCAACGCCTAACGACTGAGTGCTTAATTCCAGCTGTTGTTGAGCCGCAGTATAACTTTGCGTCACAATCGTCAATTGAGAGTCTAGTATGCGTCTTTGTCCCAGAGCGGTCTCATTGGTGGCTAGCGTGCTTCTTAATGTGTCGCTGAGCGATTGATTTTCAATCACCTGTGCGCTAATAAGCGGATGTTGTGTTGTATTGATATTATCAATACCTAAGGTATCTATTGTTTTTTCAGTTTCAGCGCGACGTTTCTTTTGTAATATATCTTGCAGCGTATCGATATACGTTTGGTTGTTCTTGAGATCGCGGTTAATTTTGTCGAGGCGAAGGCGGTTAAGATCGTTCTGCCCTGGCAGACTCAGCACTTCGAGTTCGAGAGCCTGGTTCTTGGCCGTTCTCAGAGAAAACTGGGCATCACTCAAGGGGCTGTTATTTTGCTTATCTCTTGCTGCTGATGATTGTTTGAGTTGAACGAGCTGCTCACGTAATGAGATAAGTTTTTGATCACTCTGGTTAATCTGTTGCTGGAGTAATCTTCTGGCTTGCTCTGATTCCAGGAAGGCCGCTTTTTTAAGCGTCAGTAATTGTTCCAGTTCAGACACTGTTTTTTGCTGCAGGTCTATCAGATCGATAGCGTCAGCCTGTTGCTTGAGATCGTCGCTGAGGCGTTGAATAGCGTCAGGTTGCTGTTCCAGTTTAGTCTTTAATTGTGATGCTTTTTCCTCAAATGAGACGGCTTCTTTGTAGGCGGAAAGAATCTGCAGAAAGGTGTCTTTTTGCTGCTGGATAGCCGGATTGTTTTCATCGGCAGGTAGTTGATCCAGGCGTTGTTGATAAAGACTGACGGACTCCTGATTAGAGGCGAATACGATTGAGCTAAGGCAAAGAGTCAAGAGGAATAAGCAGCGACTAATAATAGTTGTCATACAGCCCCAGATAATTGATTACTGATTGATGATCGATTATAAACAAGAGTTACATGTATTTAACCATTTTTAACATGGTGTCATATGCAAAGGTAGCTCATGCAAGGCTTTAATCCTGTGTTGCTTCGTCAATCACTGACAACTTTCCAAAAGTCAGGTCTGCTTCATCCCGATACTGCATGGCATGCTTATCTTATGCTTTACAATCTTGCGCCCTTGCAAAGCCAATATCAATTGAGGGTTGGGTTGGTTAAGTGTGAAAAGTATGATTTGGCAGTGCAATATTATACGCAGCAAACGACGAGCCTGGGCACTGTGGTTTTGGTCCATGGTTATATGGATCATGTGGGTTTGTATAGTCGACTGATGGGATGTTTACTGGAGCAGGGCTGGGATGTCCTTTGTTATGACTTGCCGGGTCATGGGTTGTCGTCAGGCTCGAGTTACTCGATTGATAGCTTCTCAACATACGCAGCGCAATTGGATATTATTCTAAAATCCACGCAGCTGAAAGGTCCGTGCGTAGCGCTCGGACAAAGTACCGGCGGGGCTATTATTCTGGCGCACCAGAAATTAGTGAGTCAACGGCTATCGGCAGATCCGATCACTCAGCGCATATTGCTTGCTCCTCTGATTCGTCCTGCGCAATACTCACTTATCCGGTTTAAGTATTCATTGTTGCGTTTTTTCCTGAGCAGGGTGAGACGGTTTCACGGTACTAATTCACATGATGACGCCTTCGTGCGTTTTATTCGCTCACAAGATCCGCTGCAAAAGCAGTGGGTAACTGTCAACTGGATTGGGGCTATGTTGGAGTGGGTTGAATTGATAGAGGCGGGACAACCACAGCAGATAGATATGACGGTAATTCAGGGAACGGCGGATGATACTGTCGACTGGCAGCATAATCTATCAGTATTAGGCCGGCTTTTTCCGCCGTTAAGAATAGAGTTGATCGAGGCCGGACGTCATCATTTGGCGAATGAAGGTCTACCCTGGCGACAACAGGTGTTTGATAAAATCAGTGAAGTGTTAGCCAATGTGAAATAAAAAAGGCAGCGTTGTGAGGCTGCCTTTTCCATGTTATCAGCCGGTTATCAGAACAAGCGGCGGCAGCGAATTGTGCCTTTGACTTCTAGCATTTTCTGCAAAGCGATTACAGAGCAGTCTGCATCCACATCAATTACCACATAACCCACTTTGTCATTGGTTTGCAGGTATTGCCCGGAGATGTTGATATTGTTCTCTGACAGAATGTTGTTGATGTTGGATAACACGCCGGGAATATTTTCGTGGACATGCAGTAAGCGATGAACATCCGGGTGTTCTGGTAATGCTACTTCCGGGAAGTTAACCGACGTAATAGAAGAACCATTATCACTGTACTTAACCAGTTTTTCGGCGACTTCATAGCCGATGTTTTCCTGTGCTTCCATGGTTGAACCACCCACGTGTGGTGTCAGGATAACATTATCAAATTCGCGTAATGGAGAGATGAACTCATCATTATTAGAACGTGGCTCAACAGGGAATACATCAATAGCCGCCCCGTGTAATTTGCCTGCTCTTAATGCATCACACAAGTCGTCGATCACGACAACAGTGCCGCGTGCTGCATTGATGAAGATGGCACCATCTTTCATCTGTTCAAACTGTGCTGCGCCCATCATATCTTTGGTCGACGCGGTTTCCGGTACATGCAGTGAGATGATATCGCAAGTGCGCAGTAGTTCGTTCAGATCGGCAGTCTGTTTAGCATTTCCCAAGGTGAGTTTATTAATCACATCATGAAAATAAACGTCCATACCCAAGCCTTCGGCCAGCACACTTAACTGTGAACCAATACTGCCGTAACCGACGATGCCTAGTTTTTTGCCACGAATCTCGTAAGAGTTATTCGCTGATTTCTGCCAAATGCCACGGTGCGCTTTAGCGCTTTTTTCTGCAACACCGCGAAGCAGGATAATCGCTTCAGCCAGTACTAATTCTGCTACCGAGCGGGTATTTGAATAAGGTGCGTTAAATACAGCCACGCCCTGGCGGGTTGCCGCTGCCAGATCGACCTGGTTAGTACCGATACAAAAGCATCCTACGGCAACGAGTTTTTGTGCCGCTGCAAACACTTTTTCAGTGAGCTGTGTGCGAGAGCGCAGGCCAATGAAATGAGCGTCAGTCACACGCTCCAGTAATTCCTCTTCCGGTAAGGAGCCGGTGTGAAATTCAATGTTGGTGTAGCCTTGAGAATTAAGCGTGTCGATAGCGGACTGGTGAACGCCTTCCAACAACAGAATTTTGATTTTGCTCTTATCCAGGGACGTAACTTTGCTCATCTTCTGCAACTCTTTGTAGTGGTCAGAAAAAATGTCGATTATCTCGACTGCGTGAAAGGCGGCTATATTATCACAGAGATAGATGAAAGGGATTGTGCCATAAGAGTGAATTTACGGAAAAATATTCAGGATAAGATGAGTCAGTTTGCTGCACAGGTAATGGTCTGATGAAGAACACCTGTGCAGCAGAGTAGTGCTCGTTTAGCTATAGAAGCAAAGATATGCGCTGGCCTGCTCCACTTTTAGCTGAAACTTCTGATTGGCATCAACATTAAATTCAGTGCCGGCAGGGTAGCTGTTAAAATCAACAGAACCAGGCAATTTCACCATCAGTTCACCGCTGATCACTTTCATCAACTCTTTCTGGCTAGTGCCGAATTCATATTCACCCGGAGCCATAACTCCGGTCGTTACCTGACCTTCACTGTTTTCAAAGCCGATCGATTTTACTTTCCCATCGAAATATTCATTTACGTTCAGCATAAGGCTCTCTCCGGTGCTCTCCAATTGACTGAGCGCAGCATCATAAAGTTTGTTTGGCTTTTTGGCTACTGCGATGATCTAACATAAAACGCACAAATGCCTGGTTTGCCTGCGACAGGTAGCGATCTTTATTCCAGGCGATGGACAGATCCAGCCAGACGGGCTGGCTAAAAGGAAGGGCGATCAGGTCATCATCATCTTCGATCACCATGCCTAATAGCGTAGAGATGCCAAACCCCTGCTTTACAATAGATTTGATGAGGGGGATCAGGTTGGTTTCAAAACCAATATTTGGCTTTGCGCCAGTGTGTACGGCAATACGGTCAACAATCTTACGATGAAAGTAACCTTCTTGAAACATGACCAGCTCTTCAGAGAAGAAGTCCTGGTAAGTGACAGATTGCTGCGTCGCAAAACGATGATCTTTACTCACCGTGACCAGCATTTGCTCTTGTAGAAACAGTTCCGTGTGTAATGTTTCAGGTACAAATTCAGAAACAATGACCCCCAGATCCAGCTCGCCGCGTTCGACCATCTGCTGGAGTTGCCAGGTACCGCCTTCAATAACCTCCAGGTTTAATTCCGGATGGAGATGCTTAAAGGCCATCAGGATCGGTGGAAAATAATAGGAACCGAGCATACTGGGAATGCCAATACGTACTGAGCCTTGCGTCAGGCCTTTCAGTTCACGCATCTCTAATTCTGCGTCGTCCATATTTTTCAGGATTATTCCGGCGTGCCGGAACAACCGCTGTCCTTCATCAGTCAGACGGATTTTTCGGTCATTTCGGTGGAATAACCGGATATCCAGTTGCCGCTCTAACTTCTGAATAGACATGCTGATCGCTGGTTGGGCGATATGCAGTGTTTCTGCCGCCTTGGAGAAACTTTGCAGGCGGGCGACTTCATGGAAATAGCGCAGTTGTTTGCTATTCATATCGATGCTTCATAACAAATGGTAATCCCAACTCTATATATCAATATTATTGATGGCAACGATAATTATTATATATTTTACTGATTATTGGCGGATTGCTAGTGTGTTGGCTGGCGTGTGATGGTGGCATAAACATCTACTTTTTAAATAAATGTTCTGCGTAGGAAAACATAATGATAGATGATGGAACAGCGCCTTTCTGGAGAGCCACATTAGCACTTTGTCTGGGCTCCTTTATGATATTTGCCAATGTGTATTTGACGCAGCCACTGCTGCCTACGTTCGTACAGACGTTTCAGATTACTGAGTTACAAGCCGGTTGGAGTTTCACTATCACAACTCTGACGCTGGGCATCTCGTTACTTTTCTATGGGCCGTTATCAGATGCATTTGGGCGTAAGAGCCTGATGCTGATGAGTATGACAGGGGTGGTGCTGACGACATTTATGCTGTCGCAAACTCAAAGTTATAGCATGTTGTTGTTCTGGCGAGGCCTGCAGGGCCTGTGTTTAGGTGGCTTGCCCGCGATAGCGATTGCTTATATGAGCGACGAATTTAAGCATAAAGCGATGATTCTGGCGGTGGGATTTTACATCAGTGGAAATACTATCGGTGGTATTGGCGGCCGTTTGATTGGCGGCTTTGTTGGTGAGTGGCTGGGGTGGTCTGAGACTTTTTTGGTGATGACGCTGGTGAGTTTTGTTCTGCTGATGTTGTTCGCTATGCTGTTGCCTGCTTCACAGCATTTTGTAGCGAAAAAGGTGACGCCGCTTGCCATGCTGGTGCAATTGTCCAGGCATCTGCAAAATCCGTTGCTGTTGTTGGCGTATCTGATTGGTGGATTTAATTTTTTTATTTTTATCAATCAATACAGCTTCGTTACTTTTTTGCTCGCGGACGCGCCATATAATCTTTCACCCTCATGGTTAGGGCTGTTGTTCCTTACCTATTTGAGCGGCACTGTAGGGTCTGCCTTATCGGGTCGTATTGCTCAGCGAATTTCGCAACCTGTCTGCATGATTATCGGTATTCTTATATTGATGGCTGGATCAATGCTGACGCTAATTCCCCATATACTGGGAATTATTGGCGGTTTTTTGGTCAGCGCATTCGGTTTTTTCTTTGCGCATTCGACGGCCAGCAGCTGGGTAAGTCAAAACGCCCACCAAGCCAAAGCCAGTGCTTCATCCTTGTACCTGTTATTTTATTATCTGGGCGCGAGTAGTGGCGGCTTTTACCTGCAGCCTTTCTGGGAGTGGGCCGGCTGGTCTGGTATTGTCACGGGTTCTTTGTTGGTGCTTATGTTGACGCTAGTGACCGCGGTGGTCTTGTACAGAATCAGCGCTGCTAATAATGTCAGTGTGAGTATGCATTAGTCAGCGCCGCTTGATTTTCAATGTGCAGTAAGTGCTGTTTGAGCTCAAGGCCAGCGGCAAATCCGCTAAGAGAGCCATTTTTTCCAATGACCCGATGGCATGGAATCAGAATGAGAATGGGGTTTCTGCCGATCGCTGCTGCGACGGATCTGGCCGATTGGGGGCGACCTATACTATCCGCTAGCTGTTGATAGTAGCGGGTTTGGCCGGTTGGAATTTGCTGCAGTGCCAGCCATACACTTTGTTGAAAAGGTGTGCCTGTGGGTGCCAAAGGTAATGCAAATTCATGCTCAGGATGTTGAGAATAGTCGTCCAGCTGTTCTTCCAGCTGAAGAAGGAGTGGGTTGAGCGGATCTTCTTTCCATTGGGGAGCAATGTTGGGTTGGTATTTTTGTCCGATACAGTAACAGCCGGTAATGGCCTGATCTTCCTCGGTTGCCAGCATCTCGCCAAAAGGTCCGGCCCATCGTCGGTAATGTGTCATAAGGAGTTGTCCTGTAGTTGATGACATAAGTTGAAGACATAAGTTGATGACATAATTCCAGTCATGTAATCGCAGTGCTTGGTAATAATCTGCATTCTGCATCCCCATGTCTCTACTTTACGCTGATTTATGATGAGCTGCTCGCCGCATTCGGACAGGATGTTTTTCTTAGCTATTTATACTATTTGTGCGGATTTTTTTATCACTTTTGCTGAGCTTGACTACACTATTATTAATAAGAAATTGTTAATAAATTGTTGATAGTGACGGGTTTTGCAAAAGGATGATGGTTTGGCTTTGAGAGTATTCACCCTGTTGCTTCCGGCAACTGCTTTATTAGTGGGCGCATTTTTAATATTAGCGCCGGTTTCGCAATGGTCTGCTGCCCAACAGGAGACATTAACCTTTGTGCCTTACTTTCTGGCAGGTGTAACGGGTTTCCTTGGCTATAGTTTTAAGCGCAGTCGTATCTTGTTAGTCGCGATCAACCTTGGTGCTGCCTATTTCCTGATTCAGAACAATCTCCAGTCCAGCCTGGCACGACCTGATAATTATGTGCTTTACAGCATCATTTCACTGCTGTTGCCGATTAATATTGCATTGATTGCGCTGTTCGATGAGCGTGGAGTGTTTACGCCGATTGGTATTGCCCGCATTGTATTCGTCAGCCTGGGTTATCTGATCGCCTACCTTTTGATGCTGTCGGGTCAGCTGGGGTACTGGCTTACCGGGTTACCTATGAGCATGATTGAAATGGCTGTTTATGACACCTACCTGAGTGAAGCGGCGGCAATCGTTTTTATTATCTGCCTGATCCCGGTGATATTGTCTCTGCTGTTGAGGAAAACGCATACCGATGCAGGGTTGTTAGCATCGTTAATCGCGGCACTGGCGATGCTCGTGTGGTTTGATCGCCCGTTGATTTCGCCGTTATTTGTATCTGCAGCTCTGATAGCACTCGCCATTTCTGTTGTTCAAAATAGTTATAGCATGGCATTTATCGATGAACTAACCGCTATTCCCGGGCGGCGGGCTTTAAACGATAAGCTTTCAACACTGGGACGCCGTTACACAATTGCCATGTTGGATATCGACCACTTTAAGAAATTTAATGATACTTATGGCCACGATACAGGCGACCAGGTGTTAAGAATGGTGGCAGCCAAAATTAATAATATCGGTGGGGCAGGAAAAGCATTTCGTTTTGGCGGCGAAGAGTTTGCCGTTGTTTTTTCCGGTAAGAATGAGCGAGAAACCCTAACCTATCTTGAGGAGGTACGCGAGATTATCGCTAACTACCCGATGGCGATCCGAAGTGAAGAGCGTCCGGATGACAGGGATACAGGACGGCAGTTACGTTCCGGGCAGAAAGGTCGGGAGCACGTGCAGGTGACTATTAGTATTGGAGTATCTGAAAAAGATGAAACACATAACAACCCGGAAGCGGTGATGAAAACGGCAGACCAGGCATTGTATGCGGCCAAGAAGGCAGGAAGAAATTGTAGTGTCGCTTCCCATCAGCCACGCCCTGCTAAGAAACCTGCTAAGCCACGGCGTTCTAAAATTGATTTTGTTAAAGCCTGAAAGCAAAGCGGGAGTGTTGCAGTACACAAAGGGTACGAAAGAGTACACAGCAACGCTCCCGGACAAGGGTTACGAGCGGCTGGTGATTTCCAGCAGGTGATAACCAAACTGTGTTTTAACGGGTCCATGTACTTTATTCAGTTCTTCATTGAAAACCACTTGGTCAAACTCACGTACCATCTGTCCTGGGCCAAACGATCCCAGATCGCCACCCTGGCGTCCAGACGGGCAAGAGGAGTGCTGTTTAGCCACTTCTGCAAAGTCTGCACCGGCTTCAATCTGTTGTTTCAGTGTTTCGCATTGTGCTTCGGTATCGACAAGAATGTGGCGTGCGCTTGCTTTAGCCATGGGTAAAACCTCATATTATTTATAGATGACATTGTAGTTAGATCGGCAATGTCGGTATAGGATACCTGTTATTATCAGCGAACCAAATAAGGAAGGAAGAAATATGGCTTACCAACATCGCTTTGTTAATGATCAGGCATCTGATTTGACCTTGGGTAAAATCGTTTGTGTCGGTCGTAACTATGCTGACCATGCAAAAGAGTTGAATAACCCGATACCAACTGAGCCGATGCTTTTTATAAAGCCTGCGACAGCGGCTGTTGAGTTGGAGCGGCCGTTTTCAATTCCAGCTGAGCTGGGCAGTGTTCACTTTGAGACTGAGATGTCGGTGCTGATTGGCAGTAAGCTGACGAGTGCCAGTGAGGATCAGGTGAAAAAGTCGATCATCGGTGTCGGTGTGGGTTTGGACCTTACATTGCGCGATCTGCAGGATGCCCTGAAATCTAAAGGTCACCCTTGGGAGAAAGCCAAGTCCTTCGATGGTGCCTGCCCGCTTTCGGCATTCGTCTCTCCTGAAAAGGTTGGTGATCTACAGGATGTTCAGATTCGCCTGAGCGTCAATGGTGAGATACGACAGGATGGTAATAGTGCCTATATGTTAAATAAGGTAATTCCATTGATCTGCTATATCAGCCAATTTTTCACTCTTGAACCGGGTGATGTGGTGATGACAGGTACGCCTGCCGGTGTTGGTCCAATTCATCAAGGTGACCAGATACAGGTTGAGCTAGTGGGGGTGTTATCGGCTCAGACATCCGTGCTGGGTTAATAATCGATGCGCAATAAAGCGACCCGTTTAACCTTGGGGTTACTCGTTTTTATTTGCCTGGCTCCTACGGCTATTGCCAGAGAGCGCTGGCAGAATTCAGCGTATATTACCCACAGTTTTACCGAAGTCGCTTTAGGCAGTGAATTTGGGCAGGCTAAACAGGTGGTGCGAAAATGGGTTAAACCCATCAGGCTTTTTGTTACTCATCAGGTCGGTGATCGGGCGTTACACGAAAAATTACTGGATGCGCATATTGAGCACCTTGCCGCTATAACAGGACATGATATCAAGCGCGTATCCAGTGCTAAACAAGCTAACATCCGGTTGTTTTTTACCCGCGAAAGTATGTTGTTACCGTTAATAGGGCAGTATTCAGGGAAGCAGTCTGTAGCACATGAGCGTGGTGCAGTCTGCCTGGCTAGTATCAGGACGAATAAGGCCGATCAAATAGAGTCTGCTGTTATTTACATCCCAGTGGACAGAGCCCGCAGGCACGCCAAGTTATTGGCATGTATTGTTGAAGAGCTGACGCAGACGCTGGGTTTGCCGCGTGACTCTGATGCTGTTTTTCCCTCTATCTTTAATGATAAAACGGTGAACTATCTGCTCACAGGCTTGGATGATATTCTTTTAAGAATGTTATATGACCCGAGAATGCTGCCTGGCTCTGATCGCAAAAAAATACAGGAAATAGCGCCGCAAATTCTGACTGATTTTGAAAAGCGCGGCTTGATTAAAGGCGC
>NZ_JBFIIH010000007.1:0-61640 GCF_041601355.1 Neptunomonas sp.
GGCAGGAAATGCCGATCTTATTCTCAGCAGCGGTGGCGTATCAGTCGGCGAAGAAGACCATGTCAAATCGGCAGTGGAGGCACTGGGCTCATTGAGCTTGTGGCGGTTGGCGATTAAGCCGGGTAAACCGCTTGCGTTTGGTGAAGTGAAAGGTACGCCGTTTATTGGCTTGCCAGGTAACCCCTCGGCTGTCTTGGTAACCTTTTTGATGCTGGCGCGCCCGTATCTCTTGAAAATGCAAGGTGCTTGCAATCTGCAGCCGCGTCAATATCAGGTACATGCCGGTTTTGATCGTACTAAAGCTATCTCCAGAAAAGAGTTTTTACGCGTCATCGTTACTAACGAAGATGGTAAATTGTTTGCAGCACCGGCCCATAGCCAAAGTTCTGGTGTCTTGAGTTCAGCGGTTATGGCTGATGGGTTGTTAGTGGTACCCGAGCAGAACCCGGTAGTAAAAGGTGATCTTTTAGACTTTATTCCGTTCGCAGAACTAGGAGCGGTTTAGCTGAATTTTTTCATAAATAGGGATAACAATGAGCAATTTAACGAAGTTAACAGCGGGTGAGGTAATGTCTTCCTCTGTACTGACCGTGCCACAGTACTGGTCATTAAAACAGCTGATCGACTTTTTTGATCAGCATAAAATTAACGGTGCGCCAGTGATGGGCGAGAGCGGTAATTTAGTTGGCGTTGTCAGTATTAGTGATATTTTAAAGTTTGATAGTCGCGCCCACTCGATTAACGAAAATCCAACTACGCAGTTTTACTACAATAATATGGACGGTGCTTCACCTGAGCAGTTAGGTTTGGTGGGCGGGGATGTACATACGCAACATCAGGTCAGCGAAATTATGACGGCCCATGTTGTTTCTGTTGATGCCTCTACGCCATTAACAGAAGTGGCAGCGTTGATGTGTAAAAATAAAATCCATCGTGTTTTTGTCACCTCAGGTAATGAACTCAATGGTGTATTATCTACTCTTGATATACTTAACCGGGTATAGCAGGGGATACATTGGCGACTCTTTTGGGACGTTTACCATTAAAAAGCCTTAATATCTTTCGTGTGGTAGCACGGCTTAAAAGCTTTAAGAAAGCGGCAGATGAGTTGTGTGTTACTTCGCAGGCAGTGAGCTTGCAGATACGTTCTTTGGAAGAGGCTCTAAGCATCACTTTGTTCCGGCGTTTTCCTGCAGGGGTTGGGCTTACTCCTGCTGGTGAGCGCTTGTATGAGTATACTGAGCGTAGTTTTCAACTATTAGAGCAGGGTATTCGTCAAGCGCAAGCGTGCCAGCAACGGCGTCAATTCCGTATTAATGCATCACCGTGGTTTGCTGTGCATCGTTTACTGCCTGTACTGGATCAATTTGAACAGTTACATCCTGATATCGATATAAAGATCACTACCGCCGTGGGCTTTCCGGATTTTGCAGATCAGCGTCTGGATTGTGCTATCCAGTGGGGTTGGGGGCAATGGCCGAGCAGTGCTAAGCAGTTGTTGCTCAAAGATGATAAGCGCTTAGTGTGTGCGCCATCGTTATTGAACGATAAAAAAACCTTAAACACGTCCCGGGATCTTAAACATCATCGTCTTTTGTGTACTCAGCTATCAGTTTCATTGTGGCAGCAACTTTCCAATACATTAAACCTGGACCTGCTTTTGGATCAGCAAGCTCTCGTACTGGATAGCCAAGCGAGCCAGGTGGAAGCAACAGAAAAAGGGCTGGGTGTTGCGCTGATTTCTGATGCATTAGCACTTGAGGCTTGTCACCAGGGACGATTGATAATGCCATTATGGAAAACGCCCGTGAGCGTGCTTAATCCTGCACTATTGCCAGGTTATTGGCTGGTGGTAGGAGAAGAGCGTCAGCAGGACCCGCTGACGTTAGCGTTCAGAAAATGGTTATTCAATACACTCAAAGACGATGAGCGCTTTGCCGGTTTTTGAGCTGTTGCCACCCCAGCCAGGTTTCACAGTGCTGCTTCCTTAATGTCCGTTATAAAATGTTCCTACCCATATTTTTGGATAACTCCCGCAAGCACATATTGCTTTAGTTACTTTTACAGCCACCTGATGAACGGCCAGTTCAGCAGGTAACGAGTTCAGCTGTTTATAAGCACAACCAGGTCTTTAGATCTTTTTATCCTTCCTTAAAGAAGCAACGCCTTTAGCCGATATGTTGACTATGACGACTACATACTAGTCACCTGGTTAACACACCCACTATGCCTGGAGTTTTTGTGAATACAGAAAATTTTCAAAAAAGTACCGCATATCTAGACGGTGCTTTGATGTCACTTGATGGCGATAAAGTCATCATTATTAGTTTTGGAAGCCAGCAAGAACGTTTTTATGTTTCTAGCTGTGGTGAAGTAAACCGTTGCGGTGAACAAGGACCGGTAAACGGTAATGAGAATGACTTTGAGCGTTATCGAATGGCCTTTTTAGAAGCACTGATGGATGGCGGATCACTCATCGTACGTCAGATAGGGGTTGGTGAATTGCAATTACCAACTGAGCTTGGCGGTGTCATTATTCCCTTGGATTTTCTGAGTTCAGCAAAAGTCGGCCCAAAAGGTATACGCTCAATGAGAGCTGAGGAGCTTAAAAAAATCTATAAGGGAGGTGCTGACGGGGCCGTTGAGTATCACGACTTTCCGAGTCAGGACCAGGTGAAAATCGCAATGTTGAAGTTGATAGAAACGGAGAAAGATGAAAGTACAATTGTCTGAAGAGCTGAAGTTAGCTGCTGTAACACGGGTAATGACAGCTTAATTCTGTTGCCTAAATAAACTTGTTCTTGGTGGTAAGTTTTATTGTTTGCTCTGCGGCCCTTTCAAGGCCAAACTTAGGTAAAATAATCCTGATTTTGGAGCGCACTATGCAAGCTGAAGCCTTTTTTAATGAATTGTGGGCCGATTACGTCAGTATCGCTCCGCAGGCTCAGAAAATTCATGATCTGTTTGTTGTCACTGATGGTGAAGTGATTAATGATCATGTGGCTTTTCGTACGTTTGCCAATACGCCGCTACGGCTCGATCTGCTTGAACCTCTGATTTTAGCGATGGGATATGAGCGTCAGGATAGCTACGAGTTCGAAGCCAAGAAATTACGTGCTCACAGCTATATCCATTCGAATCCGCTGCTGCCCAAAATCTTCTGTTCTGAGTTGCTGGTGGATCAGCTTAGTGATTCGGCGCAGAAAATTATCGGAAAATACACGGCTGAAATAACAGAACAGTCGCTGGATCAATCAGTGTTTTGGTCTGGCCGGCACTGGGCTATGCCTAGCTGGGAGGATTACACTACGCTAATGGCTGAAAGCGAATATGGCGCCTGGTTGCTGGCTATAGGTTTACGGGTTAATCACTTTACTGTCAGTATTAATCACCTTACGACTACCGGTGCTATTCATGAAGTATTGGATCGGGTCAAGGGTGCCGGATATAAAGTCAATACGGTGGGCGGCGAAGTCAAAGGCACACCTGAGTCTCTCTTAGAGCAAGCCTCAACCATGGCGGACCGTCAGGTTTTTGAGTTTTCTGCTGGTGATCAGCATGAGATTCCAACCTGCTTCTACGAATTTGCCAAGCGCCATGCTGATGCTCAGGGTGTTGTCTATCAGGGCTTTATTGAAGCAAATGCTGACAAAATTTTTGAATCGACTAACGGTTAATATTACCTGTCCATAAAATATTTGGTTAATTACATAAACCCGCCTGTATAACGTTATCGTTATACAGGCGGGCTTTTTGCTTAGTACGATGAGACCTTTGCACGAGCCGGAATTTTGTTTATTGGCAAAGCAAAAAGGCACAAAATAAGTGAGTTTTTGCTGATAAATGACCGATTGAGTACGTTTTTAACGCCGCTGGAAGACAGCAGGGCAATCAGGTCTTATGATATATAGCTCGCTATCAGGCCAATCAATCCGCCAAATACTCCTCCCCATACGACTAACCAACCCAGATGTTTTTTGATCATGTGTTGAATGATATTCTTCACCATGTCCGGCGTTAATTCGTTCAGGCGGGCATCAACAATCAGCTCAATATGCTCACTGATATCAGCACTGAGTTTTTCTGTACTCAGGCTATGGTGAATAGCCGCCTGAAAGCGTTCGCTTTGGGCTATTTCTTGTAATGCTGTTCGCATTTTTTCTGATACAGGCTGGCGTAATGGTTCGAGTGCCTCAGCACCGCCCACCATGTTAAGCATGGCGCCAAGCGAAGAGGCATTAATGGCATCGATCAGCTTTTGAAAGATATTGTCGTAATCCACAGCATCCAGAACGGAAGTGAAGTCTAACGTCTTTTTGGCAGACTTTTCTTCCGATTGAATGAAACGTTTAATGTTCTCTGTGGTGAAAAACTGCAACATGATGATGTTCTTTATGCCACTTTTAAAGTCTTCGAATTGGTTTGGAATAACACCAGAACCATACAGAAAGGGCACTTTCTCAAAGAGCATATGAATCGCCAGCCAATTAGTGATCGCACCAGAGAGTGCAAATAAGCCGATGGATAATAATATCTCTGAATAGACAGGCGAGACGAAGCCTGCAATAACGAGAACAATGGCAATGAGATTGGTGATGAGACTTTTATTCATAATATCAAGCTGATTTCAGTGTCAGGATGTGGGAGCAGGATTTTAGCGCATTATCGGCTTATTGAAGAGAATATTTAATCAGGTCTTGCTGTTTCAACAGGGTATGCACCTCAGTTATTTAAGCCGTGTTAGTAAAGGCCCTTTATGGTGATCATATCGGGCCTTTCCGGGCTATGCGTAAATTAAATTAGCGCTTCACCCGGACCAAAAATCTCATAATGCAGCTGCTCATCGGCTACGCCTGATTGGCGTAGAAGTGTGTGTATTGCTTGCATAAAAGGCAGCGGTCCGCAGAAATAAAACTCGGCATCCAGTGGGCAATTTTCTTTTATGAGCTGGGCCGTCATATAACCCTCATGGTTATAATCAGTATCTTGTGTAGCACCTGCGACGTCATCATAAAAAACCACTTTCGTCAGGTGAGCTAAGTCGTTATCGAGAGCGTTGATATGCTCACGAAAGGCGTGGGTCTGGCGATTACGAGTACCATGTAACCAGGTAATCTTGCGTGTTGAGTGCTGCCGAACTAAGTCATTCAGCATGCTAAGCATTGGTGTCACGCCGACACCGCCACTGATGAGAACAACGGGTTTATCTGAGTCGTCTAAATAAAAATTGCCCGTCGGTGCATGTACTAAAATTGTATCGTCTACGTTGACCATATCGTGAAGGAAATTAGAAGCGACCCCTGCAGGTATGTCATGTTGTGGTGCGGGTTCACGTTTAACAGATATCCGATAGCTGTCGCTGTTATATGAATCCGATAAGCTATATTGGCGCAGTTCTGTATTGACCAGGCTCGCATCATTGAGTTTTAAGCTGAGATACTGGCCCGGCTTATAGCTTGGTAAAGGCTGGCCATCTGCAGGCTTTAAGTAGAATGAAGTGATTTCACTGCTTTGTTTAACCTTATTAATGACACGGAAAGGTTTAAAGCCTGACCAGCCACCAGCCGTATTTTTCGTATTCTCATAAAGTACTTTTTCTGCACCAATGAGAATGTTTGCCAATTGCCCGTACGCTTCTGCCCATGCATTGATCACATCGTCGCTAGCGACCTCGGCTCCCAGTACTTCACGAATGGCTTTTAACAGGTTTCTGCCGACAATAGGATATTGTTCTGGCTGAATATCTAAACTGAAATGCTTAGTCGCAATGTTGTTGACCGCATCCCCGAGTGCTTCTAAACGATCGATATTAGCGGCATAGCCCAAAATAGCGTTAGCAAGAGAGGCGGGCTGGCGGCCGTTGCTTGACTTGCCATATTGAATACATCTTTGAGATCAGGGTTTTCTTCAAATAGCAGATGGTAGAAATGTTGTGTGATCTCTTCTCCGCGTTCTTGAATGACAGGTACGGTTTGTTTAATGATTTGGATATTTGATGCCAGCATAGAAAGTCTCACTTATAGATGTATTTTATATGCATTAAAATAGAAAAGCATTAAAATGTCAATAAAATACACTTTATGAGGCTGCCTGTGTGTTAGAATATTTCCAGGGCGGTTTGAATTTGAAGGCGCTTATCTGTTATTTGTTATCCTAGCGGGAGCACTTCAATAGCATTAAAATTTAAAAACTATGGGAGACCAAGTCTCCCATTCTTGTCTCGATAGCACTTATAACAGTGCTTCAGTTGAATTTGCTGGTGCTACCAGACCAAAGCTGGCGACCGTGCTGTTGGCAATAGATGTTATGTGAGTCGTGTTTGCAAAGTGTGCTTCAGTTGATGCACCTAAGACAGACAATGGACTAATAGCTGCTGTGAAACTCTCGGCTGGTGTAGTCACTCCTGACGCTAAGTTATGTTCTGCCGATTGTGCAGAAAAATCATTTAATCCACCGGCAAAAGCTTGTGAAGCGAAAAGTGCAGAGGTGATCAGGGCCGCGTTAATTAAAGTTTTCATGGTTGTTACTCCAGTTGTGTAAGTTGATGGGTGTACTATAAAACCCGTTACTGAAACGAAACTGAAATAAGAAAACCCTTTTATATAATTTTTAAGTATTAAAAATGAGTAGTGCTAATCGCTGGTCAATAAATAGAGGCGAATACACTTGTCGTCTCTATGCGGTCAATAGAAACGACAAGTTGAGTTGAAAAAGCCTGTTGGTGCCCGGTTTAAGCCTAAACCGCTTGTTTTGCTTGAGCTTCCAGCTCCGCCTTTAATGAAGGATCAAACTTCAGTTGGCGTGCTAGCTCATCCAGATAAGCTTTTTCCATAAAACTGTCTTCATCAACGATCAATAAGCTGGCCAGGTACATCTCTGCCGCCATTTCCGGGCTGCTTGCATGACCAGCTATCTCCACTGGATTTAAGGGCTTGTGTAGTTCCTGATCAAACCAGCGTTGTAAATCCGGGTCGTTTGTCAGACTAGCAATTCCCTGGTCAATTAAACGTCGCTCGTTTTCATCAATATGCCCATCTGCCTTTGCTGCGCCTATCATTGCGCATAATACAGCACGGCTATGTTTTTCTGCTTCTTGTGCGGGCAGGGCGCTTAAGGGGGCGGCGGCGGGAGCAGCGGCTGCAGTTGAGGGATGGTTTTGCTGCGCTTGCCAGTTGTTATAGGATTTGTAAGCAACGGCACCTAACGCCGCAAGACTGCCGTATGTAAGCACTTTGCCACCTACTTTACGCCCCGTTTTACTGCCGAGTAACAGGCCTAGTACGCCTCCAGCCAGCAACCCTCCTTTATTATCGGAGAGCAGGCTGCCTAAAGAGGTGCTTTTTTGAGATGTATCCCCTTGAGTTGAGGCAGTGCTATCGGTATTTTGGTTTTGTAAAAAATCAGTCCCGGATTTTAGTAATTGATCCAGCAGGCTTCGAGTGTCCATGAGATATCCCGATATGTGATTAAGATAAAAATTCGACATTGCTTATCCGGATAAATTCCAAAGATAGGAAAAGTTTCACACAGAGCAGGGCGTATGAGTCAGGTGAAAGCAAATGAGTCTGCGTCTTGAGGATTAGCGTTTACCGTTTGTAGCCAATGCATGTCAGGGGCGACACTTTAATCTACAAAAAACTCTATTTTGAGATGGACCCGGAGGGCTGCATGATGAGCCTAGCTTTGCCCTTGAATTCGCAAATAAAGTGCTACGTTATTGAACTTTAGAACTAACGAGATATGATTCTGCAAAAGGATTTATTCTGTCGGGCAGAGAAATGGCTCTTTTTTACAAAATTGATAGAAAACCATCGGCTCTGGAAAATACTGCTCTGTGTCGAGTTATCCACATATCTACAGGAAATAGAAGTGATACCCAAGAAATATACGTCATATGTTTTCTCATTTTTTATGGCTTTGCTGATGTCATGCTTAATGTCGCTGTTAATTAGTATTTTCAATGTTGGTTTAGTCGATGGAATAATATTAATTTGGCTCAAAGCCTGGTCTTTTGCATTTTCTGTGGCCTTTCCAATGATAATTATTGTATCTCCAGCGGTAAGAAAGTTGGTAAGTTTAGTAGTTGATAACAGTGAATAAAGCATATCAGAATAAAAAATAAACAAAGCAGCAATAATCAAACGTTTGTTTTATTTAACAAAGGGTTAATGATTAATATTTATTTTTCCTATATGAAATGATTTTGTTTAAATTCCTTTAACTAGGTGTCTATAATATCAGACAGAATATCTCCTGTTGGTTTGAAGTGTTCAGCCACAAATGTAAGCGGGAGTTATTTCAATAGGGAGGAGGTGTTCTATGGATACTGAACTTCTTCCCTGGATACTGAATACCTTGTGTTTGTAACAAGCTACGCGGTTTGATGGAAATGTTTGACCTAAAGGGATTTGACATGGGACGTTGTACAGAATTATCCTCAATTCCACTACACATCAAGCTTCTCTACTTCGCAGGCCCGATCGCGGCGGCTCTTCTCGCTTTTTTGATTCAGTTTAACGGGTTAGCGCAGTCATTTGAGGACGAGCTAGATACCGCTGTTTATCAAATAGAAACCACAGTAAATTCTTTCGAGGTGGCATTAGAAGGGTTTGCTAACTTTATTGCCATCTCTCATGATATCCAGGATGATCAGATTCGTGCGTATGCTCAAGGTATTCGAAGGCTATACCCTGACCTGTATATGTTTGAAATTGCCAGTGAGGTACCATATTCTGATCGAGACGCTTTTGAACGTTTAATGCGAATAAAAGGTTATCCTGATTTCAGGATTCATGGATTTGATTATACTGCCACCCGACAGGTAACGACTGTTGCAGAAAAACAGTTTTACTATCCCATTCGTTTTATCGAGCCTGAGTCTCCAGAGGTAATGGAAGTACTTGGATTAGATCTTGCGAGCTCATCAGGTATTTTAATTGAAACGCTGCTTGGGTCTTTAAAAGCCCCAAGACCTCTGGCCTCAAGGCCGTTTGAGCTTCTTGAAGGGGGCAAAGGTTACGTTATTTACCGACCAGCCGTGGCTATGCCAAATGTCCGTCTTGATGATGCAAAGATGCCGTTTTTAAATTTTGCTATGTTGGTAATAAGAGGGAAGGACTTGCTTCCTGACGGGTTAATGGGCCAGAGTGGCTACCGTGCCACTCTCTCCTTTACTGGGGTAAATACTGAAGATGTAACAGAGGTTTTGGTCGAACCGATAAAGATTGAGGAATCAGCCTACCCACTGTATACATACACAAAAACAGTGCAGGTGGAGAATGAGTCCCAACCCTTCAGGCTAACGCTGGAAAAAGATATTAGTTGGAATGCTTTCAATTGGTTAAAGATTCTGAGCATTACATTGGCAGGTGTTCTGTTTTTCTATTATTTAACCAGCAGACTATCAAAAGCTCACAGTAGAGATATTCTGGCTAAATATGAAAGAGACAAACTATATAGTCAGGCAAACTTTGATCTACTGACGGGGTTGCCTAATACCAATCTGTTAATGGATCGGGCGGAACAAGCTATTCGAATGGCAGAGCGCTCCGGTAGTATTGTCGCAATCTGCTATCTGGATTTAGATAAATTTAAAGTGGTTAATGATACATGGGGGCATGATGCAGGTAATGAACTGCTCATTCAGATAGCACTGAGATTAAAGCAGGCGTTAAGAGCTGAAGACACTGTAGCTCGCATTCATGGCGACGAGTTTGTCATCCTGCTTCCAGAGGTCAACAAGTTATCTGCATGGGACTACAACATTCCGGATAAATTACTTTCTATCTTTGAACAGCCCTTTTATGTTGCAGGCCAGGCTCTGCATATTACAGGTAGCTTCGGTGTTGCCTCCTATCCTGAAGATGGGCGCGATCTCGAATCATTACTAGGTGTCAGTGATAAACGAATGTATGTACATAAACACGAGCTCAACGCCCTCATGAGTTAATTGTGAGTTAATTGGGGTCAGAGCAACAATTCTCAATACAAGATCAACACAACTGCTATTTTGCTACGGTAATTCCGTTTCGCTCGAGTATCTCCAATGCTTTCCCGATATCCGGGTTGACTGGATCGATCTTCGCATCCACTTCGGTGAACATTTCTGCCGATCGGCTTTCCCGACTTGTTAATTCCAGCATCGAACCGCCCCCCGCACCGTAGGTGAATGCATGGATCGTATTCCTCGGGACATGGACTAAGGTGCCAGGTGCGCATAAGTACTTTTCTTCACCGCATTGAAACGAAATTTCGCCTGACAACACAAAAAACGCCTCGTCCCATCCGTGACTGTGGGGTGGCGGGCCGCTTCCTTCTTCACCCTGCTGATGTGTTATCCCGTAACCGCCTATCTGTGAGGCGGCCGCTAGTACAGTGACGTCGGTTCCAAATACCTTGAGTGAAGCCGGCCGGTCATTGGGCGTTGTTACAATGTACTTGTCCATAGTTCGGTCTCCAGGAGTTAAGTGGGGTCTTAATTGGGCTCAGAGGCACAATCCTTTAATTCAGACAATCGGAGTCAGAATAACAATTCTTTATGTCTGTTTATAGTTCCCGATAAAACGCCTGATCTGGATTGATTCACAGCTAATCAGGTCGCTCAAGGATACAAAGCGGTCATATGAAGGCTACAACCATTCTGATTTTTAAACCAACCCCGACACGAAATGCCGGCGCTTAACATCGGCGCAGATATCCTGCTAAACAGGCTTAACTTAGTGTAATTCTCGTCTGACCCCATTTATACTGAAGACTCGTAGTCGAGACTCAAAAAGGTCAATTTATTTTTTAAACGTACTCTTAGTGTGCTAATTACCCCTCCACTCAATAAGCTGAGAAATTAACTATGCTTGAGAAGTTTCAGACATTTATTGCACCCATTTTAGAATCATTCGGCGACAGTCCAATGATACAAGCGACAATGGTGGTATTAATTTCCTTCGTTATAGCCTCTATTTTCAAATATATCGTCATTGCCGGCTTAAAAAGAATAATAGCGCGCTCGAAAATAAATCTCGCTAATGGCTTTTGGGCGCTACTACATGGGCCTATTTACTATACGGTTCTTCTCATCGGTTTATCCAGCGCATTGTCGATTTTACAGCCAGCATATTTATTTATATGGCTGTCGGTACTAACGTCTATTGGCATGCTTATATGGACGTTATTTTTGTTAAGAGGCAATAGAGTTTTACTTCAGAGCCTCGCTTTGAACCCGGCCCGCTTCCAAAGCGTTAATCATAAAACCTTGCCGCTCTTTCAGAATATTCTGAATATTGTAATTATTATCCTTTCTGTATATTTAATTTTCTCTATTTGGAATGTAGATATGACGGCATGGCTCGCATCTGCGGGTATCGTCGGTATTGCCGTTGGTTTTGCTGCCAAAGACACCTTGGCCAATTTGTTTTCGGGGGTGTTTATTATGGCAGACGCGCCCTATAAAGTGGGCGATTATGTCGTCTTAGATTCTGGAGAGCGGGGTGAAATTACGCATATAGGGCTGCGCAGCACTCGAATGCTAACAAGAGACGATATTGAAATTACCATTCCGAATTCCGTCATAGGCAATACTAAAATTGTCAATGAGTCAGGCGGACCACATGAAAAATCGCGCTGCCGCTTACCTATTGGCGTGTCTTATGATGCAGATATCGACTTGGTTCGCAGCGTGTTAATGGCAGTAGCCAACAATGATAAATCGATTTGCATGGACCCTGAACCTCGGGTGAGGTTTCGTCGATTCGGCGGCTCATCGCTCGATTTTGAATTACTGGTATGGATAGATAGACCCGCCATTAAGGGGCGTATAATTGATATTCTCAATTGTTCAATATTGAAGGAGTTCAGGGCAAATAATATTGAAATCCCTTACGCCAAACAAGATTTGTATATTAAAGAAATGCCATCTCCCAAGTAAGATCGGTAACTGGTTTAGGATATCCGCATGCTAGCCCACATTGGCGCTAGCATGGTCTTTCCCTGTAACTGATTACATCGGACGTGAAGTTGTCGTGCATTTGTTATTTAATGATATATGTTGCAAACAGACCCACACCCAGCGCAATGGTCACGCTGCTGAATGTTCCCAGCATGATGTACTCGGTAAGTTTCATATCTTTGCTTTTTGACAGGTCGTTGAAGCGGAATACACTTTTTGCAGCAAGTAAAAATCCAATACCACTCAACAGATCAAGCAGAACGAAACTGAGTACCAGCCAGCGTTCCAGATAACCTATGGTTTCACCGGCAGACTTAAGGCTGCCGACTGTAGCGCTCTTTGTGAAGGCTGTATCAGCATCGGTGCTTATATCAGTGCTTGTATCAGTACTTGCATTGGCTCTATCCAGATGAGGAGTCCATTTTTTAAGCATCAGGCTGATGATAATAGAGGCCGGTTTCGCGCAAATAATATAAGCCAAAGCTATTATCAGCGATTTTTCGTTGATTATATTGACCAGCACGGATGTCACTGTGTCCGGGTTCCAACCATCAAGCCATCCCCAAACAGCGATCAGGCAGAGAATATGCAGTGCCTGATCGAGCAGAAACCATCTCAAACTGGACTGAAGGTAGGACTTCAGCAGGTCGATGCTCAGGTGGCAGATAAGGATGAAGGCTGCCAGCGCCACACAGGTGAGTGAACTGATGGGACTGAACAGTATTAAAATTAAAAATGTCAGAATCCCATGGACGCCTGCATGTTTGTAAAGTGCGGGTGATTTAAAATGTTTGCGGTAGCGGCATATGACCCACGGGTTTGGTTGCAGGTAAAAATCACCGATGACGTGAGCGATGATCAATAGCAGAAGTAAGCTGATGTCATTCATTGAATATTATCCGCTAATGTTTTTTCAAAGCAGAGTACATAATCACGAATCAAAATGGCACCACTGCGGCGTAACAGTTTACTGGCATTTGATCGGCTTCCGCCAATCTGTTTGGCAACTTGTTGGTGGTCGCCAAAGTCACAGCGAATATAGGCCAAAACAGCCTCTGCCTGTTTTGGGGTGATGCTTGATAGTTGAAAGTTTAAGAATTGAGTGGCTAATTGCAGTTGGTTATTCAATGGAGTGATGTTGGTGAGGAGTGAAATATCACTGTTTTTTAGCGCCTCTAAACCCATTCCGGAGAGTTCGAATGCTTCGCCGCTGGAAGTGCCGCTGTTGTTTCTCAAGTCGCGGTATCCGCCCACACCTAATGCCAGGCGAACCTCGACTGGGGCATCAGGTGAAGAGGCGATCAGTGCCATTTTCAATAACAATGCGCAGCGCATAGCAGGGATAGGATCTTTAAATGTCACCTGAAAACTATCACCGCGAAATATTTCATAAACGCCGGCGTAGTGTTCTTTTATTTCGGTAAGTGTTTGCTGCAAACTGTACAGCATCGTGTCGTAATGTTTCGCATCAATGTTCCGCGAGTTGACAATATCGCCTGTTAATACTGAGAGGGTGGACATTAGCTTTCCCTGATCGCCGCTTTGCTTAAATAAAACCATTAATGGTTCCTTAAGTCAAATTGAACCGAAAATGGTCCCATTGATAGAAAGGTTCCGTTTTTGGTTCCAGTTGAAAGCACTGAGTCAGTGGGCAGGCGTTACAAAAAATATGAAGCGAAGCGGAAAAAGAGATGACAGGGAAGAAGGCAGGAGGAATATATCGCTCCTGCCTGAGGGTATTAGCCGCGCTTGCTTATTTTCTTTTCCATGGCCAACTGGTCTGCCAGGTACTCTTCATAGGTGCCCTGGAAGTCGATCAGTTTTTTGCCTTTGATCTCGATCACACGGGTGGCCAATGAGGAGACGAACTCACGGTCGTGGCTGACAAAAATCAGGGTGCCCGGGTAATGTTCCAGTGCCATGTTTAACGCTTCTATCGCTTCCATATCCAGATGGTTGGTCGGTTCGTCCATAATCAGAACGTTAGGATCAGACATCATCAACTTGCCGAACAACAGACGGTTCTTTTCACCACCGGAGCAGACTTTGGCTTTTTTGTTGTAGTCATCAGCCGAAAACAACAGACGTCCGAGTGTTGAGCGAACAATCTGGTCGCCATGGTTGGGTTTACGCCACTGGCTCATCCAATCGAACAGATTAAGGTCCGAGTTAAAGTCAGTGGTGCTGTCCTGCGGGCAGTAGCCGAAATTGACGTTTTCTGACCACTTAACAACACCTTGCTCAGGGCTTAACTGGCCGAGCAAACAACGTAACAGGGTCGTTTTGCCTGCACCGTTTTCACCGATGATAGCTAAGCGGCTGCCCGCATCCAGGATGATATTGCCACCTGTGAATAGCGGCTCTCCATCAAACCCATGTCCCAGGTCTTCCAAAACCAGCGCCTGACGAAACAGTTTCTTATCTTGATTGAAGCGGATAAAAGGGTTAATACGACTGGAAGGTTTTACTTCATCCAACTGGATTTTATCGATCTTTTTCGCACGTGATGTTGCTTGTTTAGCTTTTGAAGCATTAGCAGAAAAACGGCTGACAAATTGCTGCAAGTCGGCTATTTGTGCGCTCTTTTTAGCGTTCTCAGAGAGCAGACGCTCCTGTACCTGAGTTGCCGCCATCATAAAGTCGTCATAGTTGCCTGGATAAACACGCAGCTCACGATAGTCGATATCAGCCATATGAGTACAAACCGCATTCAGGAAATGGCGATCATGCGAGATGATGACCATGGTACTCTTGCGCTCGTTAAGTAGCGCTTCCAACCAGCGAATGGAGTTGATATCCAGGTTGTTGGTTGGCTCATCCAACAGTAGAATATCCGGGTCTGAAAACAGCGCTTGAGCCAGCAGCACGCGCAACTTCCAACCGGGTGCAACACTGCTCATCGGGCCATAAAACAGGGACTGATCAATACCGGCACCCAGCAATATCTCTTCTGCACGGCTTTCTGCACTGTAGCCATCCATCTCGGCAAAGATGACTTCGAGTTCTGCAACTTTCATCCCTTCCTCTTCAGACATCTCCGGCAGGGAATAGATACGCTCTCGTTCCTGTTTGATCTCCCATAGCTCTTTGTGGCCCATGATGACCGTATTAACCACACTGAACTGTTCAAAGGCGAACTGGTCCTGATGCAGTTTGCCGACACGTTGGTTCGCGGAGATCGAGACATTACCGGAAGTAGGCGCAAGGCTACCGTCCAGTATCTTCATAAAGGTGGTTTTTCCGCAGCCATTTGCGCCAATCAGGCCGTAACGATTACCGTTGCCAAATTTTACTGAGATATTTTCGAACAATGGCGTGGTGCCAAATTGCATGGTGATGTTTGCGGTGGAGATCAATGAATTATTCCTGAATCTGGGAAGCGTTTAAAAATGCTGCATAAGCGGTACGGTACTATAAAGGATTGCGGAGTGATTCAAAGGGGTAAAGTGCAAATAATTGGATGATTTTTGTTCAAATGAGAGTAAAAGAGCCTTTCTGCATCCTGTTTGGGATTGAGCGTGTGAAATTTAAGAATGAATGCGCTTAAACGTAGAAAAAAGGATAGACAGAATACGAGCATTCGACGCTAAAATAGACGGTTTTAAGTTATCTGTTGGTGATCCTCCATTCAGAGTATTTTATCAGGTAGGTTGGCCAGAGATCTCTTTTGAGATAGGTAGAGTGACAGAGGCCGTTATAAAGAATCGATATACAGAGCGGTTAAACAGAACCGATTTACAGCAGCGTTATAGAGAAGCATTACAGAGAAGGCTACGTGAAGACCAGTCAGCGTTTACAGCAAATTGATAAGATGATTGCCCAACCCTACGAACATATCTGGGATTGCTGTTGCGATCATGGCTTGTTGGGGTATTTGTTATTGCGTCGGGATGCCGCTCGCACAGTGCATTTTGTTGATGTGGTTGAGCCACTAATAGCGGAGGTGCAGGGTAAATTACAGCGCTACTTTACGGAGGGTTTTCCTGAGCATGCCTGGCAGGTGCATTGTACAGATGTGTCAGAACTGCAGTTGTCTGAGGCCAGGTTGGCGAACGCTGCTAGCATACATCTGGTTATTATTGCCGGTGTGGGCGGGGATCTGTTAATTGAGTTGGTAGAGGGCTTGATTAACGCCAACCCTACACAAAAAATGGAATTTTTATTGTGCCCCGTACTGCATAACTACAAAGTGCGGGCAGCGCTTGTCGACATGAACTTTGGACTGATAAATGAGCACTTGGTCTGTGAAAATAATCGTTTCTATGAGATTTTGCATGTAGCTATGGGCGTAGAGCAGCCCATTTCACTGACGGGGTCGGTTATGTGGGATCTCTCCCGGGAGGAGGATCAGACGTATTTAGAGCGCACTATCAGCCATTATCAACGCAAGGCGCAAAACTCGAGCCGGGATGTAGAGCAAATTCTTTTCGATTATAAGGCGTTGCGCCCTACGTGCATCGCTCAGCCGATTGAGTCTTAATCTGCGAAAACAACTGTCCTGTCGCCATTTAAAAAGACCCGTTGTTCGACATGATAGCGGACAGCCCGGGATAAGGTCAGACGCTCGATATCGCGGCCTTTGGCTATCAGGTCTTGCGGATAGTAAGTATGGTCAACGGGTTCAATACCCTGCGCAATGATGGGGCCCTCATCCAAATCATCGTTGATATAGTGTGCGGTGGCACCAACGGTTTTAACACCTTTTTCATAGGCTTGATGATACGGTTTAGCACCTTTGAAGCCAGGCAGCAGTGAATGGTGAATGTTGATTGCCCAGCCTTCTAACTGCTGACACATATTTGACGATAGCACCTGCATATAACGTGCAAGCACCACTAACTCCGCATCCGAGTCCTTGATGATTCTCATGACCTTGGCTTCCTGCTCCGCTTTAGACGCTGCGGTGACAGGTAGGTGATAGTAAGGAATGCCATGCCACTCAGCCAGCGATGCCAAGTCAGGGTGGTTGGAGATAATAGCGGGGATTTCGATGGATAGCTGACCAATACGGTGTTTATAAAGAAGATCATTCAGGCAGTGATCAAACTTAGAAACCATAATCACTACTTTGGGTTTGTCGGCGGTTGAGCGCAGCCGCCATTGCATGCCAAACTTCCCGGCCCTCACTGCAAACTGACGCCGGAAATCCGATTCATCAAAAGCCGCTTCAACCCTGAACTGCGCGCGGATAAAAAATTGGTTGCTATGGCAATCATCGAAAGAGTTCAACTCAGTAACGTAATGCTGATGCTGATATAAAAGCCCCGTTACGGCATCAATCGTACCTAAACGACTCGGGCATTGGGCGGTAAGAATCCAGTTACTCGTGGCCATCACTGTATCTCCGGGGAAATAATGAAACTCATTGAGTGAATTGAGTATAAAGGTAT
This sequence comes from Neptunomonas sp., assembly GCF_041601355.1. Taxonomy (GTDB): domain Bacteria; phylum Pseudomonadota; class Gammaproteobacteria; order Pseudomonadales; family Balneatricaceae; genus Neptunomonas. Next base: position 17,332 of record NZ_JBFIIH010000007.1, read on the forward strand.
CACACTCACATACTCATTATGCCGCTGTTGCATGCGATTTATGCGCTGCTGATTGATTCATAGGAATAAACCGCACCAGCCCCCCGACAGCCAGTTGTAATGTCCGGAATGTGGCTTGATCGATAATGATATCGCCGTTTTCGTTGAGTTTCCCCGGGGCTAATGCAACACGATAGTTGTCCAGGTTTTCATTGCTGATCAGGTACATTTGCGAAGAAGCGGGTAGGCTGTCAATGACCTGAAAGTGGCTGCTATTACTGTCTTTGACACTGCGTATCTCTTTGATATCTGCCTGTACGGAAGGGCCTCCATCAAACAGATCGACATAACCTGTGAATTGAAACCCTTCTTTTTTCAGCATATATAAAGCAGGCGCAGAAGAGTCGTGAGGTTTGCCAATAACGTCTTGTGCTTCCTGCGGTAGCAAGTTGATATAGATGGGATACTTAGGCATCAGATCAGAGATAAACTGCGAACCTTTCAGTGCGGCGGTATTTACGGCATCCTGAAACTCAATACCAAAGAAAGGCTTGCCTAAGTTATCCCACAACGGAGACCGTCCATTTTCATCCTGCCAGCCACGTAGCTCGGCAATAACCTGATCGCCGAAACGTTCCGGGAAATCAGCCATTGCCAGAAAACGTGCACGTGAAAGGAACTGCCCAACGCCGGGTTTACGGTATTCCGGTAACAGATAAATAGAGCCGACCTCAGTAGAGCCGGTGTAATCATTGACGATATTAAGGACTTTGGTTTTACGAATAATATCCAGGTCGCTGCTGCTACTCACCAGTGTGGATATTTTGTAAGAGTAAAAAGGGCGCTTAAGCCCCACACCTGTGTATATAGCGGTGGTACCGGCAATATGCCCGGTAGCCGTATCTTCCAGTACCATGAAATAGGTGTTGCTATCCGCTGCTGGTAGGGCAGAGTTAAATGCTTGAGCCGATGCACTGATTTTTTCCTGCCATGCGGCTTCATCGGCAGGCATTGATGTCATCCCTTTGCCGACAGCACGAGAGATATTCATCAGATCATCCAGATCACTTTCTTTGCAGGGGCGAATAATCAGCATGTTGCGCTCACTTATTTCTCATTGTCATTTTTATATTCTACGCGCGGCCTGACAAAATGAGCTGTTTAAATAGGTGTGTAGTGAGCAATAAAATAGGGAAATAATAGCTAATGAAAAATTTAATTCGGATAGTAAGTAAAAGTCATCGGAATGTGGTTTTTAGATAATTTATTGAGATAACAAATATTTACTCGTAATTAAGGCGTAATTAAATAGCAGCGCAGAAATAGCGGAAGGGAGTGATGGGGATGGGGCGAAATATTATTTCGTTCCTGTTGCGAAGCTATCCGCTACTTATCTTACACAGAGTCACTCTAAAAGCGTGAGGCTGTAGAGATAGGTTAATGAGATAGGGTAATGAGTTAGGCTAGGTGTTAAATAGCGCTGTAAGCGAGTTCATCAACTTCCTTTGCTGACCTGTGCTGTTTGATGATCTGTCGTGCAGTGCGTGTGCACTTCCCACAGCAGCTACCAAGCGATAACGATTTGTTCAGATCAGAGACATTCGTAGCACCTTCATCGAGGGCATCTTTAATTTGTGAATCAGTTACTGCGTTACAAATACAAATATACATGATGATAGAACCTGATATGCTAAAATCTATATGTTATTAAGATTGATAATAATTCTCATGTAGATTTAAAGCAAGCTTTGTTCGAATTTTAATCCTAACGTATGACTTTTGCCGCGCATCGTTTTAAGCTTCATGTGTTTTATAAACTTAACTAAAGTTTGCCGGAGGGTGTTATGCAGGGTGATAAGCAGGTGCTAAGTATGCTCAGTAAGGTTTTGACGGCTGAGCTGACATCTATTAATCAGTTTTTTTTGCATGCTCGTATGTATAAGCACTGGGGGCTGGATGAGTTGAATGAAAAGTCCTATAAAAAATCTATCAAAGATATGAAGCAGGCTGATGCCCTGATCGAACGAATTTTGTTCCTTGAAGGGTTGCCCAATCTTCAGCATCTTGAGCGGTTGCGGATTGGCGAGCATACCGCTGAGATGCTGCAGTGCGATCTGGAGTTTGAGATGGAGCAGTTGGCGCTGCTTCGTCAGGCCATTGCGCTGTGTGAAACCCAATCTGACTATGTTAGCCGTGATATGCTGGAAGAGATTCTTGAAGCCGAAGAAGGGCATCTCGATTGGATTGAGGCGCAGCAGCATCTGATTAGCCAGATGAGTATCGCAAATTATCTACAGAGCAAGCTTTAATCGGGCGGAGAGAATGTATGAAAGGTAATCAACGTGTAATTGACGGCTTGAACTCGTTGCTGGCAATGGAACTGGCGGCCATGGATCAGTACTTTATCCACTCACGCATGTACGATGATTGGGGGTTAAGCAAACTTTTTGTGCGTATCGATCATGAAGTCGAAGATGAAAAGGGGCATGCCGCGTTACTGATCGAGCGTATGCTTTTTCTCGAAGGCATACCTGATATGGTGACGCGAGATGGGTTGAAAATCGGTTCTAATGTTGCCGAGATGATAGAAAGCGATCTGCGTATTGAATATAGCGTGGCTGACCAGCTCAAAGCAGTGATTAAAATCTGTGAAGAAGAGCAGGATTATCAGTCCCGGGAGATTCTTGAGAAGCTGTTGGAAGATACAGAAGTTGATCATGCCTATTGGCTTGAGCAGCAACTGGGCCTGATTAAGATGATTGGGCTGGAAAACTACCTGCAGTCTCAGATGTGATTTTTTCTTTGTGACGGATCGATAAAAGCGGTCACTCTCTGGAAAGGAAACCGCTTTTTAGTTAGCTTCCTTTATGCATAAGTATAGAAGTAGCCCGAGTATAGAGTGCCTCTGTTATAAGAAGTACTTTGTTATCAATGAGTGCTGAAGGCTGTTTGTCGATGCTTTACCTAACCTGGTGAATAATAGGTACCCTATGCGGATTGAAAATAGTAAGAATCGGATTGTTTTATGACGCTTGACCGTATCAATCGAAAGATTCTTTCAGTCCTTCAGAATGAAGCACGCATCACTAATCAGGATCTGGCGGAAAGGGTGAGCCTCTCCCCGAGTTCCTGTTTAAACCGGGTGAAAAAATTAGAAGAAGAAGGATTGATCGGTCCGTATCTGACTGTGTTAAATCTGCCAAAACTATGTCGCAGTGTCACGGTGATTGCGACCGTCAGTTTAAAGGATCAGAGCACTGAGGCGTTTCGTCTGTTTCGTCAGGCAGCCCAGGGCATTCCTGAAGTCGTTGAATGTGATACGGTGAGTGGTGTGTTTGACTTCTTTCTTAAAATTGTGGCGCCAGATATGCTGAGATATAACGCCATTAATGACCGGTTACTCGATCTGATACCCGGACAAATTAATATTAGCAGTCATGTAGTACTTGAAACCGGAAAACCCTTTCGTGGCTACCCGCTGGATCAGTTGTTGGATGATTAGGAAATCAAGCCTGTCAGGTGATAACAGGCTTGATGGGCGTTAAAAATGCTATCAGATTCAGTTTTTAATTAACGGCAGCAACGACAGATATCTCTACCAGCAGCTCCGGAGAAGCCATCTTCGCCTCTACACACGCGCGAGCAGGAGCCTTGCCTTCCTCAACCCATGCATCCCAAACACTGTTCATCTCGGCAAACAGGCTCATATCTTTCAGGTAGATAGTGGCTGAAAGGATACTTTCTTTTGAACTGCCGACTGACTCCAGCAGAGAAACAACTTTTGCCAGCATGGTTTGTGTTTGTTGTGTAATACCCGCGGTGCGATCTTCTGCTACCTGGCCACAAAGATAAACGGTATTGTTATGTACCACTGCGCGGCTCATGCGGACGCCGGTTTCATAGCGAGTGATCGACATTGTTTGTATACCCTGTAGTTAGTTAATAGTTAGTTAAAGAAGGTTAATTAAAAAGTTAGTTCAAACCGCTGATGAAAAAGCAGCTTTTGATAAATCGTATCTGATAGACAATAGTAATATATGTCTGTCAGGAGATTTTCATTTTTTTTGAGTTTATTCAGCCAAAACGGCTATTTCGCCAAAGGTGAGTAACCCAAGTGACCGAGTTGCACTTATAGGTATTTTCCCATTGATGGTGGCCTGACTTCTACTTTTAGCAGCGCTAAAATTGGGAGGACTACCTTTATGAGAATCTGATCTTTGAGTATGTGCTCATGTAAGTTGATCAAAGGGTTCCATTTAGAGGTTCGTAATCTGCTCTATGTAGAAAGGGTTTCAAATAAAAAAACCGGGCTTTCACCCGGTGACAGAAGCGCTACAACTAATAAGGAGGCATAAAGTAATTCAGACTTGCTGAAAGGGATAAACAGAGCCCAGATTTAAGATCTGTGTCAGTTCATCCAGTGCACGGCGAGATTCCAGCAGTAGTTGTGGATCAGCCAGATCTGCTTCTGTGATACGATCGCGATAATGTTGCTCAACCCATTGAGTCAGATGAGAATAAAGTGCTGCACTCATCAGGGTATTCGGGTTACACGCGGCTTGTTCCTGTTCATTAAGTACCACGCGTAAGCGCAGGCATGCAGGCCCGCCGCCGTTGCTCATGCTCTGTTTCAGATCAAATACTTTCAACTCGTTAATCGGTGAATCACCGTCGCGTAATTCAGTTAGGTAATCCCAGACAGCGGGTATCTGCTGGCATTCTTCAGGAATTACAATCACGGTTTTGCCGTTGATAGACAGTAGCTGGCTGTTGAACAGATAACTTTTTACGGCATTTTCAACAGAGACGCGTGCGCTAGGCACTTCAATCACATTGAACTGGTTGTTCATTGCAGCAGTGAGCTGCTTCAGCACTTCGGGTTGATTTAAAAAGGCTTCCTGATGGCAGAACATCAGGTCACGGTTGCCCACCGCAATAACATCATTATGGAATACGCCTTTATCGATCACATCCGGGTTTTGTTGAGCATAAACGACCCCTTTATCCTGCAAACCATGTAAACGAGCTACGGCTGCCGATGCCTCGTAAGTATGACGGGCCGGGTAGCGAACCGGTGCAGGCTTGCTGCTATCAAATGCATTACGGCCATAGACGAAGAATTCAACACCGGCGTGGCCATACTCATGGCAGAAACGCGTATGGTTTGCTGCGCCTTCATCACCGAAGTGTTCCACACCTGGTAGCGCCTGGTGATGAGAGAAATAGCGCTCATCACTGAAGGTCGCTTTCAGAATACGTCCGGTCACTTCATGTTCAATCGAGCGATGAAATTTATTAGTCAGGTTTGCCGGTGTGAAATGTACTTTGCCATCGGCCGTATCAGCACTGGGTGATACGGTGGCGGCATTGGCTGTCCACATGCTCGAAGCCGAGCAGCAGGCAGCCAGAATTTTAGGTGCTTGCGTGCTGGCCGCTTGCAGGACGTCGGCATCCGTGCCGGTAAAACCCAGGCGGCGCAACGTGTTGATATCAGGCCGCTCTTGCGGAGCAAGGACTCCCTGAGTCATACCGGCATCGTGCAGGGCTTTCATTTTAGCTAAGCCTTGCAGTGCTGCTTGCTTAGGGTTTGATGCCTGGGCAGAGTGGCTCTGTGACGCAACGTTTCCAAATGACAGGCCAGCGTAGTTATGTGTTGGCCCGACCAGGCCGTCAAAATTGGCTTCTACCGCATTGATAGTGGATGTCATCTCAATCTCCATTAGGCTTAGTTGAGTGTCAGGCCTGGGGATAGCGTCTCTGGCAATGAAAGATGATCTGCTTCAATGCCGGCAACAGGGTATGCGCAGTAATCTGCGGCATAATAGGCGCTGGCGCGGTGGTTGCCACTGGCACCAATGCCGCCAAAAGGTGCAGCACTGCTGGCACCTGTTAGTTGCTTGTTCCAGTTGACGATGCCGGCACGGATATGGCGGTAAAAGTGATCGAAGTGTTGGGCATTATCGCTGAACAGGCCGGCAGATAAGCCAAACTGCGTAGCATTCGCCTGACGGATAGCATCATCGAAATCAGTGTAACGGATCACTTTTAATAGCGGGCCAAAGTGTTCTTCATCTGGCATGTTTTTAACAGCGGTGACATCAATCAAGCCCGGGGATACTAGGCCTGTACCTGCTTTGAGTTTTTCCAGCTTGAGTAGCGAAGTTGCACCCATGTCCAGTAGTTGTTGCTGTACGGCGACCATACCATCGGCGGCCGCTTCAGAGATCAAGCTCCCCATGAAAGGAGCCGGTTCATCAAACTGACCACCAACCTTAATCTGGCTGACGGCTGTTTTTAGTTGCTCAAGGAACTGATGGCCGGTGTCGGTTAACGGTACAAATAAGCGACGCGCACAGGTACAGCGTTGGCCTGAAGTGATATAAGCAGATTGAATGGTTTCGTGTACGGCTGCTTTAATGTCACTGATCTCATCGATGATCAGTGGGTTGTTGCCGCCCATTTCCAGTGCGAGAATTTTTCCTGGATGCCCCGCGAATTGTTCGTGGAGCAGATGGCCGGTGCGCGAGCTGCCGGTGAAGAAAAGCCCATCAATATCCGGGTTTGAGGCCAGGGCAATTCCGGTCTCTTTTTCACCTTGAACCAGGTTGATCACACCGGCGGGTAAACCTGATTTTTCCCACAAAGAGACCATCAGTTCTGCCACTTTAGGCGTGAGTTCACTTGGCTTGAAAATAACCGTATTGCCTGCCAGTAAAGCCGGAACGATGTGTCCATTGGGTAGGTGAGCAGGGAAGTTGTAAGGGCCGAAAATAGCGACAACACCGTGGGGCTTGTGACGCAGCACAGCCTTTGCTCCAGCCATATCACTGCTGCGCTCGCCAGTACGTTCGATGGCCGCTTTGACAGAGATCTCGATTTTACCAATAACGGCCGCGGCTTCGGTTTGTGTCTCCCAGAATGGCTTGCCGGTTTCTTCTGCGATGGTGCGCGCCAATGGCATCTTATTTTCGCTTAACTGTTCAGCATAACGGCGCACCTGTTCGCAACGTTGTTCGAAACTGAGGTTTGCCCATGCGGCGCTGGCCGTCCTCGCTGCAGATACAGCAGAGGATACCTGTTCTGCACTGGCTGCCTGGCCTGTCCAGATGGGTTCGCCGGTTGTTGGATTAACGGAATTAAAGGCTGTGCCCTGGCCTGCCAGCCACTGGCCGTTAATGAAGAGTGATGCCGTCATATTAAAATCTCCTTCCTGAGGACAGTCGAACGATGCGAACAGTCGTGCCCTCAATAATGTTCAGTGCAGAGGCCACGTCGGGCGTTACATTAATTAAGTTATTACCCGCTCGTGTCAGCGTCGACATGCAGCAACGAAATTGGCAAAGCTTGGTGGTGCTGATCAGATAAAGCTCACCCTCATCTTTATCCTTAGCGGGTGTGTCAGTGATATGTACTTTGACATACCGACTTTCCTGAATAGCGCGTATATCGTTGACGCGTGCTTCCAGTGTCGGGCCTCCATCAAAAATATCGACATAGCCGGTATAGCGCATCCCCTCGTTCTCTAACAAACGGCGCGCAGGCGTGGTCGCCTCATGGGTTTTGCCAATTGAATTCTGCGCTTCCTTGGATAATAGATTGGTATAGATGGTGTTTTTGGGCATCAGCTCGGCAATAAATACTTTGCCCATTGACGAAATTTTATCAGCTTCCGCAAAGTCCAGAGAGAAGAAGTGTCGGCCCAATCCTTCCCAAAATGGAGAGACACCTTTGTCGTCTGAATAACCACGCATCTCCGCAATCAGGTGTTCATTAAATCGTTGTGGAAACTCTGCCATAAACATGAAGCGGGATTTCGACAGCAGCGAGCCTTGCTTACTGTGGCGTGCTTCGGGTGTTAAAAACAGCGTGCAGAGTTCGGAGTACCCGGTATGATCATTGCTGATCGTCAGGGTGCTGATTTGGTTATAGACCTTTAATTCGCGAGAAGCATGAACCAGTGTGCCTACACGGTAGTTGTACCAGGGATCGGTTAACCCCACAGCTGATTCGATTCCGCATATGCCCACAACTTCATGTGTGTCTGTATCTTCCATGACAAACAGGTAGAGGGCTTCTTTTGGGGGGCTTTGGGCAGTAAAAGGGATGAGAGCTGCTTCAAGTTTAGCCGCGACCTGCTCATCATTGTCTTGCAATGAAGTGAACCCCGGCCCGGTTTTGCGTGCCAGTTCTCGCAGGGCTTTGTAATCATTTGCCTGAATAGGGCGAACTACCATCATAATTATACTTTCTCCTGTTGCGGTTAAAGGCGAATGGTACGAACCTTATCGCCACTGCTAAGGAGTAACGCTTCGGCTACCTCTGCACTAATGACGGGGTGTTGTGGATCAAGTGCGGTCATCAGACAACGGAAGTTTTCGCGTCCCAGATTACTGATCAGCACATCGACGGGTTGCTCAGCTGCATCTGTGTTGCCAATTTTTACTTCGGTTAGCCGGTTCTGTGCGACCGTGTGAATATCCCGGGTGCGTGCTTCAAGCGTAGGCCCCGCATCGAAAATATCGACATAGCGGCGGTAGCTGAAGCCCTCTTCTTCGAGCAGGGTTTTAACCTCTGCCATATCAGGGCGGGGTTGGCCCAACGATGCCTGAGCTTCCGCACTTAATAGCGGCACATAAACCGGATAGTGGGGCATCAGGTCAGCAATAAAGCCTTTTGAATTAATGCCGGTTAAGTAGTTAGCTTTATTGAAGTCCATATTGAAAAAGTGCCGTCCCAGACATTCCCAAAACGGAGAGCGGTTTTCGCTGTCGGCGACACCTTGTAACTCGGCAATCAATTTGTTTGCGAAGCGCTCCGGATATTGGGCGATAAATAGCATCCGGCAGCGAGACAGTAGATTCAGATTTGCTGTGGTACGATGTGCTTTATCCAGAAACAGCGTACATAGCCGCGCTGAACCGGTGTAATCCTGGCATAAATGTAAGGCAGGAATACGGTTGTGGATCTGCAGTTCGTTGGACGCATGCACGACGTCATCCACTCGATAGCTATAAAAGGGTGTATTCATGCCCACACTTGCATCAACACCGCAGACACCCACTATTTCGCCATTGGTTTGATCTTCTAAGACAAAATGGTAGCTCTCATCAGAATATTGAGTCACCTCTTTGCGTAACGACTGTCGGGTACGGTTAATCAATTCGTTCAGATGATCACGGTTGGCAGGCAATGTGGTCATGCGGCCACCGGAGATAACCGCCAAACGTTCTAAGCCTTGCAGGTCGGCAAATGTAAGAGGGCGAATTAACAGCATTTATTGCTCCTTTAGCCAACTAAGGTCAGTGGCGCTAGCCAGTTTCATGAGCAGTAAAGCGCTTAAGCGCGCACGCGCTGATAAACTACTGACAAACATATATTCATCACTGGAATGAATTTTTCCACCCTGTACGCCTAACGTGTCGATATTAGGAATACCCGCTGCTGCCAGATTGTTGCCATCACAGCAGCCACCTGTAGCGACCCAATTGATGCTCATTCCAAGATCTTCGCCGCATTCTTTTGCCAGTTCAAATAGCTTTTGGTTAGCAGCACTCAGTACTTTGGGTTTGCGGCCAAAACCGCCGTGCAAAGTGGCATTAATACCATCACGTTGGTTAAGTTCTGCTATCAATTCTTCGATATGTTGTGTGCACCATGCTTCATCTTCCGGGCGCTCTAAACGTATGTTAAAACGTGACAAACACAGATCGGGAACCACGTTGACGGCACCGCCACCTTCGATAAAACCAGGGTTGATCGTAACGCCCTCGCGCTGTCCGTTGAGATCATCTAAGGCTGAAATGAAATCACACATGGCACGGATCGCATTGCGTCCAAGGTGATGTTCACGGCCTGCATGAGCTGCTTTGCCCCGTACCACAATGCTGAAGTTGCCGCTGCCTTTGCGAGCACCGGCAAGCGTGCCATCGGGCATGCAAGGCTCGTAAATCATACCCAGATCAACGCGGCTCGCTGCATCCGCAATCAGGGGTGCTGAGCCGGGAGAGCCGATCTCTTCATCGGGATTGAACAGAATCTCCCAACCAATGTTATTTGCCCAAGGACTACGTTCTAAGGCTTCAATGGCCTTAAGCATTACCATTAATCCCCCTTTCAGGTCGGCAACACCGGGGCCGTTTAAGGTATTGTCGTCCAGCCAGGTGATATCTTGAAAAGAGGAGTCTGCAGGAAATACAGTATCCATATGACCGCAGAAAAATATCTGTAGTGGTGCTTCCGGGCGTTTGCGGATGCGCAGAGCATCCCCTAAGGGTGCATGGGACACTTCTCCTGAAGCACTGACAAATTCAAAGGGCGCGACAGGAATCACCTCTGCGTTACCGCCAAGCGCTTCGCAGTATTGCGCTAGCTTTTGACGAACACGATTGACGCCGGCTGTATTCAGGGAGCCTGAGTTTAACAAAGCAAGTTCAATGGTTTTCGCCAGCATCTCATCTTGTTGCGAATCCAGCCAGTCCAGCCATTGTGTGTAGTCGTGAGCCATACTTGAGTCCTTTTGTCTGATTTAACCATTATTGGTGAAAACGTTAAAAGAATCTGTTGAGTATGCGACCTGATTTTCAGATTTCTAAATAATTTGTTGTGTCGTTACCAGGGTGGGGAGGTAAAGCGCTTAACCAAAAAATCCAGCAAAGCACGTACGGCGGGTGATAAATGCCGCCTGGAAGCATAAAGCGCGTATAAAGTTAGCGGGGGGGGAGACCACTCGGGTAGGATCTTTACCAGAGATCCCTCGGTAATATATGGATTAGCAAGGTAGCATGGCTGTAGCGCTATTCCTGCATTGCTGAGTGCTGCATTTAGTAAAACAGTGACTTCATTGGCAGTGAAGCGCGGAGTGACTTCGACCTGTTCAAGCTGCTTATTACGCGATAATTGCCAGACTCCTTTTCCAAAGTTGGCATATCCCAGGCAGGCGTGTTGTGCCAGTTCTGATGGATGCTGTGGATATCCATGAGTCTCTACATAATGAGGTGAAGCAACCAATACTGAATCACATTGCGTCAGAGGGCGGGCAATCAGCATTGGATCAGGCGTGTTGCTGATACGGATCGCCAGATCAATCCGGGCTTCTACCAAATTGAGTGTATTGTCGTTAGCATCAAGGTCAATTTTCAGATGTGGATGTAATGCAAGGAAGTCGCACACGGCTGTTGCCAAGTGAGCATGGGCAAAAGACATGCTGCAGGTTAGCTTGAGTTGTCCCCGTAGCGTGTTTTCCTCAGGTGTTATTTCTGCCTCGGCATCCTCCATAATATCGAGCATCTTTAAGCAATGTTGAAGGCTTTGTTCGCCCGCATGAGTCAGCGTTACGAGTCGTGTTGTGCGTTGTAACAGCCGGGCATTTAACCATTTTTCCATAGTGGCAATGTAGCGCGTTACCATCGCACGTGACATATCCAGGCGTTCTGCGCTGGCGGTAAAACTACGCGTATGTGCTACATCGACAAAAACCCGCATGGCAGTAAGTCTGTCCATTTCATTAACTCTTTTATTTGATCTATTTGTGAAACAATATTGCGCATTTTTAGCAGTTTATCTGATCGGATAATGAAATTATAGTGTTGCCATGCTTAGCTTCATACAGGTGGCTTAGCGAACAAATTGTTAATTCTATGAGGAATACAGAGATGTTTAAAAAAATGATCTTGGGTGCATTACTGGTAAGCACATTGGCTTCAGCGCAAGCCGCAGAGCCGTTGGCGTTAAAAGTTTATAATGCCAATGCAGAGAGCTTTCATGTGAACTCGGTGTTGGTCAGCGGTGAAACAGAAGCTATTGTTATTGATGCGGGTTTTACGCGGGCTGATGCTCATCGTATTGCGGCTAATATATTGGACAGTGGCAAAAAACTGACTACTATCTTTGTGAGTCAGGCAGACCCTGATTATTACTTTGGTGTAGAAGTACTGAAAGAAATATTTCCAGAGGCAAAAGTACTGACAAGTGCTGCGGTTCGTGAAAAAATCGAATCTAAGTTACCTGCAAAGGTTTCATTTTGGGGCCCGAAAATGGGAGTAAATGCGCCACAAAATCCTATTCTTCCACAGCTCCTTAAAGGCGATAAGCTATATGTCGATGGCGAAGTTCTTGAGCTTCACGGTACTAGCGGAGAACTGGCGCATCGTCCTTATGTATGGATTCCTTCTTTAAAAGCTGTTGTTGGTAACGTCGCAGTGTTCGGTGATTTGCATGTGTGGACAGCTGATGTGCAAAGCACAAGCGCCCGTAACGCTTGGTTAGCACAACTCGATGAGATGGAAAGCTTAAAACCTGCTGTTGTTGTACCGGGTCATATGAAGGCGGAAACGGAGCTGGATTTGAATACGATTCGTTATACGCGCAGATACCTACAAGGTTTTTATAAGGCAGCAGACACCGCGGACAACTCTGCTACATTAATTGAGACTATGCAGAAAAATTATCCTGATGCCGGTCTGCCAGTCGCATTGGGTATTGGTGCGAAGGTCGCCACAGGTGAAATGAAGTGGTGAAATATGGCAATGAGAGCCGGGTAAGCAGGTGAAATAGATATGATGACGCGGCTGCTTGCTTGTATTAATAACTGCCGCGTTTTTATGCCCTCGAATTTGTCATGCCTCTTTGCATTTAAAAGAGAGGCCTTCTTGTTTCAGCATTGCCTGAATAGAACTGCGTTTGAGTAAGGTTATCAGCAACTGCTTAATCTTTGGATAATCTTGTGCCCGGCTTTCGTAGCGGCGACTCCAGTAGGCAATCATAAACAGATGAAAGTCAGCACCACTTAATGTATCCCCCAGTATCCAGGGGCCTTTCCCGCTAAGGTCTTTTTCGATTACTTGCCAGCAGCGCTCAAGCTCTGCAGACGCTTTTACTTTTAACGAGTGTTGACCTGCTGTGTTATCACAGTAATGTTCGGGATGTGCCCAGCGGTTGGCGGCCTCTTGTAGTGTATTCGACATCCAGATGAGTGATTGGTAGTAATGGCCTCTTTGTGGTGACGTTGTGATAGGGGATAAGCCTGATTCAGGGTGCTGATCCAGAAGGTATATGAGAATGGCGGCCGATTCGTAAATAATATGGCCATCATGTAGCAGGGTGGGGACCTTGCCGTTTGGATTAATGGCGAGGTACTCCGGTGTTTTTTGCATCTGGCGGGCAAGGTCTATTTCAACGAGCTGATAATCAACGCCAAGTTCTTCCAACACCGCGTGAGTAGCCATATTGGCCCCGCCCCGGTCCCAATAGAGTATGTAAATAAGGTATCTCCTGTCGAGTTGCTACTAGAAATTATTATACATAAACAAGCATAATCGTTTGAATATTAATCTGAACAAGTGCAGTGGCTTTTAATAGTTAATAAACTGACTTGATGGTTTGCCTGGCAGACAAAATAGCTGAGCCGGTTTCATCATAAGTGATCACTTTTTCTTGCCTGTGAAGTATACTTCTGCTCCCCTTTCAATACCGTTTTTTTATTTTGGTCACTATCATGCCGAGAGCTTCAGAACTTAGAAAAGGACATGTTGTAGAAATCAGCGGAACATTATATCGAGTCCTGCATGTTGATGTGCGTAGCCCGTCATCAAGAGGTGCGCAGACGCTTTATAAAGTGCGCTTTAATCAATTACCACACGGTGGTAAACGCGAAGAAACTTATACTGGAGATGATGTTGTTACTTCAGTGGCTCTTGAGCGGCGTCAGGTGTCGTTACTTTATCGTGAGGGTAATGTTTACACCTTCATGGATCAGGAAGACTACAGCCAGTACAGTGTAGAGGAACAAATTATCAGTGAGCAGCTAGCATTTCTCAGCGATGGCTTGGGCGGTATTAATGCAATGCTGGTAGATGATCAGATTATCGGCCTGGAACTGCCTACGACGATTGTTCTTGAAATCGTGGAATGTATACCGGGAATGCAAGCTGCTAGTGCTACAGGGCGGACTAAACCCGCAAAATGCATCAACGGTTATCAGCTGCAAGTGCCTGAATATATAAAAGAAGGTGAAAAAGTGAGGATTAATACAGAAACGGGGAAATTTATTTCGCGTGATTGAGTTAATGTAGGTTTGCGGATGCTCTATAACGACGAAAGCCCGCACTAATGCGGGCTTTTCGAGCTTAACTCTGATCGGAAGATCGAGAGCGGTAAAGGTTAATCTACTGCTCTCAATTCAGCCTCAGCATTGTTATTCAACAATGCCAGAGAAGTTCATTATACAGCTTCGATCTGGTCAGCCTGAGGACCTTTTTCGCCTTGTACTTCTACGAAACGAACTGTCTGTCCTTCGTGAAGAGTTTTGCGGCCTTCACCAACGATAGAACGGAAGTGGGCAAAAAGGTCTTTACCATTTTCACGCTCAATAAAACCAAAACCTTTCTCATCGTTGAACCACTTAACTGTTCCAGTCTGCTTGTCGGACATATTCAATATTTCTCATAAATAGTAAGTTAAAACCGGGAAGTCATAATGTCTTCAATACCGGTTGTTTTCAGATGTAGCTGATCAAAAAATCATATACATCGGAATCACAATACACAACTAATGTTAGAGATACAAGCTACTTAAGAGCGATGAAGGAGGGGAGTTTAATCAGAGATTAGGAGAGTTTGAGCGTTGCGACATTCAGGCCGCAAGATTCTTGCTTGTAAAACTGGTATACTGTGCCCTCATTCTCCCCATAGGATTCTCTATTATGGCAGCAAAGCCTAAGAAAAAAGCAGCAACCGAAACTCATGACTCTATTGAAGAACAAACAGCGGCTTTCCTCCGGGCTGGTGGTCAGATTCAACAAATTGCCAGCGGTGTTACTGGCCAGCAGAATCTTGCCGGGCCACGTCAGATTGTATTGGGTAAGCCTGCAGACAAGTAATAGTCGGGATGGGCTGGTTGCGTATTAATCGAGAGCATCTTTAAACAAGTGTATCTTTGAATATGTACCGCCCTGTTTTTTCACCTCCTTTCTGACTGACAACCCTCCCCGGAAAATTCTTTGTGTCTCGTTCTGTTTGCCAATAAGTAGTTGCTGAACTTTATTAACACATCTAAAAGATACCCGTGCTACTTATCACCTTACAAATAGCACTGGGCTTTGGTTACAAGTAGCACTGAGCTTTGACAGATTAAGCGTTTTCAGCCATGAGTACTTTTATTATGGCGCGTTCCAATAATGCCATACCGTCACGAATATCTTCATCGGGTATGATCAGAGAAGGAGCCATGCGCAGTACATTCGGACCTGCCATTAAAATCATCAGTCCCTCTTCGCGAGCCGTTGCAAGAAAAGATGCAGCTTTGCCATGCATGCTGTCGATTAGCTCAACCCCAATTAATAAGCCATCGCCACGAATCTCCTTAAAGATTTCATGTTTAGCGTTTATTTTTTGCAGGTCTTCTACAAACAAAGCACGCTTATCAGCGACGCCATTCAGTAATTCAGGTTGATTAATCAGGTCCAATGCGGTTTCTGCTACAGCGCAGGCCAGTGGATTACCTCCATAGGTACTACCGTGTGTACCGAAACCGAAACTGGGAGCGATTTTATTGGTTGTCAGCATCGCGCCAATGGGAAAACCGCCACCTAATGCTTTAGCGCTGGTGAGTATGTCGGGTTCTACTCCCATTCCCATATAGGCATACAGGTGTCCGGTCCGGCCCACGCCTGTTTGGATCTCATCGAAGACAAGCAGAGCATTGTGTTGGTCGCATAACTCACGTACGCCTTTTACAAATTCAGGATCAGCCGGAATAACACCGCCTTCTCCTTGGATAGGTTCCATGACAACCGCACAGGTTTTATCTGAAATAGCGGCTTTGAGTGCTGCTAAGTCATTGAAAGGCACATGCGAAATTCCACCTGGGGCAGGTTCAAACCCTTCACGGTATTTTGCTTGTCCACCTACAGAGACAGTGAACAGTGTCCGGCCATGAAAGCCTTGATAAAAGGCGATGATTTCATGCTTTTCAGGGCCAAAATTATCATATGAGTATTTGCGAGCGAGCTTGAAGGCTGCTTCATTTGCTTCTGCACCCGAGTTACAGAAAAAAACTTTATCCGCAAAGGTGGCATCGGTAAGTTTTTTTGCCAGACGAAGCGCTGGTTCGTTGGTGAAGGTGTTGCTCATATGCCAAAGCTTATCTGATTGCTCTTTGAGTGCAGCAACCAGCGCCGGGTGTACATGGCCAAGTGCATTTACAGCGATACCTCCGGCAAAGTCGATATATTCATTATCTTCCTGATCCCATACTCGTGAACCACGGCCGCGAACTGGTACCATCTGTTGAGGGTTGTAATTGGGAACCATCACTTCATCAAAAAGTGCGCGATTAACCGGTTGTTTCAACATGGGAGTACTACCTCATTATTAATTCGGAGCTTATGGTGGGCGTCCGTTCAGCCCAATATTAGGTCAAAGGCCAGTAACAACCGGCCTGTTGAGTTGTCTATAGTCAGTATCAGTAAAAAACGCTCATGAATACAGGCCTTTAATTTCTGTAGTGCGACATGAACTTGCGCTAAGCTGACATTTGGAAAAAAGGCTAAGGAATTAGGCTCTAAAGATCATTATTGTTAGGCTCAGATCTATTTACTAATAAGAATATGCAGAGGCAAGTCCGTTGGCAATATGGAAACAGAGCACGCAAGAAAATAAACCCAGACCTAAAAGGTTTGGTTTTTTATTGCTTCCTAATTTTTCCCTTATTGCCTTCTCATCGGCAATAGAGCCGTTGCGGATGGCGAATTGGGTGAGTGGAGATGATCTTTACGAGACTGTCCTGGTAAGTCATGACGGTGAAGCGGTTGCAAGCAGCCTGGGTGTTGAAATTCTGGTAGATTGCAGCCTTAATGATATTCCTTCGTTAGATACCGTTTTTGTGTGTGGTGCAAGTCCCATTGCACGAACCGGCAATGAAGCCGTGATTGGCTGGTTGCGCCGCCAGAGCCGGGGTAGCATTGCATTGGGTGGTATCGGGACGGGCTCCTATCTGTTGGCTTGTGCGGGGCTTCTGAACAATTATAGGGCGACAATACACTGGTGGGATATCGCCAGCCTTAAAGATGAATTCCCCAATACTCTGGTAACAAATAACCTGTTTGAGATTGATGGTGCACGTTATACCTGCAGTGGCGGAACTGCCGCTATGGATATGATGTTGTTTTTGATAGCTCAGGGGCATGGTATGGAGTTGGCTGCATCGATATCCGAGCAGTTTGTTTATGAGCGTATGCGCACGTCAGAGGAGCAACAGCGTATTCCGTTAAAAGCAAGAATTGGTGCCAGTCAGCCAAAATTGATCGAAGCGGTCACCTTGATGGAGATGAATATCGAAGAGCCTTTGTCGACAGATGATCTGGCACACCATGTGGGGGTTTCCAGGCGGCATCTTGAGCGCTTGTTTAAAAAGCATTTGCAGACGGTGCCTTCTAAATATTACCTGGATCTTCGTCTGGAGCATGCGCGCCAATTGTTACGCCAAAGCGATAAAACAATTTTACAGATTGGATTAGCCTGTGGCTTTTCCAGCGCCTCCTATTTCAGCACGGCTTACCGGAATCATTATGGTGTGACGCCACGGGAGGAGCGAAAGCGTGAAGCGGATCATAGTGGGGAGCAAAGTGCTATGGGGCGTTCTGTGTTAATGACGCCGTGAGGCGCTAGAGCGTAATATTTCTTTAACGATATGCCATGCTGCTAATTTATCAGCGAAGCTGAGAGAGGCATGTGCAGGGCTGGTGGATGGCAGGGTGATGAAAGAGATCCCGGGAGTCGTCAGCAAGCCTGGGAAATGTCGTTTAAACATTTTTGCTGCCGTTTGCCCGTTGAAACAAATTGCCCGGATACTCGGGTTCGCTTTTAATAATCTGGCTATCTCGTTGGGTATGACGCTGTTTCTATCAATTTCACTGTCCAGGCTTCCGGGTCTTATGCATTGATGTGCAACATCCCACAGCGCAACGCCATGCCTCTGAATATGTTCTAAACGCCGGGTGTAATTCAGCTCATCATCAAACTCCAGCAGATGCTTCATAATTTGCCAGAAAGCGTTACGCGGATGTGCGTAATACTGTTGTTCCTGTAAAGATTTAACGCCCGGCATTGAGCCGAGAATCAAGAGCTTTGCTTGAGGTGCGACAATGGGGTTGAAGCTGGTGACGGGAGAGTTCACGATCTGTTTTTCAAACCTTCGGTTGGTGGGCTGCGTTTGCCACTTTACTCAAAATATTGACTGCACCACGAATAACTTTCTGGGCTTTGTGTACATCCTCATTCTGGCCAATCATGGATATATATAATGTATTGTTTTCTAAGCGGAAGCAGAGCAAACGACGTTGTCCTAATTGCAAATGTGCTTCGTCGTATTTTTCTGTGATGTCATCAGTTGCAGCTTTTTCAGCATCGGCTTTATCAGCATGTTTGAAAATGAGCGTAAATGCTTGCAGGGATAGTTTAAGGTAAACGCTCTCTTCGGTAGTGAAAGTGGTCGCAAGAGATTGACTGTTTTGCACAAGGGCGCTGCAATTTGTGCCGGCCATCCCCTCAAGTTTTCTCAGTATTTTCGACATTGTCGCTCCATTGGAGCAGGTCTTCTGCTTGTTGGCGGATCTGTTTGTGTGTAAGTGCGGGTAATGTCAGCAGCCCTAAAGATTGATCTTGCTCGAGAAAAACTGAAACTGAATCTTTATCAGGAGCATGTAGTGAGATGTTGCGTACCAGTTCGAGCTGAGGGGCTTTGCTTTTAATGGCTGCCGCCAGTTTGGCCAGCGATTTGAAAAGGTTGTTACATTCCAGATCTTCCTGAGAGGTATCGATCGTATTAAATTCTTTATTCAGATGGGTGGCACCGGAAATGCCTCGTACTTGCATGGCTGCTTCGATAATAGATATTTTGGGCACGTCCCGGGTTTTTCGTAGCCACTCAAATTGAGGAGAGTCAGGGTCAGGGTTGCGGTTCTTTAATTCGGTCATGGCAACGCGATGTGAGACTTCCGCCCAATCGATGTCGCTCTCCTGATTCAAAGCCGATACTACCAGATCCATAACGTCCATCGATTTGCGTGCATCGATGAAAAGAATAGGGGCCAGGATACCTTTATCTTTCAGGTAATTCTGGTATTCGGCCTCAGTCGGGCTAGGGGTCAGGTCGGAACGTGTAATTGCGATAATAAAGTGTCGTTTGACAATGTAGTCCCAAAACTCACTCAGATAATAATCAATGTCGCGAAAAGGGTAGTTGCGTGTATTGTCGATAAGCAGGATAAGCGCCGAAGCATCGTTCGCTAAATCGCTAACCATCAGGTCCCACATGAACTTAAAGCGTTCTTGTCCCGGCGTGCCATATAAATGAAGCACGCTATCTTCACCCAGAGATAACTTACCGTAGTCCATGCCGACGGTCGTTGTTCTTTTTCGTTTAATAGTTGAGTCAGACACCTTAGTGTCGGTATCGACTACATCGACATCGCTGATGGTTCTGATTGCTGTGGTCTTCCCCGAACCCGGTGAACCAACAAAAAGCACTTTATATGATTTCATGACGCACTTTTTATAAACTCCATTTTTAAGACTGTGTTTACGAGTGATATCAGCTGACAAGATCAGAAGGCTGGTATTATCATGTAATCCGGTGAATCGACACTGAACTGAATTATAGCTTAAAAATTCCGATTGCCAGTCAGAGCGCTATAAATCTAAATAGAAAAGCCAGAAGCAATTAATTACTTCTGGCTTTTATGTGGTTGTTCTAAAGGGTGAGACCTATGGGCAGAGAGCGTCCAGTTTTTGCTTCATCATACCTTGTACCTGACCCGGGTTAGCTTTGCCGCCTGATACTTTCATGACTTGTCCCATAAAGAAGCCAATCATTTTTCCGCGCTTATCAGGTTCAGCAGCGACATATTGATCAACTTGCTTTTGGTTATTGGCAATGACTTCGTCGACTATTTTTTCAATAGCACCCGTATCAGTTACCTGTTTCAGGCCTTTTGCTTCGATAATTTCATCAGCACTACCGCCTTCTTTCCACATGGCTTCAAATACTTTCTTGGCAATGTTTCCTGACACGGTATGGTCTTTAATCCGCTGCAGTAAGCCGCCCAGTTGCTCTGCCGATACGGGGCTGTCTTTGATATCAGTATCATGCTGATTCAAGTGCCTGGAGAGTTCCCCCATCACCCAGTTAACGGAGAGTTTAGCGTCAGCCGATATGGTGGCCACTGTTTCAAAAAAGTCAGATAGCGGTTTATAAGCAGATAACACACCGGCATCATAAGATGATAATTGGTAGGTGTTGATAAAACGAGCCCGGCGCGTATCGGGTAATTCTGGCAGTGCGTTACGAATCGCGTCGATATACTCGTCATCAATGACGATAGGGAGCAGGTCCGGGCAAGGGAAGTAGCGATAATCGTTGGCTTCTTCTTTACTGCGCATTGAGCGGGTTTCATCTTTGTCGGCATCGTACAGGCGGGTTTCCTGAGTAATGCGGCCGCCATCTTCGAGAATATCGATCTGGCGCGCGACTTCACCCTTAATCGCTTTTTCTATAAAGCGAAAAGAGTTGATGTTTTTGGTTTCTGTGCGGTTGCCCAGAGCCTCTCCTTTATAGCGTACAGATACATTGCAATCGCAGCGGAAAGAACCTTCTGCCATGTTGCCGTCACAGATCCCCAGATTAGTCACCAGAGAGTGGATTTTTTTCACGTAGGCAACGGCTTCTTCAGCAGAGCGCATATCCGGTTCAGATACTATCTCCAGCAGTGGTGTGCCCGCGCGATTCAGGTCGATACCTGTCATGCTGGCGAACTCTTCGTGCAGTGATTTTCCCGCGTCTTCTTCAAGATGGGCACGTGTTACGCCAATACGTTTTGTCGTGCCATCCTCTAATTCGATATCAATGTGCCCTTCACCCACAATTGGATAGAAGAGTTGACTGGTTTGGTAGCCTTTCGGCAAATCCGGGTAAAAATAATTCTTACGATCAAACACAGATACCTTGCCAATCTCAGCATCAATCGCCGTACCAAACATAACAGCCATACGTAGCGCGTTTTCATTGAAAACGGGGAGTGTACCCGGTAATGCTAAATCGACAGCGCACGCCTGGGTGTTTGGCTCCGCCCCATAGGCGGTGCTGGCACCCGAGAAAATTTTAGTGGTTGTCGCGAGCTGAGCATGAATCTCCAGCCCGATCACTGTTTCCCATTCCATTATTCGTTATTCCTCTTAAAGGCCTGCAGGCTTCAGGGTGTGCCAGTCAGTTGCCTGCTGGAATTTGTGGGCGACATTCAAAAGCTTTTCTTCAGCAAAATAGTTACCGATAACCTGTAAGCCTACCGGTAGGCCGTTGCTCATACCGCAAGGAATAGACATGCCCGGTAATCCTGCCAGATTTAACGATAGTGTGAAGATATCTTCCATATACATTTCTACAGGGTCAGATGTTTTTTCACCTAGCCTGAAGGCCGGCGTTGGCGTTGTTGGCCCCATGATGACATCGACTTCAGATAATACGCGCACAAAATCTTGTTGGATTAAGCGGCGGATCTGCTGTGCTTTTTTGTAGTAAGCATCATAAAAACCTTCAGAAAGGGCATAGGTGCCGACCATGATGCGGCGTTTGACTTCGGTGCCAAAGCCTTCTCCGCGGGTGCGCTTATACATGTCTTCAAGATCTGTCGGATCTTTACAGCGATAACCGTAACGTACACCGTCAAAACGGGACAGGTTAGATGACGCTTCTGCTGGTGCAACGATGTAATAGGCCGGAACTGATAAGGCTGTATTTGGCAGGCTGACTTCTTTTACTGTTGCGCCTAATGCTTCATATTCTTTGACAGCGGCATGAACGAGTGCGGCTATGTCAGGGTTAAGGCTGGCAGAGAAAAATTCTTTTGGTAAGCCTATCTTTAAACCTGCCAGTGGTGCATTCAGATTGGATGTGTAGTCAGGCACCGCACGGTCAACACAGGTAGAGTCGAGTGGATCCATACCTGCCATGACATTCAACATCATAGCCGCGTCTTCAGCCGTTTGAGCCATTGGGCCGCCTTGGTCTAATGACGATGCGTAGGCAATCATGCCGTAACGGGAAACACGGCCATACGTAGGTTTAAGGCCTGTCAGGTTGCAAAATGCAGCGGGCTGGCGAATCGACCCGCCAGTATCTGTGCCGGTTGCCGCTGGCGCGAGTCCGGCGGCAATGGCTGCAGCCGATCCACCAGAAGATCCACCAGGAACATGCTGTGTGTTCCAGGGGTTGCGGGATGGGCCGTAAAAGCTGGATTCATTTGACGAGCCCATAGCGAACTCATCCATATTGGTTTTACCCAGGGTCACTGAGCCTGCTGCATTAAATTTGCGGATAACTGTTGCATCATAAGGTGATATGAAATTATCCAGCATTTTTGAACCAGCGCTGGTGCGGACGCCTTGTGTGCAAAAAATATCTTTATGCGCAATTGGCAAGCCGGTCATTATGCCAGCGTTACCTGCTGCGCGGCAGGCATCGGCAGCAGCGGCTTGCTGCAGTGCGAGTTCTTCAGTAACAGTAATAAAACTGTTGTATTTGCTGTCTTCGTTTTTGATGCGCTGAAGATATGCCTGAGCCAACTCAACGCTGCTGAATTCGCCCTGTTGAAGCCCTTTGGCCAATCCGGCCAGTGTTTTATTTAACATCTTTATTTAGTCCTAAATCGTTCGCGGGCGCTATTATTCAATCACTTTAGGCACTAGAAACAGGCCGTTTTCTACTGCAGGTGCGACTTGTTGAAGGTGCTCGCGCTGATTTTGCTCAGTAATGATATCCGCTCTCAGGCGCTGCACTGCATCGAGTGGGTGTGCCAGTGGTTCCACATCGGAGGTGTCGATATCTTGCATCTGGCTGATGAGGTCCAGTATGTCGGACAGATTTTTTGCATATTCAGGTACATCGTTCTCATCTATCTGCAAACGCGCCAGATGGGCGATTTTTTCTACATCGGTTCTGTTTAGAGCCATGGTGATCTCGCTAACTGTCTCGGTTTTGGCGAAAAAAAGACTAACTTAACATATTTGCTCCTTGCTCTAAATGCCTGCCGTTGCTAGAGTTACGTGTTTTTAAAAATACCTCAGCTATACCTGTAACTCTTTAAGGTTTCCATTCGACATGTTCAAAAAAATACGGGGTCTGTTTTCGAGCGACCTATCAATCGATCTGGGTACAGCTAATACGCTGATTTTTGTACGTGATAAAGGCATTGTTCTTAACGAACCTTCTGTTGTTGCGATCAGACAAAGTGGTAATCAAAAGTCTGTCGCTGCTGTTGGTAGAGACGCTAAGCGCATGCTGGGCCGTACACCGGGGAATATTACAGCGATCCGTCCAATGAAAGACGGTGTTATTGCAGACTTTCATGTTACTGAAAAAATGCTGCAGTATTTTATTAGCAAAGTGCACGATAATAGCTTTTTCTCGCCTAGTCCGAGAGTGCTTGTCTGTGTTCCCTGCAAATCAACGCAGGTAGAGCGTCGTGCCATTAAAGAATCTGCTTTGGGTGCCGGTGCACGTGAAGTGTATCTGATTGAAGAGCCGATGGCTGCCGCGATAGGAGCTGGTTTACCTGTTGAAGAAGCCAGTGGTTCGATGGTCGTGGATATCGGCGGTGGGACTACTGAAATCGCCGTCATCTCTCTGAACGGTATTGTTTACGCAGAATCTGTGCGCATTGGTGGGGATCGCTTTGATGAAGCGATCGTCACTTATGTGCGTCGTAACTACGGTAGCTTGATCGGTGAAGCTACCGCTGAGCGTATCAAACAAGAGATTGGCTCTGCATATCCAAGTAAAGAAGTACTCGAAATCGATGTGCGCGGACGCAATCTGGCAGAAGGTATTCCACGTAGCTTTACACTCAATAGTAATGAGATTCTGGAAGCTTTACAGGATCCGCTTTCTGCTATTGTACAGGCGGTTAAAAGTGCCCTTGAGCAATGTCCTCCTGAGTTGGCATCTGATATCGCAGAACAAGGTATCGTGTTAACGGGTGGTGGTTCAATGTTGCGTCATATTGATCGCCTGATCAGTGAAGAAACAGGCCTTCCTGTTATTCTGGCGGAAGATCCTCTTACATGTGTAGCCCGTGGTGGTGGTCGAGCGTTGGAGTTGCTGGATAAGCACGCGTTTGAGCTGCTAACGTTCGAATAACAGCGGTTGTTGTTATGAGTAGCTGTGAAACCCCTTCTTTGAGATTGAGGAGGGCGGTCGCGTGAAGCCAATATTTAAGGGCGGTATCCCTCGCCTTTTTTTCGTTGTTCTGGTCTTGCTTGCCATTTTATTTATAGTCAGCGACCTGAATTCTTCCCGTACTCGCGAGGCACGTAGTGTGCTTTCTCTTGTGATGACGCCTGTCCAGTGGTTGGTGGATCTGCCCACACGTGTAGCAGATGATCTGTCAGATGTATTGGTTAGTCGTCGTTCTCTTGTAAGAGATAATATTCAGTTGCGTTCTGAAGTTATTTTGTTGGATGAGCAAGTCCAGCAAATGTCCTCACTGACGACTGAGAACTTGCGGCTTCGTGAGCTATTGAGTGGTCGTCAGCGCATTAAAAATGAGGTGCAGCTAGCCGAGTTGATTGGCGTTAACCCTGACCCCTTCCAGCATCAGATCATCTTGGGAAAAGGCCAGGAGGATGGTGTTTTCCTTGGTCAGCCCGTTTTGGATGCACGAGGCGTGCTCGGGCAAGTCGTCGATGTTTCTCACTATACCTGCCGGGTTATGCTGATTACTGATGCACGCCATGCGCTGCCGGTTGAGATTAATCGTAATGGTTTTCGTGCTATCGCTCTGGGTAAAGGTACATTGGATGAGCTGGAGTTAGAGCATGTTCCTGATACGGCTGATGTGCGTGTAGGAGACCTGTTGGTATCTTCTGGATTAGGCGGGCGCTTCCCATATGGGTATCCGGTGGCGAAAGTGACCAGTGTTGTGCGTGATCCGGGGCGGCCATTTTCAATTGTAAAAGCAGTGCCTGCGGCACGCTTAGATAAAAGTCGGCATTTGTTGCTGGTTGAGCCGGTAAGTGAAAATCGGGAAGAGCCATTGCAAGACGCTTTGCAAAACCCAGCGCCTCCTGAGGAAAAGCAAGCAGATGAATGAACGGCATAACGGAGGCGTGCTGATAGTTATCGGCACCTTGATCATTGGCTTTATTCTAAGTCAAATGCCTTTGCCCGCGATGTTTGTCTGGTGGCGGCCTGAATGGGTTGCCATGATTGTTATTTATTGGGTCATGGCATTACCGCACCGTTTCGGCATTGGTATGGCGTGGGTATCAGGTCTGGCATTGGATGTGTTAAAGGGCAGTTTGCTTGGCATGAATGCGCTTTCACTAACGATGGTGGCATTCCTCACCCTGATCCTGCATAAAAGGCTGAGAATGTATCCTTTGTGGCAGCAGGCGATGATGGTGCTGGTGCTGGTGGGTATTAATCAATTGATCTTCCACTGGATTCAATCTTTGTCCGGTAGTACCGGCGATAGTCTTATTTTTCTGTTGCCGGCTTTTGTTAGTGCGATTTTATGGCCTTGGGTTTTTGTTATATTAAGAGGCATACGACGGACTTTTCACGTCAATTAAATTTTCTGATTAGAGTCGCTTATGTGTGATTTGATTCTGGCTTCGGCTTCTCCCAGACGCAAGGAGTTATTGGCACAGATAGGTGTTGTTTTTAAACAATGCAGTGTGGATATTGATGAAAGTGTCCTGCCTGATGAGCGGCCTGAAGATTATGTGCGTCGTTTAGCCTGTGAAAAATCAGCGGCAGGATTCCGGATTAATTCTCAGCAAGGTGTGGTTCTGGGTGCAGATACGACGGTCGTTGTTGATGGCGTAATATTGGGTAAACCAGATTCTGAAGATCAGGCAGTAGAGATGCTGCAGCAATTGTCCGGCAGAACACATCAGGTTATGACGGGTATCGCCCTGACCGGTAATGGTTATGCTAATAGCCAGGTGGTCGTGACACATGTTACTTTTAAAGACTTGGATGTCGCGCTATGTCGCCGTTATTGGCAGACAGGGGAGCCATGCGATAAAGCAGGCGGATATGGCATTCAGGGATATGCTGCTATATTTGTTGGTAAGATAGAAGGGAGTTATTCCAACGTTGTCGGTCTGCCATTAGCAGAAACCGCGGAACTCTTAAGTAAAGCCGGGATCCAAATTTGGCAAGTCTAGTGTTTTAAAATCTGGTATTTAAAAAGCTAACATTAAAAAATAGGTAGGAATATTGCTGTGGCAGCAAACGTTGGAGAAGAAATCCTGATTAATTTCACCCCGATGGAAACCCGCGTTGCTGTTATTGAAAACGGGATGCCACAGGAGATCTATGTAGAGCGTTCGGCGAAACGGGGAATAGTCGGTAATATTTATAAAGGTAAGGTCGTACGGGTGCTGCCTGGTATGCAAGCGGCATTTATTGAAATTGGCCTTGAGCGCGCCGCCTTTATTCATGTTGAGGATGTGTTGCCGCAGCCTGCCAATGGTGAAGAGAAAAGCAGTATATCGATTTCACAGGTGCTAAAAGAGGGGCAGGCGCTGGTTGTACAGGTGACCAAAGACCCGATCGGTACTAAAGGCGCGCGTTTAACCACACATATTTCAATCCCCTCCCGCTATCTTGTTTATATGCCGGGTAATAGCCATGTCGGTATTTCGCAACGTATAGAAGATGTTGAAGAGCGCGAGCGGCTTCGTGCAGCATTACAGAACAGCATTGCATCAGATGAATCTGATACCGCAGGCTATATTTTAAGAACGGTGGCCGAAGGCGCTTCTGAAATAGAGCTGGTGGCCGATGTTCAGTTCTTAAGGCGTTTGTGGAAATCTATTGAAGCCGATATCAAGACGGCGGCAGTGCCATCAAATGTGTATGAAGATCTACCGCTTAATATGCGTGCGTTGAGAGATATGGCGCATACGGGAATGGAGCGAATTCGTATCGATTCCAAGGAAACCTTCCAGAAAGCGCAGTCCTTCTCGAAAGCTCTGGTGCCTGAAATATTTGATCATCTTGAGTATTATCCGGGTGAAAGGCCTATTTTCGATCTTTATAACGTTGAAGATGAGATGCAAAGGGCGCTGGGGCGAAAAGTTGATCTGAAGTCTGGTGGCTATTTGATTTTTGATCAGACAGAAGCGATGACGACCGTTGATGTGAATACGGGTGGTTTTGTCGGTCATCGTAATCTGGAAGAGACTATTTTTAAAACCAACCTTGAAGCCGCGACTGCTATTGGCAGGCAGTTGAGACTAAGAAACTTAGGTGGCATTATTATTATTGACTTCATTGATATGGAGTTGGTTGAGCACCAGCGTCAGGTGCTAAGAACGCTTGAGCGGGTGCTTGAGCGTGATCATGCTAAGTGTAAGGTGACGGGTGTGTCTGAGCTTGGGCTGGTTGAAATGACCAGAAAACGTACCCGGGAAAGTCTGGAGCATATCCTTTGCGAACCCTGTAGCCAATGCCAGGGGCGAGGTTCTATTAAAACCCCCGTCACGGTCTGTTATGAAATTTTCAGGGAGATTTTACGCCAGCACCGGGCTTATGATACTGACGCTTATCTGGTGCTTGCCTCCGCCGCTGTTGTCGAATATTTAACAGATGATGCTTCAGACCATGTGGCTGAACTGGAAGCCTTTATTAATAAAACTATTCGCTTTCAGGTGGAAGCGATGTATAGCCCTGAGCAATTTGATGTTGTACTGCGATAACCGCGCTTGGTTAGTGGTATAGCGTATATTTTTCGCGTTATTATTTCATTCATAGTACTTTCCGTAATAGTACTCTGCAAAACAGTACTCTCCGACACGGCGAGTGGATAAAGTCTGATGCTGAATCGTATCTATAGCTGGCTTGTTTGGGCAATACTGGTGTTGTTGCTGTTAGTGGCAATACTGGTCGCGGTTAGCCGTCAATTCTTGCCTTCTATAGCAGAGCATAAGTCTGCTATTGAGCTTTTCCTTTCTGAAAGAACCGGGTCTGCGGTCAGTATTGGTGATATTTCGGCTCATTGGGAAGGGCGTTACCCGGTTTTTCAATTGCGCGAAATCAGAGCCCTGACTGAGTCTGAAGCGGGGCCTGATATTAACTTCAGTGTCCGGCAATTGGATGCTGAGGTTGATCTATTGGCATCCTTGTGGTCGTTTTTTCCTGTTTTTGCGAAATTATCGATTGAGCAGACGGAGGTAGAGATCCATCAGCGCCAAGGGCGCTGGGGGGCCGCTGCTTCGAATGATAATGTGCCTGCCAATGCCTCGGCTTTTGTTCGTCAAATTATTGCGGTTTTGTCTCGGCAGCCTGAAGTCTCCTTCAGCAATGCCAGCTTGTCACTGTACCCCGAGCAGGGCGAGATGCAACGGTTATTCCCGATCACTTTTCTGTTAAACAATGCGGCTGAGCAGCACTACCTGCATGGCTCATTAACATTGCCAGTGGCGGGTAGCAGTGAGTCTCACGTTGAGTTTGCTATTGAAACAGAAAATCTTCCTTTAGATCCGTTGGCGGCCGATTACCGGCTTTATGCAAAAGTCAGTAATCTGGGACAGCAGTTACTGAATCTGGATCTTATCGAGTTGCCGTTTAGTGTAAAGCGTCTTGATATGGGTGCTGAGCTGTGGGGGCGTTGGAATAACCGCAGGCTCGAATCAGTTCAGGGGGCATTACAGATTAGTCAGTTGTCTTTTGAGCAAGCTTCGCTAGAGAATATTACGGACAGCGCACTGACTTTTACGCTGCAGCCGAGCAACCCCCAACAGTTTAATCTCGTTGTATCTGATCTGATTGTTCAAAATAGTAAGGCGAAATTAACGATGCCTTTTGTCTCCGCCGACGTTGTCTGGGGTGAAGATGAAGTCGCTTTGCAGCAGATCAATGTTAAGGAGATAGATCTTGGGATGTTATCAGAATGGTTTACTGATAAGCCCTACCTTCCTGAGAGCCTTAACGATGCGTTGTTAAAACTCAATGCAAAAGGATCTCTGAAAAATCTGCAAATAGTCTGGTCAGATAGAAACGATTACTCACGCTTCCAGGGAGCTGGTGATCTGCATCAGGTGAGTGTTGAAAATTATTATGGTGCACCGGTATTAAAAAATGTAACGGGTCGTTTGGGCTTCACCAAGGATACGGGATCTATTGATCTTAATACTGAAAATTTCCACATGGGGTTTCCTGATCTTTTCCCGCAGGGATGGGATTATAGTCACGCCAAGGGCCGGGTTAACTGGATTATCGAGAGCAGAGTAGGGCATGAGCGCCCAGTGGTGACGGTTAATAGTAGTTTACTGAATCTTGAAAGTTCAGCAACAACGGCAGCCGGGCGTTTTAGTATGTATCTTCCGTTAGATAGAGAGCATCAGACAGAGCTGATATTACTAATTGGCATGAAGGATACCGATGGTCGCCAGGCTTCTTTATATATTCCTCCGGAAGTCGTTGGCGAGTCGTTGCATCAATGGGTATCTGATGCGATTCAGGGAGGCCATGTTAATGAGGGGATGGTAGTTCTCAGAGCCGGAACCCGGCGCTTAGCTGATCGATTGCCGCCATCCGTGCAGCTTTACTTTGATGTGTCTGATGCGACCGTTAAGTTCCAGCCTGACTGGCCGGTTATCAGTCAGGCCGGCCTGAAAGTTCGTCTGGATGAGGCGGGATTAGATATTAAAGCAGAGCGTGGCGCATTGCTGAACAGTCGTGTCAGCAGGGTGGAAGTTCAGTTGCCGGCGGGATCGACTGATTTAAGTGTAAAAGCCACAGTAGCAGGAGATGCCAGCGATATTTTGACAGTGTTACGTACCACATCGCTGCATGATAGCGTTGGTGCAGGGCTGGACACCTGGGAGCTCAGTGGGAAGCATAAAACAGATGTCAGTCTGGTGGTGCCGTTACAGGGGAAAAAAACACCTGTGGTGACGGTGAGTTCCCACGTGGCCAATAGCCTGTTTCAAGACCGGTCCGCTAAACTGGCCTTTAGTCAGGTTGTTGGCGATATTATATTCAGTTCAGAAAAAGGCCTCTTTAGTGACAATCTTCAGGCAAACCTAATGAACGCGCCTGTGAGCATTCGTATAGAACCGGTTGCAAAAAGACAGGGGGTTCCCGCACTTACGCGAGTCTACCTTGCCGGTAACATTGGTATTGATGCACTGAAAAAACAGATAGATTTCTCACTGTTACAAAGTGCGGCAGGAAGCGCCGCGATTACTGCACGGCTGGATATTTGTTCTGGTTCTTCCGCGTGTAATAAGCTGGTGATCGACTCCGATCTGAAGGGCATATCGTTACAAGCGCCGGTGCCGTTTGGTAAGGAAGCGGATGTGTCTTTACCGCTACAGATTGTTGCGCAGATAGGCATTACAGACCCTGTCTGGCGCTATAAGCTCGGTGATCAGCTTCGTGGCGTGACCAAGGCTATTGACGGTGCGCCGCGTACCCGTATTAGTTTTGGTGGTAAACGTCCAGCGGAGCCAGCGGAGCCAGGGATATGGATCGAAGGGAGCCTTGCTCTGGTTGATCTTGATGAATTAAAAGCGTTTTTGATGCGTAATCAGTGGTGGGGTAGCGAAAACGCATCTACTTCCGGGGAAGGGCTGAAGCAACTTGTCCTGAAAATATCGCGATTAAATGCAGGGAGTGTGCAGATCGATGATGTTGATCTGGTGTTGAGCACAGCCCCGGCTACCCATACGGCAATAGGTTTCGCTAGCCCTAAGGTTGCAGGTGAAATAAGAGTACCTGTGAATTCAGGACCTTATCAGGTCAATCTTGATTATTTGTATCTAAGCCAGAGCAAGGAGCAGGGAGAGGATTCAGTCAGTAGTAAAAATGCCCCGGGGGTTGTAGAGACACAAGAGTGGCCAATGATCGATATTGCTATTAAGCAGCTGTATATCAATTCAAAACCCTTTGGTCATTGGTCGATGCGAATTGAGCCGGATGTTGTGGGTCAGTTGACCATGAAAAGCATTCTGGGCAGTTTTAATGACTTCATAATGAAGGGTGAAGCGGGGTGGCGACTACAGAATAACAACGCCGATAGCTTTGTGAATATGACATTGGAGGGAGGGGATCTTGGTAGCTTGCTCGGACATTTTGGCTATAAGGGGGTTATCGAGTCAGAGTATACGAACATGCAGAGTGATTTCTCATGGCCAGGATATCCATGGGATTTTGAAACAAAGCGCTTGAATGGCCGTTACACTATGCTATTGAAAAAAGGACGCATTATTGAAACAGGGGAGAGTAGTAATATTTTACGCTTGTTCGGTATTTTGAATCTCAATACTGTTGTTCGTCGTTTGAAGCTTAATTTTACTGATCTTGTTAAAGCCGGTGTGGCTTTTGATAGTATCAGAGCACACTATTTGTTAAACAACGGTGTTGCCTATAGTCAGGAGCCCCTCACGATGGATGGCCCTTCTGCGAATATAAACATGCAGGGTAGTATCGATATCGCTGAGCAAACGTTGGATAGTCAGATGGATGTCGTGTTGCCGTTAACCAGTAATGTACCCATTGCAGCCGTTTTACTCGGTGCGCCGCAAATAGCAGGTGCAGTTTTCTTGTTGGATAAACTGATTGGCGATAAATTTGAAAAAGTATCGACATTAACTTACCTGTTATCAGGGTCATGGGCAGAGCCTGAGATTAAAATTGTGACCCCTGGTAGTGCTAAATCGCGTAATCTTCGTCCCGGTTTGTCAGGAGATAAATAGTGAGTTGTGTTGCTGTTATACAGATGGTTTCTACGAGTGATCTTGATAGCAATTTACGGGTGGCGGAACGCTTGATCCGCGAGGCTGTGGACGCGGGTGCAAGATTAGTGCTGTTGCCAGAGAACTTTGCACTCTTTGATAGTCAGCAGCTTTTCAGGTTGGCAAAACATGAAGCTGAAGCAGGCAATATAAGTCGTTGGCTTAGTGAACTTTCGGGGTCTTTGAAGGTATGGATATTTGCCGGCAGTTTTCCGTTACTTAGCGAAACTCCTGAAATCAAGAAAGTCCGCTCAGCACTGCGTGTATATAATCCGCAAGGTGATGTGGCAGGTCGTTATGATAAACGCCATCTGTTTGATGTGGATGTCAGAGATGGTCACGGCAGTTACCGTGAATCAGATGTGATTGCGCCAGGCAATGAGTTGATCGTGGTAGACACGGAGATGGGGCGGGTAGGGTTGAGCATCTGTTACGACTTGCGTTTTCCTGATCACTTCTGGAAATTGAGAGAGTTGGGCGCAGAGATCATAGTTGTGCCATCTGCCTTTACTAAGGTGACTGGAAAAGCACATTGGGAAGTGTTGTTAAGAGCTCGCGCGATTGAAACACAGTGTTTTGTGCTTGGCGCAAATCAAGGTGGTGTGCATAGCGTCTCACGTGAAACATCAGGTGATTCAATGATTATTGATCCATGGGGATCGGTACTCTCCCGTTGTGACGGCGGAGAAGCCGTTGTGTTAGCCGAATTAGACTTTGAGCTGTTGTGTCAAGTGCGCCAGCGTATGCCTGTTTTGTTACATCGTCGCTAAAATCCACAGGCCCGGGGTTATGTGACTTTTTAACCCCTGAGCCTGTCTGATATTATTGATTTTCTTCTAATTCACGTAAATATTTAAATAATTTACGGGCGGCGGCAGGTGGCTTGTTAAGAGCAACTTCTTTCTGCGCATTTCTAACCAGCTGGCGAAGGTGTTGAATATCGGTATGCGGGTATTCCGTGATGATAACATCCAGCATGCTGTTGTCTTTATCATTTGCAATCAGGCGGTCACGCCACTTTTCCAGTTTATGGAAAACTTTATTATGCGCCTCTTTTGTAACATCAAAACGGTCGATCGCTTCTGCTATCGCTTCTCCGTCAGCAAAACGCATCAGTTTGCCGATATATTGCATTTGACGACGCAGTGCGCTGCGGTGCGGTAAGGTTTTGGCGAAATCAATAGCTGTACGCAGTGTTTCATCGATTGGGAGCTTGTCGAGGTGGGCAGGTTTGAGTTCAACCAGACGCTCTCCTAATGACTGTAAAGCTTCCACTTCCCGTTTTTTTTGCGAGCGACTAATGAAGTTTTCGTCATCGTCATCGTCATGCTTTATATTTTCGAAATTATCTTCGTTCATTGTGTTATCCGTAGAAGTAGGTTGCCAGACCTAAAAATGCAAAAAAGCCTACAACATCAGTAATTGTTGTTAATAATACGCTGCCAGCCAGGGCCGGGTCGATTCCCCATGACTTAAGAATCATGGGGAGAAGAGTGCCGGCTAATGCCCCGGCAATCAGATTGATAATGATCGCTAGCCCAATGACTAACCCGATGGTAGTGTCATCAAACCAATAGATGGCCACAGCAGCGACCACAAGTGCCCAAAGTACGCCGTTTAACGTACCAACAAGCAGTTCACGATTTAATAGCCAACCGGCATTTGAGCGTTCTACGTGCCCTAGTGCTTGACCTCGAATCATTAATGTCAGTGTCTGGCTGCCGGCTATTCCTCCCATAGAAGCAACAATAGGCATCAGCACAGCAAGTGCGACGACTTGATTGATGGTGGCTTCAAAAAGCCCGATAACGGCTGAGGCGAGGAGCGCTGTCATCAGGTTGATGCCTAACCAGACGGCACGCCGTCGGGTGGTTTTCATCAGCGGTGCAAAGGTGTCTTCATCATCATCCAGGCCGGCCATGCTCATCATGGAATGGTCGGCATCTTCACGGATTACATCCACCACATCATCAATAGTGATACGACCGAGTAATTTACCTTTTTTGTTGACCACAGGTGCCGAGACTAAATCGTGTTTTTCAAACAATGACGCGACTTCATCATCAGGCATGTCTACAGGGATCGGCTCGATATCGGTGTTCATGATCTCACGAACAGTAATGTCGGGATCAGACACCAGTAGTTTAGTCAGTGGTAAAGTACCGATGTAGGATTCTTTACGACGGCTGATAACAAACAGGCTATCGGTCATTTCCGGAATTTCGCTATGGCGGCGAAGATAACGTAATACGGTTTCTACGGTGATATCCGGACGGATAACAACGGTATCCGTATTCATCAGGCCGCCAGCAGTATCTTCCGGATACGCAAGAATGACTTCTAAGCGTTCACGATACTGCTGATCCATGATCTTCAGCAGTTCTTTGGTTACCCGTTCGGGTAGTTGTTGCAAAACATCAGCGACATCATCGGCATCCAGCGTTTCTGTGATGGCGAGAACGCGGTCGGTGTCCATTTTACTGAGGAGGTCAGACTGTATGTCATCGGCGAGGTATTGAAGTACTTTACCTTCGTTATCCGGGTGTATCAGGTTCCAGAGGATTTCACGTTCTTTGGGCGGAGATTTCTCTAGTAAATGCGCTACTTCGGCAGGACGTAGTGAGTTATTGAGTGTAAAACGTGCATGTTGAAAAGCTCCGCTCTCTAAAGAGCGATTGAGTTTATCCAGCGCTGTCGTTTCGTCACTCGTAGCCATATTACCCTTAACTGCGAAATATCACGGTATTATTTCTTGATGGCGTAGTATAGCGGATTGCGAGGTTGGGTTCAGTAATTGCAGGTAGCTATCGGTGTTTATTCTTCTTCGTCGAAGCGGTTATTTATCAAGGTTGCAATGGCTGAAATGGCGTCTGCCTGATCCGTACCGTCAGCAGTGATAGTTAGTTCAGTACCTTTGCTGGCGGCTAGCATCATTACTGACATGATACTCTTGCCGTCCACTTCCCGGCCGTCTTTACATATGCGTATATCAGCTGCAAAGCGAGTGGTTGTGTTGATTAATTTGGCAGCGGCACGCGCATGCAAGCCCAGTTTATTTATTATGGTTATTTTCAAATCGAGCATAGTGCCTCGTTCCTTTCTGAATAGTAAAACTACGTTCTATGTAGTTCCCGATGCCTGATATTCACATTGTCCATATGTGTTTTAAAATGACTAGCTAGTTGTTCTGTCACATACACAGAGCGGTGTT
The DNA here is from genome assembly GCF_041601355.1 of Neptunomonas sp. Lineage (GTDB taxonomy): Bacteria > Pseudomonadota > Gammaproteobacteria > Pseudomonadales > Balneatricaceae > Neptunomonas. Next base: position 52,318 of record NZ_JBFIIH010000007.1, read on the forward strand.
GTCCACCGGTGCAGCCGATACCTACCGTGACATAGCTACGGTTGTTTTTCATGAAGTGGGGTAACCATTTGCTGAGATATTTCTGAAGATCCTCAATCATTTCGTGGACATCTTTTTCCTGATCCAGAAAGTCGATAACCGGCTGGTCACGACCGGTGAATTTTCTTAATTCAGGAATCCAGAAGGGGTTAGGTAAAATCCGCATATCAAACACCATGTCTACATCCATGGGGACACCATGTTTGAAACCAAAGGATTCAAATTGTAATGAAAGAGACTGTTCGCTGCGTTCTGCGACTCTGAGCTTAATAGAATCTCTAAGATCGTATATAGACAGGAGGGTCGTATCTATACGCAGATCTGCCAAATCGGCAATCGGTTCTAATAAGGTTCTCTCATATTCAATAGCATCAGGTAAGTTGTTAACCAGTTCGGCCATAGGATGTCGCCGTCGGGTTGAGCTATACCTTTTTAGTAATGTATCGTGAGAGGCGTCCAGATAGAGTAGCTCTACTGAAATTTGAGTATGCTGTTTAAATTGACGCCAGATATCGGGTAGCTTTTCCAGGTTGCTTGATAAGTTCCTTGCATCAATGCAGGCCGCAATGCGGGTTAATTGTGCGTCATCTTCTAGCATGTGGCTGATTAAATCAGGTAAAAGCTTTGCCGGAAGGTTATCAATGCAATAGAAACCAACATCTTCAAGCGCTTGCAGTGCAGTACTTTTACCTGAGCCTGATCGCCCGCTGATGATGACTAGTTTCATAAATCCCATCCTATGTTCGAAATAGCTCAGTGGCTACTTCTAATAGCTGTTCTTTTGAGTGGGTGTCTCTTAACTTTGAGCGTAGCTCTTCCTGGCTGAATACTTCAGCTAATTTTCCTAATGTGCTTAAGTGATCATCGCATGCTTCTTCAGGAACGAGCAGGAAAAAGAGTAAATCTACCGGTCGGTTATCGATCGCATCAAAGTCGATGGGCTCGGATAAGGAAATAAGAGCGCCGATTGCTTTGTTCACACCGGCAAGGCGACAGTGCGGTATTGCTACACCCTCGCCAATGCCGGTACTGCCCAATCGTTCTCTGCCAATGAGGCCGCTGAAGACCGCTTCCGCAGTGAGGTCATCGTCAGACTCAGCAATAATTTTGCTGACTAATTCAATGATACGTTTTTTGCTTCCGCCTTCAATATTTTGAAGAACGCGTTCAGGTGTTAACAATGACAGAATGGGCATGTGATTTCAGTTTTTAGGTTACTTATGGCTTTTGGTTTTTTCTTTGTGTTTGATTATCTGGCGATCTAGCTTATCAATCAATCCATCAATAGATGCATACATATCATCTTGTTCGCTGGTGGCAAACAGTTCTCCACCGGCAATATGCATATCAGCTTCTGCTTTTTGGCGTTGCTTATCAACGCTTAAGGTCACTTGTACATTGGTAATATTATCAAAATGCCGCTCAAGCTTCTGAAACTTATTATGTACATACTCAGATAACGCTTCAGTTAGTTCTACGTGATGACCTGTAATATTGATTTGCATAGGTATCTCCTTAAACAACGAGAAACAACGACGTTTGTCGTCAGAACATATTCATTAAACCAGACACTTCCTTTCATTTGAAGGAGCAATTCCCATTGCTTCGCGGTATTTTGCAACCGTCCTTCTTGCCACCTGTATCCCTTCCTGGTCCAGCAGTTGTGCAATTTTATTATCACTTAGTGGTTTGGTTGTGCTTTCAGCAGCGATCATTTTTTTAATAACGGCACGGATAGCCGTAGATGATGCCGCACCTCCATCGTTCGTACTTACATGACTGGAAAAGAAGTACTTTAACTCAAAAATCCCTCGGGGGGTGTGCATATATTTTTGCGTGGTGACACGAGAGATAGTAGATTCATGCATCTCAACCGCTTCGGCTATATCATGCAAAACCATTGGTTTCATTGCCTCTTCGCCATGCTCAAGGAATTCAGATTGGCGTTCGATAATCTGGCTGGAAACTTTGAGTAACGTTTCGTTACGGCTTTGTAAACTCTTAATAAACCAGCGTGCTTCCTGCAAATGGTTTTTCAGATAGGTGTTATCGGCACTGCTATCCGCACGGCGGATAAGATCTGCATAACTGGTGTTAATTCTGAGGTTGGGAGAGGATTCCTGGTTGAGTCTGACCGTCCAGACGCCTTGGAATTTCTCAACATAGACATCGGGAATCACGTATTCAGCTTTACTACTCGAAATCATTGAACCCGGGTAAGGGTTAAGTGACTGAATCAGAACAATAATGGCTTGGAGTTGATCTTCTTTCAGCCTGAGTTTTCGTAACAGTTGTTTGTAATCACGCGTACCCAGCAAGTGAATATATTGCTTGCACAGTGTGAGTGCTTGCGAAAGTAAAGGTGTGTCAGCAGGCAGTTGACGCAATTGAATGCTGAGGCATTCTCCCAGGTCTCTTGAGGCAACACCGGGCGGGTCGAACTGTTGTATCCGATGTAAAACGGCTTCAACTTCATCTAATTCGGCTTCGGCAAACAGGTCCGGTTCGCTTTCTTTGAAATGTTCCAGAATCTCTTCGGTTGTGGTGCGTAAATAGCCTTCGTTATCAATGCCATCAATGATTGCTTCTGCGATCAGTTGATCGGCAGGGCTCATTGGTGTGAGATTCAATTGCCAGTTGAGATGATCCTGAAGGGTTTCATCGGCCGAATCATTGGATTCGAAAAAGGAGTCATCTTCTCGCTGGCCGGAGCTTGTTGTTGATTGAAAGGTATCTTCCCAGGACGAGTCAGTTGACAGATCTTCCGGAATGCTGTCGCTCCATTGGTCGACAGCAGAATTATCGATACTTTCATCTTTTGACGCGTTTGATTGTGCGAAATCGTGATCTTCGCTGGGGGTGGTTATTTCTCGTTGTGCTTCAGCGGGCTCGTCAGCTTCGTCTCCGGTTTCGAGCATGGGGTTGCTGTCCAGCGCTTCTTGTATCTCATGCTGGAGATCAAGCGTGGATAGCTGCAACAAGCGAATAGCTTGTTGTAACTGAGGGGTCATGGTCAGATGTTGACCCATTTTTAGTTGCAATGACTGCTTCATAAAATTACAACGTTGCTCCGAAAAACTTGCTTATTGTGCTAACTAAAGAGTACTTACTATTAACAGTGCTTAAAGTGTAAATGCGTGCCCCAGATAGGCTGTTTTTACTTGTTCGTTAGCCAGAATTTCTTTAGGTGTACCTTGGGCCAGAATGACGCCTTCACTAACAATATAGGCTTTTTCACAAATATCGAGTGTTTCTCTGACATTATGATCGGTAATTAATATGCCTATCCCTTTTGATTGTAGGTGTTTTATTGTTTGTTTTATATCATTTACTGAGATCGGATCGACACCAGCAAAAGGCTCATCTAATAAAATAAATGTGGGTTCCGATGCGAGCGCCCGGGCAATTTCAACACGACGGCGTTCACCTCCGGACAGACTCATGCCAAGGCTGTCCCGAAGGTGTGTAATATGAAACTCATCAAGCAGACTTTCCATTTTTTCAGTACGCTGTGCGGCACTTAATTCTTTGCGCATCTCTAAAATGCCCATCAGGTTGTCATGGACTGAAAGTTTACGGAAGATCGATGCCTCTTGTGGCAGGTAGCCAATACCTTTGCGGGCGCGTTCATGCATAGGCAGCGACGTAACATCATCGCTTTGAATACGGATGGCACCTTTGTCTGAATTAATCAGTCCGACAATCATGTAAAAGCAGGTTGTTTTTCCCGCACCGTTAGGCCCCAGCAGGCCGACAATTTCGCCGCTGCGTACTTCCAGAGATACGTCACGGACAACCTGTCGTTTTTTATAGGACTTTGCTAAATGTAAAGCTTGTAAAAGAGTACTCATCGTTATTGTTTGCCCTTAGGCTGAATGACCATCTGGACGCGTTGTCCGGATGACCCTTTTCCACTGTATGCGTTTACTATGGCTTTATCCATTTGATAAACAATACGTTCACCGCTGAAGGTATCGCCTGCTTGTTCTACGCGTGCTTTTCCGCTGATGGTGACCGTCTGGTTAGTGATCTGGTAGTCAAGTTTTTCGCCAAAGGCATCAGTTATTGGTTGATCCGAAGATGGCTGCTGGCGAAAGTTTGCCGGGCTGCCGGTCGCTATAATTTGGCTGACTTCATCATTAATCCGGTAAAGAGAAACGTTGGCAGCGCGTATTTCCAGGCTGCCTTGCGTCATTAATACATTGCCTTTGTAGGTGGTCGTACCAGTGTTGTCATCAATCTGTGCGCTGTCAGCACTTATGTGTATGGGTTGCTGGCGATCAGTTGGCAAAGCGAAACAGAGTGGGCTTAGCCAAGCACTGATAACAATAGTCAGCTGTATGAGTAATCTGTTATTTAGCATAGAAAGTGCCCTTAACATCGGAAAGTAACTCTGATGTATTAGTATTATAGTTAATAATCATGCCAGTGGCTGTCGTGATGTGTGCTTGTTTGGTTATCACGACTGGGGCGCTGGTTTTGGCAATCCCCTGGGCTTGGTGCAAGCTCAATGTTGATGTTTTCAACTCGCTGGCTTCTGCGCTTAATGGTTTATATGTGACGATCACCTGTTCAACCAGATCCAGCTGATCAGTGTCGTCAAAGGAGATACCTGATTGGCTTTGTACGTGCAGGGTGTGCGTGTTTTTTGAGAACAGATCGATGCGAGGTTGCTCAAGTTTGGCTAGTTTATCCTGAGGGAAATGCTGCAGTGTATCCGCGCTCAGGGTTCGTAGCAGCTCCCCGTTGGAATCAAATTCTTTGGTAGAGACTTCTTTCATAAAGTAGTCAACACCATTAATGATCACGGGCTGAGGCGTATCGTTAACACTGGTCTCAGCGTTTAATATCCAATATAAAAAAACCGGTACGAGCAGCAGCGCAGCCAATGTGATTCTGGTTTTACTGCGCGTAAAAAACATGACTATAAAAACCTCTCATAGGCGCTGTCCAGCTTTTCCTGAGCATCCAGTATTGCTTCGCAAAACTCACGTGCAGCACCATACCCACCAGTTACTTCAGTACACCAGTCGGCATGTGCAAGTACAAAAGGATGCGCATTTGGAACGGTTGCGCCGAAAGTGACGGCGCGGATGGCTGAAAGGTCAGGTAGGTCGTCACCGATGTAGGCTGTTGTTGATGCCGAGTGCGCCGAGTTAGCCCAAATTTCTTTTAGAGCTTCCAGCTTGTCATCGCGTCCTTGACGTAAGTATGTAATGCCCAGTGCTTCTGCGCGGATCTCTACTTGCGGTGAGCGCCTGCCGGTAATAATGGCGGTTTCGATACCTGCATTATGCAGTAATTTAACGCCGAGGCCGTCAAGTGTATTAAACATTTTCACTTCACGCCCGTCGGGTAGAAAATGCAAGCTACCGTCTGTCATGATGCCATCTACATCGAAAACAGCCAGTGTTACATTGGCTGTCAGTGAACGTAAAGCCGGGTTGTCAATTTTACGCATTAAATGACTCCTGCTTTCAGCATATCGTGCATGTTTAATGCGCCAATAGGATGTTTTTGGTCGTCACAGATTATTAATGCGTTGATTTTCTTATCTTGCATGATTTTAAGTGCTTCGGCGGCTAAAAGATCCCCGGATATGGTAGAGCATTGTTGAGTCATGACGCTTTCAATAGTCGTGGTTTTGAGATTTAACTCCTGATCCAGGGTACGGCGTAAGTCACCATCAGTGAAAATACCCACTAGTTTGCCTTCACTGTTAACTACCGTTGTCATGCCCAGACGTTTTTCGGTGACTTCGATCAGTGTCTGGTTAATCGGTGTGCCCTGTTTGACGATTGGAATATCTTCACCGCAGTGCATGATATCTTTGACTTTCAATAGTAGTTTTCGGCCCAGGCTGCCGCCGGGGTGAGAAAAAGCAAAATCTTCAGCGCTGAAACCTCTGGCTTCTAACAACGCGATCGCTAATGCGTCACCCAATACCAACTGAGCGGTGGTGCTTGATGTGGGCGCGAGTCCCAGCGGACAGGCTTCCTTTTCTACACCGATGTGAAGATTGGCATTGGCTGCCTGAGATAGCGTTGAAAGTGGGTTGGCAGTAATGCTGATGAGCGGCGCGCCCATTCGCTTAATTAAAGGTAAGATGGTGATTATCTCTGCAGTTTCGCCCGAGTTAGACAGGGCCAGTACCACATCGTTAGATGTGAACATTCCCATATCACCATGACTGGCTTCGCCGGGGTGGACGTAAAAAGCAGGTGTTCCGGTGCTGGCCAGTGTTGCCGCAATTTTGTTGCCTATATGACCAGACTTCCCCATTCCTGTAATGATAACACGCCCTGTACACGCCATCATAAGGTGACATGCCATATTAAAGTTGTCATCTAAGTAGACAAGTAGTTCATTAACAGCATCGGCTTCCAGTCTAATGGTGCGGATAGCCGACTCAAGAAAAGGTTTGGTAGTGTTGCTAATATCGTTCATAAGGCTCTGCTTTTATAACCAGGTGGACATAATCAAGTAGACATATTGTACAGTACAAGCATATATGCCGCATACGAAGCTGTTAGTATGCCGCCTTCCAGTCTGCTAATGCTAGCGGGGCGTTGCAGAAGGCAGAAGACAATCAGTGCTACCGTCATGCCCAGCATCACCAGATAATCACGATTAAATGCGATGGCGTCGAGCGCAACCGGATTAACGAAGCCAGGTATGGCCATCACGGCTGCAAGGTTGAAAATATTTGAGCCGACGATGTTACCTAATGCAATATCGTGGTGCTTTTTCAATGCACTGGCAACAGAGGCGGCCAATTCTGGAAGGCTTGTGCCAATAGCAACGATCGTGAGGCCAATGACCAGTTCGGATATACCCAATTGCGTTGCAATATCGACGGCACCCCACACCAGTATGCGAGAACTGATGATGAGTAATGTAAGACCCAGGAAAAGCCAGAAAAGCGCTTTAGGGGTGCTCATCTCAGGGATCTCTTCTGCTTCATCGTTAAGCTGGTCGTCCGGCGAGCTGTTTTTTTGGAACCTGGCAAACAGCACTAAGCAGCCGATCAGAGAGCAAAATAGCAGGATTGCATCGACAAGGCTGATATTTAAATTGATCAGTACTGCCCCTGCTAACAGGGTGATGCCTAGCAATAGTGGAATTTCTTTACGTAAAACGGCTGATTTAACAGGTAAAGGTGCGATTAAGGCAGTGATACCCAATACTAAACCGATGTTGGCGATGTTAGAGCCTAGCGCGTTGCCCACCGCTAAGCTGCCTGAGTCGCTGATAGAGGCCATGATAGACACTAAGATTTCGGGTGCGGATGTACCAAAAGCAACAATCGTTAAACCGATCAGCATCGGTGACATTCCCGAATTTTTGGCGGTTGCCGCCGCACCGATCACGAAGCGATCAGCACTCCAGACTAAAATAATCAGTCCGGCGATGATGGATAAAATCGGAACTAACATAGTGTTTATTGTGCTCGCTGATTAAAAGCGACCTATTAAATCAGAACCAAAAAATGGTGCAAGTTAAAAGGAAGTTCTGTTCATGTTTTGTTCTTCGGATGGTATAGTGCGCCGCTGTATTTTAATACGCATAAAACGATTCACTAAAATTCCTCATTAGCAGGGAACAGGTTTTAAATTATATGTCGATGAACAAAGGTTCTGAGTCCATTATCGATATCGAGGGGTTGAGTTTTAGTCGTGGATCTCGGCAAATATTTCGCTCAGTGGATATGCAAATTCCCCGTGGCAAGATAAGCGCTATCATGGGGCCTTCAGGTACAGGTAAAACTACGCTGCTGAAGTTAATCGGTGGTCAGTTACGACCTGATGCTGGCTCTATTAAAGTTGATGGACTGAATGTGCATCAGATATCTCGTCAGCGATTATTCCTGTTGCGTGAAAAAATGGGCATGCTGTTTCAGAGTGGCGCGTTATTCACGGATATGAGTGTCTTTGAGAATGTCGCGTTTCCTATAAGAGTCCACACAGAGCTGCCGGAAGACATGATCCGAGATATTGTCTTGCTGAAGCTGCAGGCTGTTGGATTACGCGGGGCCAGGGGATTAATGCCGAGTGAGTTATCCGGAGGGATGGCGAGGCGTGTTGCCCTTGCCAGAGCGATAGCCCTGGATCCTGATCTTGTTATGTATGATGAGCCTTTTACCGGGCAGGACCCTATCGCAAAGGGTGTGCTGGTCAAATTGATACGTCAGATTAATCAGGCCTTAGGTCATACCAGTATCATTGTTTCCCATGATATTCAGGAAACCCTGAGTATTGCAGACTATATTTTTCTTCTGTCAGATGGGCGTGTTATTGCTTCAGGGACACCTGAAGAGTTGTTGAATAATAAAACAGAACAGGTGCAGCAGTTTATGCGAGGGTTGCCTGATGGTCCTGTTCCTTTCCATTTTTCGACGGATGATATGCTCACGGATCTTTTTTCACAGGAGAGTGGTAATGCTTGATCAGATTGCCTCATTGGGGCGTTTGGGGCTTGATCGGCTGGCAGGCGCGGGGCGCGCGGGAGGCTTATTGTGGCAATCCTTAGTAGCCAGGCCAGATCCCGTGGTGATGTTTCCGTTATTGCTTAAGCAGATCTATTTTGTCGGCGTTTTATCGCTGGTTATTATTATCGTATCCGGGCTGTTTATTGGCATGGTGCTGGGTCTGCAGGGCTACACAATTCTGGTTGATTATGGATCAGAGCAAGCCGTTGGCCAGATGGTTGCATTAAGTCTGGTGCGTGAACTGGCGCCGGTGGTGACTGCATTGCTGTTTGCCGGCCGGGCAGGCTCTGCGGTAACGGCTGAAATTGGCCTGATGAAAGCGACGGAGCAGCTGTCGAGTCTTGAAATGATTGGCGTTGACCCATTGCGGCGTATTCTGGCCCCGAGGTTGTGGGCAGGTTTTATCTCAATGCCTATCCTGGCCGTTATATTCGCCATGGTTGGCGTTTTTGGTGGCGCGTTGGTGAGTATTGAGTGGCTGGGTATTTTTGAGGGTTCTTTCTGGTCGAATATGCAGAATTCAGTCGATTTTTCAGAAGACGTGCTCAATGGCGTCATTAAGGCCCTTGTGTTCGGGGTGGTAGTGACCTGGATAGCCGTTTTTCAGGGATATGATTGCGTGCCGACGTCAGAAGGCATTAGCCAGGCAACTACTCGGACGGTTGTTTATTCGTCTTTGGCTGTGTTGGCATTGGATTTTATTTTAACCGCATTGATGTTCGGAGATTTATAAAAAATGCGTATGCGATGGATTGAAATTATGGTTGGTTTCTTTATGGTGCTGGGTATTCTGGCA
>NZ_JBFIIH010000008.1:0-57944 GCF_041601355.1 Neptunomonas sp.
GTGCTTGTCTGCTCGCTCCGGGCTTTTTTGATGCCTGTGTTGATACTTGTCTTAATACCAGCAGTGTCGCAATCAGCTGAAAAGAACAGCGTTGGGTTGGAGCAGATGCGCCTGGCGTCTGCTGTTGGGGCACGATGCTCTGGGTTTTATGATGGTGTGTACGCATTACTGCATAATATGGAGAAGGAGGGGGATGAGGCATCCTTAACAGTCATCAACAGTAATTGGCCTGGTCTGAATAAACGGTATGTATTTCGTCAGTCGACATCTGCGATGTTGCTGACAGATATTTTTATCAGACAGATGAACCAGACGTTTGAGCCGAAGCAGTTATTTTCACTGCAGAGCTTTGCAGAGGATTATGTGAATAGTCGAAAAGCGGCAATGGCGTGGACGAATCAGTCGGTTATGATCGATATCCAGAAGCAGCAGCGTGAGCAGTGTGAGCATATACTTCAGATTACCAAACGAAACGGTACTTTGAGGGATGATATGATTAACAATGCTATGCAGAAAAGATCCGTGGCGTTAGGTGTGGATCTTAAAATGATGGAGTAAAAACTGCAGCTAGCGGTTATTATTAGCTGCAGTTATGTATTACGCTAGGCTAAGTGCTTTGTTTCCTGGCGGCGTGCGTGCGATGCGCCAACTCGACAACCATAAACACCTACTTCGCCTTTCCAGCGCATCCACTCTGCAAATTGACCGATAGCACCAAACATTTGTGCGATTGACGAAGCCTGCTTTTCTTCAGGGTTGTCAAATGCGCCCATTGCCTGAAGTTCAGCTTGAATGCGGCGATCGTCATTAGTGATGCCCGTAAATGTCTTGCTCATTAGTTAGCTCCAATAGTCGAAAAACTCAGACTAAAGTTTACGCCCGTATTGTGCGATGCACAATAAAATACTGACAGTTACCTGAGGGCCTCGGCTAGTAAGGCGTGAATGCCTTCAATATCTTTTTCTGAAAGTTTATCTTCAGGTAGTGTAGATTCCAGGCCTTGGGTTAGGCGCTCGTAGAACTGCTGCGGATTTTCTTCCGTATCCGCTATAGCAAGGCTGACGTGACCGAGCAGGTAGCTAGAGTAAAAGCGGCGATCATCGTCACCTGTCAGTTCTTGTTCCAGAAGCCAGTTATATAATGTGTCAGCATTAGTTTTGGACATGTCAGAATGTTTCCATTGATTTCAATTGTAAGGCATAGACTTTGCCATCGCTTTCGATCTGTTTAAGTTTGACAATCATATAATCGAGCGCCGGGGCGTACCAGATATAGGTTTCGCGAGAGGCGTCAGGTCCCCGGTCCATCTCTACTTTGATGGTGTCATACTCGCCTATGGGTGATTGTATTTTTTCATGGCCTATAATGTTGAAGTCGTAATCTTTCATCTGGCCACCATCTGCTATCTTATAGCGCAGAGGGCCTTTCTTATCTGCTTTCAGGTCCATACGCATCTGTAGCTGATAGCTAAGTTTGTCTTGGGTCGATTCAGAAATGTCCATCTTCCATGGTTTGTCATCAACATAATTGTGGACACTCATGGCGGGCCAGTCAAAAGCAAGCCTGACCTCTTTCTTTTTTCCTAATACCAGCTTTTTGTAGTGGTAGTTTTGCGGAACTACCTGAGATTGGTTAAATGTGACAGTGCTTCTTTCCTCTAGGGAGGCAATCATCGCACTGGCGTAAGTACGAAACAGCCATTGTCCGTCAGTGGTGTTGGTAAGTGAGCGTTCCACCTCTCCCTTTAGTGCGATTCCCGCATCCCACTCGGACGTATAAATAGCTTTAAAAGGGGTGATTGGCGGCGTATCGCCGGCGTGGGCTGTTAAGGATAAAAGCAGGGCAGATGTTGCAATACCCTGACACATTAGTCCCTGGAAAAATGATGGCATAGTTGATTTCCTTTAAAGCAGGTTTAAGCCTCGTACCCTAATCTGAAGCCGCAGGCGGGCAAAAGTTCATCATTCAGATAGATGCCACTTGCTTCAAACCGAACCCGGTCAGCACAGATCCATTCGATGGCAAGTGGATAGGCGATATGCTCGCGCGCGTGCACTCTGTTTTGTAAGCTGAGTTCATTATCATTGTCGATAATCGGGACGATAGCTTGTACAAGGAGAGGCCCTCCATCCAGTTCTTCGGTAACAAAATGTACCGTGCATCCGTGTTCACAGTCACCTGCAGCAAGCGCGCGTTGGTGTGTGTGCAGGCCTTTGTATTTAGGGAGTAACGAAGGGTGGATATTCAACATACGGCCAGAATAATGCTCTACAAATGCAGACGAAAGGATGCGCATAAAACCGGCAAGTACTACCAGGTCGGCTTGCTGAGAGTCGATTGTACGACGCATCTCTTCATCAAATTCCTCGCGCGAAGCATAGGCTTTGTGATCAATATGGCAGGTTGGAATGCCGGCATTGGCTGCTCGTACCAGTCCGTATGCATCCGCTTTGTTGCTTATAACCTGAACGATCTGGCCGTGTATGCGGCCAGATTCGATTGCATCGATAATCGCTTGCAGGTTAGAGCCACTTCCCGAAATCAGTACTACAATCCGTTTCAGGGACATTGCTTTACTCCGCGGCGATCAGCTCAACTTGCTCTTCGCCATTTTCTGCTGCGTCGATATGGCCAATAATCGAGGCATTTTCGCCGCTGGCTTGTAGCAGCGATAGTGCTGTATCTGCATGATCAGCAGGGACGCAGATAACCATGCCTACACCGCAGTTGAAAGTGCGGTACATTTCGCGGGATTCAACGTTGCCGGCAGATTGCAGCCACTGAAATACGCCGGGAAGGGTCCAGGAGTTGGTATCGATGACTGCTTTTGCATTCGCTGGCAGGACGCGAGGAATGTTTTCCAGTAAGCCGCCACCTGTGATGTGAGAGAGTGCATTAACCTGGCCGTTTTTGATCAGGTTGAGAACCGATTTCACATAGATGCGGGTAGGTTCAAGCAGTGCGTCTCTGAGCTTGCGTCCTTCAATATCCTGCTCCATGTCCGCAGCGGACACTTCGATGATTTTACGAATCAGCGAGTAGCCGTTTGAGTGTGGGCCGGAAGAGGCCAGGCCAATCAGTTTGTCGCCAACGCTGACTTTGCTGCCGTCAATGATTTCAGATTTCTCAACGATGCCGACGCAGAAACCGGCGAGATCGTAATCGTCGCCTTCATACATACCCGGCATTTCAGCCGTTTCGCCGCCCACCAGTGCTGCACCCGATAACTCGCAGCCCTTGCCGATACCTTCGACAACATCAGCAGCCATATCAATGTTAAGTTTGCCGGTCGCGTAATAGTCAAGAAAGAAGAGGGGCTCAGCACCCGCGACTACCAGATCATTGACGCACATGGCGACTAAATCAATACCAATGGTGTCGTGTTTCTGCAACTCCATTGCAAGACGAAGCTTTGTGCCGACGCCGTCTGTACCAGAAACCAGCACAGGTTGTTTGTATCCTGCCGGGATTTCGCACAGTGCGCCAAAACCGCCCAGACCGCCCATAACCTCAGGGCGTGCTGTGCGTTTGGCAATGCTTTTAATTCGATCAACTAATGCGTTACCCGCATCAATATCAACGCCAGCGTCTTTGTAACTCAGGGATGTTTGGTCAGAACCAGTAGACATGCAATGCAACCTTCCAAGCAGGATGAAATAACAGGTGAAAAAATATGCGCAGCATTCTAACAGGTTGCGCGAGTGGCGGCTATTGTATGTTAATGTTTTCAGTTTGATTTACCCACCGGCTGTGTTTTTGCTTGTGTTATCGGGTGTCTTATCGGGTGTCTTATCGGGTGTATTATTGAGAGTGCTTAACGTTAAATATCTGATGAACTTGTTTATTGTCGTCTGCTCAGTGCTGAGCGCAACGCACTTAAGGGCTGAGTCTGTTGAACATCTTTACCAAAGTGAGCAGTTAGTTGCCAAAAGCTTTGCGCTGCCTGGCCCTGATCTGATTAAATCGGGAATGAAGCAGGTAATGATAAAGGTTAGCGGATCGCCGGAGGCTGCTGCTGTCGTTGATGAGTTATCCTCAGGGGTATCGCGCTACCTACGTGAGTTTCATCTTGAATCTACTCGTGAGGTTGTCACGGATACTCAAAGAAATGACTATCTTGCCCAACGTTTAGTGTTGCAGTTCGAGCCGGAGGCTATTAATTCGCTGTTATTAGGGCATGGAATCAAGCCGTTAGGTAAGTACCGGCCTAAATTGCTGATTTGGCTGCTCGCCGATGTCGATAACGAAACCTTTATCGGTTATAAAAAAGTAATATTGGAACATGCCGCTGCTCTTGCGTTTCCTGCCGATGTTGTATTTGATCAGGGCCGGAAGTCGAAAAAAGGCAATGAAAGGCTCTCGGATCGTATCCGTTACCGCTCACAAGCCTATGGAAAAGCTTGGGTTGTTATTGTATCGATCGATTCAGATAATCGCTTTGTATGGCGTTTGCCTGATCTTGATAAGTCGCCATGGCACTCCGTTAAAGGAAGGTTTGTTGATGAGCTGCCGTCCGTTTTTCAATTGTGGATTGAGTCTTCGGGAATTAAGGTGGTAGCTGAGGGCGCAATCAACCTGAATACTCTGCAGATAACCGTGACAAGTATTAAAAATGTGGCAGACTATGCGGCAATTATGGAGTATGTCCTGTCATTGTCTTCCATTTATCATGTGGAAGTCGTTTCTATGAGTCATGAAGTATTAACTCTATCCTTGCAAAGCCCATTAAAGGTTGCTGCGCTCACGCAGGTCTTGAGCCTGGATAGCAGAATGATGTTGATGCGGCTTTTACAGGATGGGGATGCTATATCTCTACGCTGGCGCTGGATTGGAACACGAGGAAAGTAGCTTTAATGGAAAATGTTATTACTTCGCAGCGTTTGTTTATGCTGCTGATAATTATTGTTGTTGGTGTGTTGCTGTATTTATTAGGGCCTATATTATCACCCTTTCTGGTGGGGGCTCTGTTGGCTTATTTAACAGATCCGCTCGCCGACCGGCTTGAAGTGGCGGGGGTGTCACGAACCTCGGCGGTCGTGATTGTATTCGTTATTCTGACAACTATTGTTACCTTGCTGGTGTTGCTGTTCATACCTAAGCTGAGTCATCAGATTCAAGTAATGATTAAGCAGGTGCCAGCGGTTATTGCTTTGTTTGAGGAAAAGGCTGTCCCTGCCATCCAGGCGTACCTGGGCGATGGCGTTTCCTTCGGTGATTTGCAGTCGTTTAAAAATCTTATCGCCAGTCACTGGGAAAAAACCGGGGACATTATGGCGCAGGTTGCGTCCGGGCTTACGCGCTCAGGCTTAGCGGTAGTCGGGTGGATTGCTAACCTGTTATTGATACCTGTTGTGACATTTTATCTTTTACGGGACTGGGATGTCATGATGGAAAAAATTGCGCATCTGTTGCCGCGTAATGTTGAGCCTATCGTGTCGCGCTGGGCAAAAGAAAGTGATGAAGTCCTGGGCGCTTTTATCAAAGGGCAGTTGCTGGTTATGTTGGCGCTTGGTTGTGTGTATGCCGTTGGATTGTGGTTGGTGGGTCTGGATTTAGCTTTGTTGATAGGAATGTTAGCCGGACTGGCTAGTATTGTTCCTTATATGGGGTTTATTGTTGGGATCTTTGCTGCAGGGGTCGCTGCATATCTTCAGTTTCACGATCCGATAATCCTGATGTGGGTGGCGGCCGTATTTGGTGCGGGCCAGGCTTTGGAAGGTATGGTGTTAACACCATTAATGGTTGGCGATAAAATTGGTTTGCATCCAGTTGCAGTGATTTTTGCTATTATGGCAGGCGGGCAGCTATTTGGCTTTGTTGGCGTGTTAATTGCGCTTCCGGTGGCGGCTGTAATTATGGTATTTTTGCGCCACGTTCATGATGGTTATAAAAACAGTCATTTATATGGTCCTCAGGCGTTGGCAGAGCAAATTGAAGATGAATTACCGCAAGCACAGGATATAGACGTTAATGAAAAGCGCTAATGCGCCACAACAGCTTCCGCTTGGTGTTTCCCTCAGGGATGATGCAAGATTTGAGAATTACCAAATAGGCAGTAATGGTCTTGTTTGTGCGATGCTTCGTCAGGCAGCGGTAAGGGAGGGAGAGTCTTTCCTGTATATTTGGGGGGCGCAAGGTTCCGGATGCTCTCATCTGTTACAGGCGGCGTGTCATGCAGCAGAGCCACGTAAGCTAACGGCGGTCTATCTGCCATTAAATGAGCTGCTAAATTTAAGCCCGGTAATTCTTGAAGGTATGGAGCATCTCGATCTGATATGCGTCGACAACGTGGAGGCGGTTTCCGGAAAGCCTGAATGGGAAGAGGCGTTGTTTCATTTGTATAACCGAATTCGCCAAGAACAGAATACGCTGATTGTGGCAGCAAACTCAGCGCCGAGACAGCTTGAAATTCAGCTACCCGATCTTGTTTCTCGTTTAAGCTGGGGTGCTGTTTTTAACGTAGCGGCGCTGAATGATGATGATAAAGTACAGGCGATACAACTACGTGCAAAAATTCGCGGTATAGATCTGGCTGAAGATGTTGCTAAATATCTGGTACATCATGCCAGCCGCAGTATGAATGATTTGTGCCTTATGCTTGATCGTTTGGATAAGGCGTCCCTGATGGCCAAAAGAAAAGTTACCATTCCTTTTATTAAACAGGAAATGGGCTGGTAGCCCTGTTCATTAACAGGGCGTAAATAGCGTTCCTAATCATCCGGTTACATTTTTTTAATTATAAGTCTCGTTAAGTAATGTGCTTATGAAGCGCCAGGAATAAATAATATGTCTACAGATGATCAAAGAACCGACCGTGATTTTTCCGCACGTGATGAAGAAGAGCAGCAAGCTTTTCTGGATCAAACATGGTGTGATAATTGTCAAGCAGCGGATTTAGGGATGCATACACCGCTTGAGTATCTGCTTGATGGAACTATTTTTGTAGAAGGCACTTGTAACAAGTGTGGTGAGCAGGTCTTTACCGAATTAACGGAAGACGAGCTCTGATATAGTCGTATTGACAGAAGGTTGAATAGTGTCTTCATTTGATAATCGCTTTGGCGGGGCGCGCCGTCTTTATGGTGTCGAAGGCGTAGATCGTTTTCGAGAGTCTCATGTATGCGTGATCGGCATTGGCGGTGTGGGTTCATGGGTGGCAGAGGCATTGGCGCGGTCAGGCATAGGCGAAATTACGCTGATTGATCAGGACGATATCTGTGAAACTAATATTAACCGACAGATTCATGCACTGGATGGCACTATCGGGCAATCTAAAATTGCAGTGATGGCCGAACGCATTCGTTTGATCAATCCGGAGTGTCTTGTGCATGAAGAGCATGCGTTCGTTAATCGAGAGAACATTCCTGAATTGATCCGGGACTGTTTTGATTATGTGGTTGACGCTATCGATAGTGTTAAGGATAAAGCAGCGCTTATTGGATTTTGCAAGCGTTTTAAAATCCCTATAGTGACGGTGGGGGGCGCTGGTGGGCAGTTGGATCCGACATGTGTAAGCGTGATCGACCTCTCTAAAACCTATAATGATCCTTTGGCAGCTAAGGTGCGTTCTGTATTAAGACGCCATTATGGGTTTAATAAAAACGCTAAAAAGTTTGGTATTGAGTGTGTCTACTCCACGGAGCAGCTCCGCTACCCACAACCTGATGGGTCGGTTTGTGCCCGGAAAATAATCGCTGATGGCCAGACCAGGCTGGATTGTGATGCTGGCTTTGGTGCAGCTAGTGTTGTGACGGCAACATTCGGCATGGTTGCAGCGTCGCGGGTGTTGAATAAAATAATGTCCAGAGTTGATGTTGGCTCGGTTTAAACAACTTAACATTGGCTGAATCTGTAGCTATAATGCTACATAAGTCAGTAAATTAAATTCAGCGATTCACTCATGGATAGAGGTGTCGTCAAATGTTGGAGTTACAAGGAAGTGGTTTTGCTCATGTTGATTCTTATCAGCGAACTAAGTGGGGATACTTTGTATGTTAGTGTTGAACCACTGTTATCAAATGCCAATTTTCGCAGATGAAGGTATACAGAAAGGTTTATCGAGCAAAACAAAGACTGTTAGCTTGTTAAATCCTCAAAGCAAAATAAATGACGTTGTTACAGAAGCCGAATTGCGTTTGCTGGCTGAGTGGTCTGTGCCAGATCTGGTGCAGGTGCTTAATTTCCCTGAAGCAAGTATTGATCTTCATGCTGATGACTATGTCATTTTTCATGAGCGTGCCGGGCGTGTTATCGAGGCCTTGTTGGGGAGTATCAAAACTGATCTTATTACGGTGCGATTGGGTGTTGGTGGCGTTGTTACTGACTTGAATGTGACTTTTGAACTCAATGAAGCCTTTCTGACAAACTTGTGGCGTCATGAGCGTCCGATCAGTCACTGGATTAGAAAAGAGAGTGATGATCTGATGGAGGTGGCTATATTAGGGCGCTCTTATGCTTTAGCCGCTGCATCACTTGATGTGCAGCATATGAGTGGTATGGATCGTTTGGAAGCTATTGAAAACCAGTGCTACGATGCTTACCTGCGTCAGATTTATCTGCGTGCATTTAACCTGTACGGGATTTTTCCATTAGCTCATGAAGAGCTGGGTATTCGGGGGATTGATCCCTGGATGCAGGTGGCAGCCGCTAAAGGCATTGTTCCTGCCCGTTGCACTGGCCGTCAATTGGAGCTTTTTGCGCGCAGGCAGTTCAGGGATTTTAAAATTCCTTTCGAAGTGTACTCGATTTTAAAGCACCTGCCTCATCGCCTGAGTATTCCTGCGAGAATGAAGGTCACAGACTGGGCTGCGTTATTACAAAATGAGTTATCTGCTTCCTGGTTGCGCGGCGAGACAGGCCAGTGGCTCGAAAAAGCATTGGACTCTATTACCGATTCTGAAAATTCTGATGCCCAGGGCTATATGCTGGGCGCTTAGCGCTCTGGTTAATAGCTCTCTAGTCGGTCACTTTGCCGCGCATTGCTTTGGTTTTTCCGCGCTTATTCTTACTATCGAGTCTTCTGGTTTTAGACCCTTTTGTTGGTTTAGTCGGCCTACGTATTTTTTGTGGTGTTGTCACGCTTTTGATCAGTTCGAGTAGTCTCTCTAAAGCCGCTTCCTTGTTCTTCTCCTGAGTACGGAACTGCTGGGCTTTAATGACAATAATGCCTTCTTTGTTGATTCTCTGGTCGTTCAGATTGAGTAACTGTTGTTTGTAATAGTCGGGTAAAGAGGAGGCAGTCACATCAAAGCGTAGATGGATAGCGCTGGATACTTTATTGACGTTTTGCCCTCCCGCGCCTTGGGCACGAATGGGTATCATTTCAATTTCTTCATCTTGAATCATGATGTGGGTGGATATTTGTAGCACTGAATAATTAGCCTTATGATTGGATTAATTCTGTCAGATTAGCTAAGCCTGATTTAAATATATCAGGTTTGAGCACTCAGAAAAGCTGGTATGTGCATCCCTGAGTGGGGCGTTGCTTAGCTATTAATTGAAGTCGGCCATTTAGTTGCAGTCGCCCAGACGCTTACCCTTCCATGCCGTATTCATCTCCATCATTAATCCTTGCATAGACATCGCTATCGTTGCTTTTCCTTTTAATTGGGTCTCATTTGCCTGCATCTCACCGTAGCCTGTCATGGGATTGCCTTGCACATTACAGCTCATTTTCCATTTTATATGTTGCCCGGAAGCATTTACATCGGTTGCTGTGCAGTTGCCACGGGTTTGTTTAGCAAAGCGATCTGCGCTGATGGTGTCTTCGTTGATGCACTCGATATTGGTATTGATGATAGGTTGGGGCAACATCGGCATTGTTGCCTGACTGGTAATTTCCCATTTTCCGCCATTAAAGGGAATGCTGTCTGTCGCAAAGGTGTTAACGGATATCGTAGCGATTGATGCGCTGATTAAAACAGCGCAAAGCATCGGTGTTTTCATGTGAAATCTCTTCGCAAGTAATAAAGTACTATAACAGGCGTATCATCTCAGTTGCAGAGATCAGGGTCTAGAGTTAAGGGTTAGAGAGAAGGGTCTGATAGAAATTTATTCATGGGCCGTATGCGCGTCAATCAGCGACAGTTAATCAGGATTTACGTATAATCCCTCGTCGTTTTAGTTTAATTGGGAGAATCATTATGTCTCACACTGTGGTGTGTGCCCTGTATAAGTTTGTTGCTCTGGATGATTATCAGGAGCTGCGTGCGCCCTTGTATGATGTGATGAAGAGCAATGCTGTGCGTGGGACACTGTTATTGGCCCGGGAAGGTATCAATGGCACGGTTTCCGGTACGCGAGAAGCGATTGATGCATTGCTTGCCTGGTTGAAGTCTGATGCGCGTTTGGCAGATATTGATCACAAGGAATCGTTACATGAGCGCCAGCCGTTTAAGCGCACTAAAGTGAAGCTTAAGAAAGAGATTGTAACGCTTGGCGTGGAAGGGATTGACCCTAAAAGAGTGGTGGGCACTTATGTAGAGCCTAAGGACTGGAATGCATTAATTAGTGATCCTGATGTAGTGCTGGTGGATACACGTAATGATTATGAGGTGCAAGTAGGTACTTTTCAGCATGCTGTCAACCCGCAGACAGAAAGCTTTCGGGAGTTTCCTGAGTATGTAAAGCAGCATATGAATCCGGCTAAACAGAAAAAAGTAGCAATGTTTTGTACGGGTGGGATTCGTTGTGAGAAATCAACGGCGTACCTGAAAGAGCAAGGGTTTGATGAGGTATACCATCTTAAAGGCGGAATTCTGAAGTATCTGGAAGAAGTTCCGCAGGAAGCATCGTTGTGGGAAGGTGAGTGTTTTGTTTTTGATGACCGGGTTACGGTGAATCATCAGCTTGAAAAAGGTCAGTACGATCAGTGCAACGCATGTCGTATGCCGATTACCGAAGCAGACAAAAATAGCGAGCAGTACGTTTCAGGCGTTAGCTGTCCTTATTGCTTTGGTAAGCACACCGATGAGCAAATGCAGCGGTTTGCACAGCGAGAAAAACAGATGCAGCTAGCCATGGAGCGTGGTGAGGAGCATATAGGTGAAGCGGCTGTTTTGACCATGCAGGAGCGCCGTGAAGCGAAGCGCCTGGAGCGTCAGCGCCAGTTAGACGAACAGCAGCAAAAGCAGCAAAAGCAAAAGTAACGCAGGAGTTCTGATGCAGGTATATCGTTTATTAGGTACGTTAAATACTCAATTACAACGACAGTTGTTGGTCGGGGCGCTCCTGTCCTGTGGGTGGGAGCTAACGTTTTCTGATGAAGATGACGATGCGCTCAAGCATAAGAATATTCAGCTAAATATTGAAGGTGAGGGCTGCATATTGCTGGATGCCAGTTTTAAAGGGAAACCCGAAGATATTTCATCTCTTTTGGACTGCCTGGATATGCATCCTATCCATTATTCATTAGACCTGTTCGGTGATTCTGCTCGCCTTGTCAGGCGCTTTATTAAGTAATATGCGTGCTGCAGATGTGCTATCAGTCATGCGCAAGTGCCTCTTAACGAATATATATTTAGGTTATTTCACAATTCAGATAATAAGTCGCTTCAGCTGTGCTATAACTTTTAACAAGTAATTACTGTTAGGGAGAGTGACATGACGGACTCTGAAGGACGGCATTTGCGTCGTTTTGAGTGTCTATTAGCGGCTATAGATCAGATAGTCGTGCGTTTTAGCAGTACCGGAGACATAAAAAAAGTGAGTGCCGGCAGTGCCGGTTGGCTGAAGCCCGAAGCAATGATTTCAAGAACCTTTACTGCATTATTCCCTGATGAAGTTGCCGGCCATATTGCTGCCATGACGAAAAAAGCATTGGAAAGCGGGGAGCCGCAAAAGCTAACACTGTCGATGCAACCAGAGCATGCTTTCCACTGGCGTGAACTTGGATTAACCACTGCCCAAACCTGGGATACAACCTTGGTTGCTGTCGATGAAACTGAGCTGATGTGGGTTGCGCGTGATGTGTCAGTTTCCAGGCGTAATCAACAAAAGTTATTTAATCAGGCGCAACGTGATCCATTAACCGGTGCATATAACCGCCGCTCATTACTGACTATTCTTGACCACTCGATTGCTCAGGCACTGCGATATGATGGGGTATGTTCATTTTTGTTGATCGATATTGATAACTTCAGGCAGATCAATGATCAATACGATTGGGATACCGGAGATAAAGTATTACAGCAGTTTGTAAAAGCGATGCATGGCTTTCAGCGTACCGCAGATTTTTTTGCCCGTTTTTCTGATGACCGCTTTGTGATGTTTTTACCGGAAACTAACCGGGAACAGGCGTTGCTGGCGGCAGAGCGTGTGCGTAAATTGGCGGCTGAGCAGCAGGTTTTATGTGGTTCAGATGACGCTGAAGACGGCCTGAGTTTTACTGTCTGTATTGGAGCCGCTACATTGCGTGATGCCAAAGATACACCTGAAAGTATCTTGAAGCGAGCAGAAGAGAACCTGTTTGTCGCTAAACAAAGTGGTGCCAACCGGGTGGAAGGTGAGCCCTGATGTTAATAAGCAGCTAAAAACCTATCAGCTTATCAAGTGCGTATTAAAATAAGTTATCAAACGATACTTTCTGGCGTTCTTCTACGGCGCCAGATTGCCCCTCCTGAAAAGATCAGTAACGAGATCCATATCAGCGAAAATGTCACAAAATCACCTTTATCAAAAGGTTCGCCTAAAATGAGCACGGCGCTTAATAGCTGAAGTGTCGGCGCAAGATAAGTAATAACGCCAAGTAATGTCAGGCTTAACCTATGAGCCGCTGCCGAAAAAGCCAGTAAAGGTAATGCGGTAAGAACACCTGCAAGTATAAGGAGCAGGCCGTCCAAAGTCATGCTGAAGTGCTGCTCACCCTGTATCAATAACCAGACCCAATAAACCGTAGCAAAGGGGAGTAAAAGTATGGTTTCCAGCATCAGGCCGGTGACGGTATCCACTTGTGTTTGTTTACGTATCAGTCCGTAAAGGCCAAAGCTGATCGCCAAAGATAGTGAAATCCATGGGAACTCACCAATCCCTATGATTTTGTAGCCAACACCGCATGTCGCCAGAAAAATTGCTACTTTTTGATAAACGGCCAGTGATTCTTTAAAGACAATAACGCCTAAACAGATCGCAATCAGCGGACTGATAAAGTAGCCGAGGCTGGCTTCTACTGCACGATTAACACTAACCGCCCAGATATACAGGCACCAATTGGCTCCAATAAGTAGAGATGAGCAAAATAAGGCTAATACCAGACGTCGGTTTAGCAGTGCGGATTTTGCGCGGGCCCAGTGGCGGGTCAGTGTCAGGATGATAGCGACAAAAATAAATGACCAGATAATGCGGTGGAGTAGGACTTCAGTAGCAGGGATGTGTTTTAACAGACTGAAAAACACGGCAAAGCTGCCCCATATGGAGTAGGAGAACAGGGCAAGTAGTAAGCCGCGATTAGACTCTGTCACAATTGGCATTCCTGAAATTAAAAAAGAATTTTAACAGTAGTATCTGATACAGCAAGGAAACACATTGTTGTATTAAAAGAGTGTATGAGAAAGGCATCCGTATAGCTGATATGGGCCGAATTGTAGTTGAAAATTCCTCTGAGTTAATGAGGTATGGATGCGCGCCCCGTTTTTTACAAACGAGGCGCGTTTATCACATAGAAATGATATCAGGATGACGCTTCAGGCAATTAATCATTGCATGCATCTCTTCTTCTGTTCCGATAGTAATACGCAAGTGGTTGTCAATGCCCGGGCGGCTAAAATGCCTGACCAGAATCTGATGAGTTCGTAAAAATCCCATTAGCTCAGCCCCTTCAATATAGCGATGTGAGGCAAACACAAAGTTGGTTTTTGATGGGATGATCTTAAAGCCCAGCGTTAATAGCTGCTCGTTTGTCCATTCCCGTGTTTTAATGATCTGCTGTGTGGTTTGCGTAAAATACGCAACGTCTTTAATGGCGGCAGTGGCAGTCACTTGGGCGAGCATATCCAGAGGGTATGAGTTGAAGCTATTTTTGACACGCTCTAAACCATCGATGAGTTCAGCGCTACCGATAGCAAAACCGACCCGCATTCCGGCTAAAGAGCGAGATTTAGACAGTGTTTGGATGACTAATAGGTTTGAGTATTGTTCTACCAGTTTGATGGCTGTTTCTGCACCAAAATCCACATATGCTTCATCCACGACGACAACGGATTCAGTGTTACGTTGCAGCAGGACGTCTATTTGATCCAGTGTTAATGCTCTGCCTGTCGGGGCGTTTGGGTTGGCGAAAATAATACCGCCATTCGCTTCTGAGTAGTCATCCAGCGCAATACAGAAGTCGTCTTGTAAAGGGATGTGCTTGACGTCGATGCCGTACAGGTTGGCGTACACATCATAAAAACTGTAAGAGATGTCGGGCATCAATAGGGGGTCAGGTTGGCGAAAGAAAGCCATAAAAGTATGCGCTAATACTTCGTCAGAACCATTGCCTACAAATACTTGTTCGGTTTTAACATTGAAATGATCAGCCAGTGATTGCTTAAGCGCTGACGAGTCAGGATCAGGATAAAGTCGTAGTCGGTCAGTATCAAACTGATGGATCGCTTCAATCACCATTGGAGAGGGTGGAAACGGATTTTCATTGGTATTCAGTTTAATAATATTGCTCCCCTTTGGCTGTTCACCCGGTACATAAGGGGTCAGACTCTGGATCGCTTCACTCCAGTATTTGCTCATGGCAATCACTCATTTTTAATGCTGGGAAGCCATTTTGGCAGCCCGTTAAACAGGAGAGCGGAGCATAGCAAAAAAGCAGCAAAGTGAACATTGATCCGTTAGGCGTTATTATATTTGCTGTTTTCAGTTTTGTTTCAGTTTCAGTCTTTACAGTAAGCAATATCAGATGTGTTAAACATGTAAACAAAAACAAGAAAGATCTTTTAACCAGGAGCAATAACAATGAAAAAATCAAGTCTGACTACAGCACTACTAATCGGCGCATCAGCTGCAATGCTAAGCACGGGTGCCGTCGCCGGTCCTAACAGTCAACTGACAGTTTCTGAAACAGCATCTGCTGAAGTTCAGGCTACAGTTCAAGGCTGGTTAGCGGGCGATGAAATCCGTGGTCGTAAAGACAAATGTTATGGTATCGCGTTAGCCGGTGAGAACGATTGCAAAGCGGGTGCGGGCACGAGTTGTGAAGGTACATCCACAACCGACTTTCAAGCTAACGCCTGGACATTTGCACCCAAAGGTACATGTGAGTTCATTGTGACGCCAAATGGAACAGGTTCACTTGAAGGTTAATCAATTGCCTCAGCAAACTGTCGTTGCTGGAGATCATCTGGGTGCCGGCCTTGGTTTAAAGGCCGAGCACCTTGACGATATTTTGGCGTTAGCTGGGTCCTCTATGGGAGGCGCTACTTCTATAGGTGATGATCTTTGGTTTGAGGTGCATACCGAAAACTATTTTGTTGCTGGTGGGCCTCGTTTACGTTATCTCAGAGCTGTTCGTCAACACTACGATCTCAGTTTTCATGGTGTCGGAGGGTCTCTGGGTTCTGATCATCAAAGCATGCCTGCGCATATTAAGCAGGTGAGGGCGTTGATTGATGAGTTTCAGCCTGCACTGGTGTCCGAACATGCTGTTTGGTCCAGATCAGGCGGTCAATACTTTGCCGACCTAATGCCGTTACCTCGTACGCATGATGCGCTTCAGTCTTTGATTGATGGCATCGACTGTTATCAGTCAGGCATTGGTCGATCTATTTTAATTGAGAATCCCAGTAATTATCTGGATTTTACCAGTGAGATGGATGAACCTGAGTTTCTGGTTGAAGCGGCAAGGCGCACCGGTTGTGGCTTACTTATCGACATTAATAACTTGTACATCAGTAGTAAAAATACCGGTATTGATGCATTTGCCTACCTATCACAGATTCCTGCCGAGCTGGTTGGTGAGCTACATATCGCAGGACATGATTCTGATCCTGAATTAGGGCAGTCTCTCTTAATTGACAGCCATGCTGCCGCCGTCGATCTTTCGGTATGGGCATTACTTGAGCAGGCATTGGATCTATTTGGTCATCGGCCAGTGTTAGTTGAACGTGACGCTAATATACCACCGTTTGCAGAACTGCTAAGCGAGCGTCAAACTGCGCAACGTTATTTAGACCAGGTGCAGGTAAAAAATTAAATCTGAGCTTCTAAGACGGAGCCTACATGACTGAGCCTGCAAGACTGACCTTATAAGAGGAGCTTCGCTAATGAGTGTGCATCATTATATCGATGCATTTACCCGCTATTTACGTAGCGGTGATGCCAGTGCTATGGGGCGCTTTTGCGAAAATTCAGATCATATAAAGCGCCTGGCTGTGTATCGCAACGGTTTTTACAAAGGCTGCGTTGATGCACTAGCGGCTAATTTCCCCGTGTGCCAAAAATTGCTGGGAAGTGAGAGCTTCAGAAACTTCGCGCGACTCTATGTTGATTACTTTCCACCACAACAAGGTACCTTGGTGGGATATGGGCGGAGCTTTCCTGATTTTCTTGCTGACTACATGACAGAGATGCCGGATACAGCCGAACTGTCGTTACGGTCGTTTAAAGCCAAGGCCTCGAGCTCGCTCAATCTGCCCGATATTGCACGCTTGGATTATGCGTGGTTAACAAGTCTGATGAGTGCTGATGCAGAAAAAACGTTAACGGCAGAGAATGTCACAAGGTTGATGGAGCAAGGTAACGACCTTGAAAAAGTTCGGGTGAAGTTAAATGCCAGTGTGTTGTTGCTTCGCGTGGGCAGCGGATCCTTGTCTGAATGGATTTCACTAAAAATACCTAACAATGAAAGGACTCAGGAAACTGAATCCTCGGCTGCTGGTTTCGTTATGTTCTGGCGTGCTCGGGGCGCAGTACAGGCCCGCGCTTTGTCGAAAGCAGAGGTTGCACTTATGCAGGCTCTGCAGGGCGAGGAGGAGGGCAAAGGTAGGCCACTGGGTGAAGCTTTTGATGCCGCATTAGCGGTGGACGAAAACTTTGAAGTCAGCGATGTTTTCTCTGCATGCTTACAAAATGAATTATTAGACGTTGAAATGCTTGAGTTCCGACAATAAGAAAATAAGGAATAAATATGAATATGCTAGCAAAGTTACGACAATTTTATGTGCAGATTGGCCAGCAGTTGTCGCGGTTTTTAGAACCCCTGGCGCTATTTTTTCTTCGTTTTATGGTGGCCAAAGTCTTTCTTGATTCGGGATTAACTAAGTGGGATGGTTTTTTAAAGTTTAATGTCGAAAAATACGACCTGTTTATGTATGAGTTTTTCTGTCCTGATCCAGTCAGGCCCGGCGCATTGCAGCTTTGCAACCCGGAAACACTTGAGTATGTCGAAGGCTCCTTCGTTGTAAAAATGATCGAATGGCTTGCGGTGTCAGCCGGTGTTGTCGAGGTCTTGCTTCCCATATTACTGATTATCGGTTTGTTTTCTCGCTTCGCTGCGTTAGGGCTTATTGCTATGACTCTGTTTATTCAGTTGGCTGTATTCCCAACATGGGATCATTGGATAAATCCTGCCTCATGGTGGGCGGTTTCCTTATTGGTTATTGTTGCTCGTGGTCCGGGAATCTTGTCGCTCGACAGGTTGCTGGGTTTGGATGCAAAACCCGCGGCCGTTAAATAGCAGATCTAAATGAAAAGAGCACCTGCTATCGGGTGCTCTTGAATGGTTATTTCACATGGGCTTCCATTTCATCGCCAATTCTTTTTCTCATATCCGTGAGGCGCAACGCTGAATCCCTGAGGCGAATGTCGTGCTCGGTAACGGGGATCCATTCAGGGATGTCGGTGGGTTTGCCTGCATCATCGACAGTGGCAATGATGACGATGCAGTGAGTGGTCAGGTGGCGTTCTGGGTTTTTAGGATCACCTGCACGTACATCAATCCCGATGTGAATTGAGGAACGCCGTGTATAGATAACTTTTGCAGCAACTTCAACAATATTGCCTACAAGAATCGGTTTAACAAAGCGGATACCGCCGGCATAAGCGGTGATACAGTAATTGCCACTCCAGCCTGCTGCGCATGCATACGCGGCAAGATCGATCCACTTCATCACGGCACCGCCGTGAACTTAGCCGCCGAAGTTTACATCAGCTGGCTCGGATAAAAATCTTAGCGTTGTTTGTCTGTCTTGGCCTGCCATTAAAACCTCTGAGTTATGCTTTATTGAAAGTATGCTTAGTATGTAGACTAAGGGAGTGTCTGAGAAATGCGTGTTATGAAAAACTAATCAGGGTTAACGAGATGGCTGTTATTAATGAGAAGTTGAAAATAGTCGCGCCCTCGTATCAGCCAAATCCATTGCTGCGTGAGTATCTTTAAATGGTCTTCTTAGCGTTGCCCTGACTGCCCATATTACTGGCCTTAATGTTATCTGTTAAGACGAAGCTGTAGTTCGCTTAGTTTATTATAAGTAGTCTCTAAGCTATTGTTATTTTGTCTATTTAGTATCGATTTTTTCAAGAATAATTATGTCAGTATCTCCTTTAAATACTGTGATATCAGACGGCCTGTGGACGTGGCCGAATAGCTGAAAAATCACTGATCCTGGTTCTGATATTGGGCTGTCCAGGTTACTGATGACACAATTTGGACTCGTGCATACTCTTCAGATACACTGCGACGATAACAATAATAAACATGATGCCTTCAAAGAAAGAAAAGTATGAGTTCTTTTGTGGTCGTCAAATAGGTCAAGGAGTTTCTCCGGTATGACTAGCGAAATCTTACGTGCCTGACATCAGCGGCGCGCTATTAGTCCCCATCCATCTCGACGCTCTCTTTGTCGAGAATGAAGAAGTCGTCCTGCACAGCATGGCAGATTTTTCTAAATTACCTTTTTTTGATGGTCAGCATAATCAAAATTCAGACGTGGCTTATCTCAGCGAAGAAATTGTCTCTAAGCCATTCCGTGATAAAGATTTAAGACTCGGTAAGGGTGCGCATCTGCATTGGGCATTACCTGATGCACTCACTCAAGGCGTTAGCACAAAAGACGGCATAACCTTTCCCGCCGCCCCTGATCGCTGGTTAGTGACACGAACGGATGCGAATGGCAAACAGCAATGGATCGTTGAAAGTGATTATATTTATCCGCTAGATACTGAAATGGAAATAGGCATTTTAGCTAGGCTAAATCAAGTCACCGATCCCGCCAAACGTAAAAGCAGAGAAAAATCTCTCAGAGCCGCATTCGCTAAAGAGCTTGCACAAAAAGTAAATTTCCCAATACCGCCACGGGTAGATTCGGTAAATAAACAGCCTTACCGCTATCTTGGTAGGCATTGGCCAATTAAAGATGGCTTGCCTCCGAGTGACCAAAAGACCGAATACTTAAACGCTCTGGCACACGAGAAAGGCAAAAAAAACGCGTGGCATAAAGTGGTGGAATCGGGCCTCACCGCTATGGGTTACGGCGAACCTGCATTCGCAGCTTTTTACCCTAATTGTCGCAGTGTCTTTGGCTTTTATGATGCGGATATCTCCTTTGAAGACTTTAAAACGTCAACGTACGATGTGATTGGATGGTTTGACCAGCCTGAAACGCGAGACTGCCTGCAAAACGAGGCGGTTAAGCATACCCGTTTGGCGATTGGAGATCGTTTGCGCAATGAATTGTCCTCCAGCGGGTTCAGCGAAGCACAGATCACTAAAAAAATTAATGCGATGGATGTTGAAATCCAAAATGAAGCGATTGAGAATCATTTTGGTTGGAAAATCACGCAAAAGTGGGATGATAGTGAAAAACTATGGCAAGACTTGCCTGCTGCCGAGTTAGTCCCTTTACGTAGCCTGTACCATGCTCAATTGAAGCCTGTAGAAGGAATAAGCCCAAATTTAAACGACGATAGTCTATTAGGAGCGGTCGATGTAGCCATCGGAAACACCGCCAGCGAGGCTTTATCGGCCTATCTTGGAGATAAAATAGCCGCTGATAAATCCCTGATCGAAGAACAACTAGAGGCTTTAGATTTAGGTCAGCGATTTCAACATCGCCAACTTGATTTAGGGCCGAAGTTCCTTGAGGCGCGCCATAATAAGGGGTTTTGTGCAGAACGTTCAGGCATTCTTTGGACAGTGCGCCTGGAGCGCGATCCAGCATACGAAGAAAGCAGTGAAACTATTCACGCAACTACTGAAGTCACACCGCCGATTTATATTGCCCACTTGTTGAATGACCTGAACGAGTTTCAAGCGAAATACGACCGTGCAGAGCATGACATGGATGCATTGCGTTGTGAGATATACCATGATTGGACGTTATATATGCGCGCATTACGTCCGCCTGAAGGTATGTCTGAGGGGTATTCTGATCCAATAGAAATTGCTAAGTTTATTGATCGTGCGGGTTTGACCATGCTTAAACGGCTGCAAGCAGCAAATGGGCGTTTTAATCTTGATGCCCAGCAGCGCGCTGAAATAGATGCACGTAGTTCTCCTATCACATCTAAACCTGCGACTGATTATACCGATTCAAATGCGATCGCTGCGAAAATTGCTGAGAAGATTACTGATATCAACAAAGCTTTTGATATAGCAAACGATATGACTCAATTGTTACAAAAATTTGAGTTAAAAATTAGTCATCTTGATGCTGACATTCGAAAAGAAACGAAT
This sequence comes from Neptunomonas sp., assembly GCF_041601355.1. Taxonomy (GTDB): domain Bacteria; phylum Pseudomonadota; class Gammaproteobacteria; order Pseudomonadales; family Balneatricaceae; genus Neptunomonas. Next base: position 20,660 of record NZ_JBFIIH010000008.1, read on the forward strand.
CAATATTTTTTAAAATTTCTTGAAGAGTTTAATGCTCTGCCTACCGCACCTTTTAAAGAACTTAGTGCATCGTTTTCCCGAATCAAAGTACGTGCAGACAGCCTGTCAACTATAGCGCAGCTTGAACAGTTTCAGATAAAGCTAGGGCAGCTTTACTGGTTGCTTTTCCCAAGCGAGCATTATGAGGGCGACGAAGGAGGTGATGAGCCACTACAATCTCTGGCCAACCCTGAAAAGGTGAAAATGCGCTATGTATTACGAGAAATCGACGCACCGCGTTATTATCGCCCAACCGATCCTGTCGTTTTATTAGCAGGCGAAAAACTCAAACCCACAGAGCGTCATGGTACCGACGGTAAGGATGACGCCGACGGAAAGCACGCCTGTAGAGTGATCACGAATATCACAAAATCATCATTGATCTCTGATATTGATATCCCTCCGATTACGCAGTGGATTGAAACGACAAGTGACGAACGAGAGCTTTCAAAGGCGTTATTGGAAAAATTGGGTGTGATTAGAGAAGCTGTTTTAAAGGTATTTGATGAGCCTGTTACCGCGGCAAATAGTGAAGAAGACGGTTGTGGTGGTGGCCGGTATTATCCAGAAGAGGATGATCAAATAGGCTTGCGGCGTTGGCGTAAGCAGCCCTGGCACCCATTCATGATGGAATGGCAGGTTGAGATGGCTCCGGTTAGTGCTGGCAGTAATCGTGATGCGTTTCGGGAAGATTATGCTAATGATTTTATACGGCGTAACTTTAATTTACCTGAAAATTCGGTTGATCTATGTAATAACAGTAACACTGATCTTGAACTTAACAGTGCGGATACGGGCTTTTATAGTGGCAGCTGCATTCTGATTGACCAGGCGCCCGACATTCTTCAATATAAATTAGATAAGTATCTGGAAGCCAATAAAAACCCTCTGCCTCACTCTAAACCTCAATCTAAGCCGTTCAAAGAGGATCAAGCTATTAGGCCACAGTCGCTGGCCAAACAGAAAACGCTCGATACTTTGAATCAAGTGAAGGCATTTCTGGAGGCGCGGCCGAAAACATTGTCACAATCGTTAGACGGTTTTCATCAAGGGCTGTTGCAGCGCCATCAGATTTTGCAATTACCTATCACTGACCCCATCGGTTTTAAAGACTTACAACTGTTAACCGATTCAGTTCGTTTGGCGACTCAAGGTAGACATACCAGCTCACCGATGCGCGGGTATGATTTTACTCCGATCCGTTCTGGACAATTAAAACTTCGACAACTACGGCTGATTGACACCTTCGGTAGGGTCAAACGCATTATCGATGCAGACAATCAAACAAAAATTGTACGCAGTGAAACCTTAAGCCTTAAAGATTCAAACGAAGGTATTCATCTGGCGCCACGTTTGGTTCAAGCCGCGCGCTTGAACTTCCGGTGGTTATCCGCAGAGCATGCTTCGGGTAGCAATATGGATGAAGCCGAAACTAACGCGCATCCTGCTTACACGCCAGTATGTGGTTGGTTGATGGCAAATCATGAAGACAATATTCTTGAGGTGTTTAACAACCAGGGTATAGCGCTGGGGGCCATTCGTCAGGAAGGTGATCATGTCGTTTGGCAAAAAGCACCTGGCAGTACTTTACCGCATTGGGAGATAGAAAACCCTGAATCAAGCTTAAACCCCCATTTGCGAAAATGGTTGAATACGATGGTAAATCAGTTGGGTAAACAAGCCAGCTACTTCAAGCATTTTATGGATACTTTGAGTAGTGCCTTGGAAACCATTGCGCCAGAAGATTTCTCGCACCATCAAAGCAAGGCGTTGTTGATAGGTCGGCCAATGGCTATTGTGCGGACGATGGTTGATCTTGAGTTAAAGGGGCGACCAGCAGTCAATCAATCGGACAGTGCGTTTAAGCGAGACATGCAACGCTCGGTTGGACCACAGCAGGGCGATCAGGAAACTATAAAACAAAGACGCGCGCAGTTTCGCCTCGTTAAATCGGAGCAGGCTGAATTTCTACGTGGTTTAGAAACACGTAATCCTAAGGCTATCCGGCATGCATTTATAACGCGACAATTTAGCTTGCCGTATGATAATGAACTCATACAAATAAAACTCAAATCGAGTGAGCGCGATCAACGGCGTTGGCAAATTATATTCCCGACTAAGCATTATCAAGTGCGGGAAAATAATGGTGTGCTGGATGTTTTTCTTGAAACCGATCGAAGCAGTGATGACTTTACTCATGTCCGTTTTCCGATTCGCATTGGTGAATATCAACAGCTCAATGACGGCTTAATAGGCTACTTCATCGAAGAGCCTGATGGCACGGGTTATCATTATCAGGATAATTGCTTTTACGCCCCTCAGGCCGCTTCGCGTCAACCATTACCGTTTACATGTCCCGCTGAAAAAATTGATGATTGGGTGGAGCTATTAAATCAGCGTACTTTACCCGAGGGCATTCTTGAGCAGCTGCCTATTTCGATTCCCGCAGCAGTAACCATAGATAAAACCGGTTATCGCTGGCGTATAGACAGCGATCAGCATGTTTTCAATTTACTCCGTGATAGTGATGGTATGGCTTTATTCGAAGTGCTGGATAGCAAGTCTGAACATATAAAAGTGCATTGGAAGGACCCGGTCAATTTATATCAGTCGGTAGATGATGCGCCACACAAGCTAACGATGTTGATTGATCCGCAAGGCTCCGTGCATGCGGTATCGGGTATTTTACCCACTAAAGCGATCAATATTCCCGTTGATCAATATGTTGAAGCGATCAATAAGCTTGAAATTACTTTCCCGGTCAAACCCGTTGTGAGTGAGCTGGGTAAGGTTCAAATTCCGCTCACCGCTGTGCAAGGTTATCAATGGACATGGCTAAGCAAAAGCGGTGAGCGTTGGACAGAAACAGACCAAATAGATCGAATCGATACGCGCGCCCATTTTAGTCGGCAACAGAGCCTCATCGAAGGCTTTCTGAAACTACAAAAGACGGACAAGTAATATGCAAGAAGCAATCCGGAATATCCAACTCAATCTGAGTTTGACTGAGGTCAATCAAATCTTAACCGCTCTGGGCGAACAACCTTATTCTGCCGTCTATCATTTGATCGCCAAAATTCAGCAGCAAGCTATCACCGAGGTCGATAGCGGCGAGGGTTTAATTAATCCGCCTTCTAGGGACACCGTTGATCACGCTAAAGGCACTGATTAATTAATATGAAGACCACCGGCATTATCCAACTTGATCTGGAGAAGCGGCCATGAATAAGCTATTGACTGGTTCCGCCCTCGGAATGCATCCGAATTTAGTCTTGTATATGAAGTTGGATGCCATCGAAGTGCCGGACAAAACTCATACGCAGGCACGGATTCTAGATGTGTTAGGCAGCGAAAAACCAGTAGCGATTGTTGAGGGGTTTCCCAAAATCGTAGCGGATGAACCGTTTGGCAGCTGTTTGAAGATGAATAATGCGCCCGGTAAGCTCTCAGAGTCTCTCTGCTTGCCAATGAAAAACCACTCTCTGGAGAAGGGTATCACCTTGTCCTGCTGGCTTTATATTGAGTCCGATCCTGCTGTTATCTTAGCTGTGGGTGATACTTTAGTATATGTTCAAAACTCTCAATTGAAATGTTGGTTTAATAACAAAGCTGTATTATCAGAAACTTTCATTACTGAAAAAGAGTGGAGGCACCTCACTATCTGTTTGCACGAAGATGGTGTGGAGTTTTATCTGGATGTGCCTGAAAGACAGCCGGCAAAACTCATGGGGCCTGGTATTGATCTGGTAAATGATAAGCCATGGACGCTAGGTTATTATTCGGAGGGCTGGGCGTTTAATGGTAAATTGGCACAGCTTCGGGTTTACGACAACCCACTTAGTTTCGAAGAAATTAAACAGCAATGGTTACAAGATAATGCCGCTTACTTGCCGCAATCATTTTGCGTTTCTGCGCCACTTGAGTTTGAATTTTGGGACGAAAAGCACCAACCGATTATCTATACGGAAGGCGGTGAAATATCACATAAGTTGAGCATCGCGCTGCGCAATAACGATGCGCAAAACCGACCTTTGCTATTTGCTGATGTAAAGAATAACGACTCGGACATGTTGGTTGAGCAATTTATAATTGATAATCATCATATCGAGCTGCGTTTTCCTAAAGCGACCTTATCAGGCAAATCGATTCAACAGATAAATGAGGCTTATACCCGGCGGCTTCAATATCTTTCTGGCAAAAGCAAGGCCAGTGATGGAGAAACACAAGCCAGTGAACCAGCACTGCGCAAGGATGATTGGTGCGCATTTTATATTGATCACCCTGAGTTAAACGCCGAGTCGGTTTACTTGATGTCGCCAGTTGATCAATCACTCGAGGTCAGCGACGACATGGGTGATGTCAAGGTCATGGAAATTGAGTTACCCCACCTGTGTGTCGATACAGGTGCGTACAGTATTCCGGTTGAAATGCGCCCCGGTCCTTTACTCTCTTATGCAGGCGAGGCTTCCAATTTAGGTAAGCGGATTCGTAATTTGCAGATCCAAACTCAAAAAGGCTATAAGGTTATCCCTTTGCATTTTGATGTTGTCGGCTCCAATACGGTTTTGAATGATGGCAGCAGTACGAAGTTATTGCTCCGTTTAACCAATATTGATCCTGTTAGAACGATTAAGATTAAAGATACGGGCAATATGCAATCGCAGTTTATATTGTCTTGCGAGTTGTCGAATCACGGCGGCCACCATGAATGGTCTTTAACAGACGAAGCGTCGAAGGTGACGGTAGAGGTTTCCAAACCCAATATTTTGCAACCTGAGTGCCAGAATGACAAACATTGGCAATCCGACTCAGTGGAATCTAGCGAAAATGGGGATAAAGTTGAGTGGGTTATTAATGGTTCCCGCCTAGGCGCAGATTCTTTAGCGCCTAATCAATCTATCTATTTGCGATTTACAGTTAAAACAAAATTGCCAACAGGGGCGAGTGATCTACATGTTCATTATCGAAAAATTGAAGGTTACTGGGATGGCAACCGATCGTGGACGCTAGAGAAATCGCCGCTGGTTTTTCATCGTTCGCCTGCTGTTATTGATCGTTTTTTGCTGGCTGATCATGTGGGTATTGGTACAAACAAGCCCGCCAGTAAGTTATCAGTAACGGACGGATTAAGTATAGGCGTCACGTGGTCCAATCGACATCAGGCACCTGCGGGTGGGCTATTAGTTGAAGGTAATGTCGGGTTTGGTATCCCAAAACCTGCAACAAAGTTGCATGTTCATCAAGGGCGCCTGAGGGTGAGTGATACAGCAGCGTCAGCTGTTATCGAACTAAAGAATGACCAACATAATAATGTCTTGTTTACCGATGGCGCAACAGGACATTTAAATATTCGAACCGATTCAAATGCACATCATGTGGCTTTGCAATCAGGCACGGCTCAAGGCAATGTTGGCATCGGCACCGATGCACCCAAGAGCAAGCTGGCGGTGGTTGGTGGAATCACCCTGGGCGATGCCGATTTTGTCAAAACCACTGCAGCCACGCCGGGTAGTCTTCACCTTCAGAATGATGTGAATTTGTCGAAGGATACAAAAATACACTTTGCTGACAATGGCGAAATTTCCAGTTTAGACGACAACCACCGAATTCTTTTTCGCCGCAATGAAAATGTGATGGAGCTGAGGGAGTTCGGCAAAATAGTTTTTTCCCCAGGCGCTACTAGCGGCCAGGCAACGAATAAAGTGACGGTTAGCGCTTCTGGTTTAAGTGTTGATGGCTTTGTTTCGAATAAGAATACGCGGAGATATTACGCACCTCACTTAAACCCCCTTATAAATAATAATGTACGGCGTAATTTAACAACATATGACCAAAGCTTTTCTTTGCGTTGTACTGCCGATGTGCTTTTTCTTGTGCAATTTTCAAAAGTGACAGTACACCATGATGGCGACCTGGAAATTTCGCTTGACCTGTTACACACCGAGCGTGGTGCGCTTAAAGAAAGACTTAAGAGTATCGATTTAATGAGTCGGCAATATAACTCAAAAGACCAATATTCTATGAGCCAAAGTATGTTTCATATCAAGTTTGGTTTGTCCGCACATACTCATTATTTCAGATTAACTGCGCAATGTTCGGGGTCTTATGTGCCAATCGTTGAAGGCTGTACGATATACGTCATTCAACTTTAGGGCAGATATCACTCACTATTAGCGTTAATTAAAGAAGAGAATATCATGCCAAAAGGTAAAAGTAAGGGTAACCAAGTTGCACCGTTAATTGAAGCCTTTGAACATGGTATTCAGGAAGCGCCCGCGTTAGGGCAAGCGATGCACGCCAGTGATGCTATTCCGCCCGTGTCCGGGGAACCACCAGAAATAAAAACCGGGCAAGATTTATTGGATAGTCATGGCTTTCCTGCTGATATTGTCGAAGCCTTTAGTCTGACGGCTAAAGAAACCAATTGCGTGGTGATGAGCCGCGCGCCGGGTGGGGCGGTGCTTGAGTTAGTTAAACATGGGCATGATCTTAAATCTTACCAAATCAAAGCCAAATCTTGTGATTGGGGGCCGATGAGCGGCTTCTTATGTCAGCTGCCCTGCTTTAATAAAAAGGGTAACGCTAAAATTGCTTATAACGATGATAATTACATAAAGTATTTTAAGTTTATTCAATCACAACAAAAACATGATGAGGTTTTCCGACGCGCGATCCAGGCAGGTCAAACCGCATTTATCCCCCTTAAACTCTATGATGAGCGTGTCATTGGCATATTGGACGACCCCAACGCCGGTATCATCGACCATAAAGAGTTAGATAACGGCGATATCGTTGGTATCGCAGCGCATTTTGAAGATCCGAAAAAACGAGTCGGCAAGACGGTTGTGATGGAGTTCATGCTTAAGCGTTGTGGCGAATATGCACCGGGAAAACCTTTATGGCAGGTGTATCACGGGCGGGTCGTGTTTAAGCAAAAGGAGAAACCTAATAAATGGGAAAACTTCTTGGAGAAAAAGATCTCGACCCTGTTAAAACAAGATGGTCGTGATTATGAGTTACTCCAGCGCAAAAACCGTAACGCAAGGACGGTGGGCTCGGTTATTCAAGAGCAGCCCGCACCGCTGGCGAATAAAGACGATACCCAGCCAATTCAAGGTGAGGAAGCGCGAAGAGTCCTAAATACTTATAAAGGCTTTAATTTAGAATTGGGCGGCGCTGGAACCGATATCTTCTATCCCTTATGTGTGGCGCAGAACCCTTACCCACCCTACAAGATGGCGGATCTTGCTGAAGACGCTAGCGCAGAAGCTATCGCAATGGCAAAGAGCGAATTGTATAAAAATGCCGTCACGGGTGATTATGATCTCTTCGCAGTGTGGCCTGTTCGTCCCCCTATCGGTTGGAAAGATTTACTCAGATATGGCGATTTTAAGATGACGTTGGATCAACGTAAAAAAGCTCAGGCGGCTGAAAAATCTTTAAAAGAACGTGATGTCGGGTTTTTTCTGCGGGTTGGGTCGAAACGGTTTGCCTTAGAGACGCGTGCTCGGGATGAAATGATCATCGAGGTTATTCCAGGTTATGACGAACTGGGCATAAAAGAGGATACAGAAATCGGCAACATCAACTCCGCAGTCGCAGAGGTAGTGCAATATTTGAATGCCTTTATATTTTCGGTCATGTTGGAAAAAGTTGGTGGGACAGAAGGGCCGCAGTATGTGGAGTCTGAGGAATATAACCAACACAAGGAAAACGTGCGTAAGCACTTTACCTATCCCAATGCTGCATTTCACAGCGATGAAGGTGGGCGACCCGGCATCGATGAGATTGATTTCCCCGTCGCCGTTTTTTTACCCCCAAGCTTAATCAGCGGTACAGACCGGAATATGAGCAAATATACGGTGTTTGAAGAACATGAATATGCACGGTTTTTGAATGTGTGTCTGGCGTTGCGCAGTAAATGTTTTGTGATGTTTAACCATGTTTGGATCAATCGTCTGTTTGCGTTGGTGGCTAAACCATCAGACCTGAAAAAAGCGCCTAAAAGCGCTGAAAAATATTTCAAAGAAGTCGCCGAGGAGCGGGATTCTTTAACAGACATCGATCTGAAATTCATTCGGGTTTTGCTTTCTCGATTATTTCTGAACGGGCAACTACGCGTTAGATTTGAAGCAAGATCGTTCACTTATTGGGGCGGTGTAGACGAAAGAAATAATCAGAGTGAAGTGGCCATGTCTGAAAAATCCATGGACATTTTAGCCAGGCAAGTGATTCAAAGCACGGGGAAAAAACAGGCCAAAGATATTCGAAATGCCTATTTTCAGGCGAATATCACCATTCCGGATAGAACGCCCACGCCAGATACAGCGGAAACCTTGTGACGAAAACAGAGTTTACTCGCCGATTAAAGTTCGCCCTTCTTAAGGGTATGGAGTGTTAAATGTCTGATAACTGGATTTCATTATCGACGGTCAGCGCGGAGTGTGCGAATGATGTTCGTCTGGCACTTGGCGTGTCTCGCTTACCCGAAAAAGGGGGCGATGGAGAAATGTTGGGTGTTCCTTGCCATATTGAAACCTACGGCATCCATGAACATTCGGATCTGGTTGTGGTGTGTGCTTATCCCGAACAACCATGGAACTTTGGCTATTGTTTTCCGCAGCTTCCCGGGGTCTGGCAACAGGGTAATACTTTCAGGCATTTCAACCTGCGCTTTTTAGGTCTGGATAAAGCATTGTGGGTGTATGTATGGATGAAGGGTGAGCAGTTTGAGAAAATCTGGCCTGCCCTGATCGAAAATGCCGTGTTTATTCATTGGAATCGTGAGCAAGACTCAGCGATAGTGAAATCTATTTTAGGACTCATCCCGGAAGACTTACAACGCGTACCTCGCCCCAGCCAGCAGGTAAGAATAAATGGAAAACCTTTTGGTGGGCGTAAAGAAAACAAAGAGATTGTCAAAGACGGCTTGTTCATGTGGGGCTTTGTTAAAGAGCCGCTAGGCATGTTGAGAAGAAGTATCCATGGCGTCATCGAAGACGATGAGCAGAGCTTACCGTATCAAAGAGAGCGAGATGAGCAGCTACCCGTCATGGATCGTTTATCACATATGCGCGAGTTTCTCGGCGATATGCCGAATAGTATATTTGCTAAGGCTAAAACAACCTATGCAAAACCTGAGATAGGTAATCAGGAAACCAGCCGCTTAGCGCGATATTTACAACTTCAAATGCCACCTCATAGCACTGAGTTTGGCGTGAGTGAATTACATTTTTACAACGCTGCGTTGACTTTTACTGCGCCACTGTATTATTCGCCCCACAATACCCGCATTGGCTTAAAAGCCGATTTTGATCTTCTCGGTAATATGATTGAGATTAATCTCGAATACCCGATCGATGGTGATGTGATTACCGCCAAGGGTAAATATTTAGGCAACCCAACAGATTTATTAGGTGAGTCTGAAACACTGGGTATGCCCAGCTCTCATTCCGAGTTTGGATCCGACACCGAAGTTGATATTGAGTTTGAGTTTTCAAAATCAGAGAAAACACTGACTAAGATCGAATTTGATATAGAGCTGCACAAAAAGCATTGGGAGGTCGTGCCTGCGCCAATCAGTTTGGCTTTAGAGGGCCTCTCGTTTCGGGTAAAAATTTATAATCCGCTACACAAAAAGAGCCGTTTGCTATTCGCGGATATCACCGCAGAAGCTGCATTGGGTGATGCCAGCAAAGGAGATACACCGATCAGGTTGATGTGCGGTGGCTCATATCCCAGCGCGGATTTATTTTTACAAGCCCGAAATCAAATTCCACTTGGCAAGTTACTCGAAAAACTGCTGGGCGAGAGTGAAGGTCTTGATAAGCTGACCTTGGATAATCTGCGGGTTGAATATAATTATCGCAGTGGTCAAATGGGCTTGATGTTTGATGTGCCTGAACAATGGACGATTGTACATAAGTTCGCGCTCAGTGAAATCAGCTTGCATATTCAAGGCAGAAAAGAGTTTAGCGGCGGGATAGCAGCGACACTTGAAATGGGCAGTGTAGCGTTCTATTTGACAGGTTTATATGATCAGGGGTGGCAGATTGAGGGTAGCACTGCGCCTGGGAAAGTCATCCATATTGATGTTTTACTCGAAGCACTCACCCATCAACTCGGCGTGGATGATGCAGGCTGTGCCAGCCTGGAAGGTAAAACACTTAAGAATCTTCATGTGTATTTCAACACTGCCAGTAAAGATTTTATCTTCACGGGTGAAGTTGATTTGTGGATGGAAAAGATATTACTTAAGACGGTCGTATCTATCACCGTTAAGCATTTAAGTGATGGCTCTGTCAGCAAAACGTTCAGCGGCGTCATCCAATTCGAAACGGGCGACGATAATAATAAGGTGCTGCACGAATTTGATGTGGTGTTTGATAAACGGGACATCACATTGGCGAGTGGCAGTGAATCGCTGAGCACCATGATTGCCGCTTACCGAGCTGACCCAAACCATCCGCTGAGTCTAGAGGATCTTGCACCGGGCAAACATCTGCCTAATATTGAATCACACGGCGTTTTTATCGCGCATCAGAAAAGTACAGCGAAAGACGCAGATCCTAAGAAAAAATGGTTATTGGGTATCAGCTTAGATGCAGGTATCGACTTATCCAATGTAAAACTGCCAAACATTCCATTAATGGGTGCTGGTGGGCCGCCTAAATCACTGAAGTTAGATTTACAAATTTTGCTTGCGACGGGACCTGGCGCTTTTGAAGAAGAAGAGCTTGGCGTTATCGGTGACTTAAATATGACGGGCGATATCAGCATTCCTGCTCAGAAGCTTGAGGGCTCGGCAGTGGCCTGCAGTATTTTGATGGATGGTATGACGGTTACGCTTAATCTTCCCGTCAAAACGGGTAACAGCAAGGACGCCGCTTTTGTTCATGATCCTGATATGGACGCAGGACAAAAACCGCATTTACCCATAGCACCGCATGCCGTAGCGGTGACACCGTCGCCCGAGGGTACCAAGTGGATTAAAATTCAAAAGAACTTTGGGCCGATTCATATTGAGCGTATAGGGGTAAAATTTGAGCCTAAGGGTGGCTTACTGTTTATTTATCTGGATGGCGGGCTGACGGTAGGCGCGCTCACTTTATCGCTGCACGGCTTGGGTGTGGATACACCGCTAACTGAATTTGACCCGCATTTTCATATCAGCGGCATTGGTATTGACTATAAAGGCGGCAGCATTGAATTGGGTGGTGCCTTCTTAAAAGGACAAATACCTGATCCAGATCCTAATGTGCATGAAACTATCACCGCCTATTCGGGTGAGGCGGTATTACGAACGGAAGCTTTATCGCTTTCTGCGATCGGCTCATACTTTGAATATAAGGGTGAATCTTCATTATTCATTTATGCCTTGTTGGAGTATCCATTAGGCGGCCCGCCATTTTTCTTTGTCACTGGGCTTGCGGCAGGATTTGGTTATAACCGGCAAGCGATAGTGCCTGGCGTTGAACAAATCCATAACTACCCCTTGGTGACCAAAGCCATCGCTGGGCCGCATCCCAATGCAGCCTCCAAAGACGGAGCCAGAGCCCAAACACCAAATTTAGCGGCGGAATTGGCCAGTCTGGAGGCTTATGTGCCTCCCATGTTGGGCGAGGCATTTCTAGCCATTGGCGTGAAATTTAGCTCGTTTGAGCTGATTGATTCTTTTGCGCTGGTGATTGCCCAATTTGGCGAACAGAACCAATTTGATTTGGTGGGTGTCTCACATTTACAGATTCCCTCAAAAGAAGCAGGCGGGCAGCCCGGTTCTTTATTGGCGGAAGTGTATATGAATTGGAAGGCTTACTTTCGCCCTGTTGAGGGCGTGGTGGGTTTAAAAGCTGAATTAGCCCCGGGGTCATACATCCTAAGCCAGGATTGTCATTTAACCGGAGATTTTGCTTACTTTGCTTGGTTTGGCGGTGACCACGCGGGTGATTTCGTCTACACCCTGGGTGGATATCACCCTGACTTTATCCGGCCAGCGCATTACCCCACGGCCAATCGCCTGGCATTTAACTGGCACTTGGGTGCAGCAAACCTGGACCTGAAGGGAGCGGTTTATTATGCCTTAACTGCACATGCCTTTATGGCGGGGGGGGCGTTGGATGCCACCATGCATGGCGGCTTTGATATTGGTATAGCCGGGATAGATTTTCGGGCTGATCTTCATATCAGTGCTGATTTCATCATTACCTGGCAGCCATTTCATTACGACGGCAAAGTCAAACTTGATCTAAAAATAGATATTTCAGCACATCTACTATTTTGCTCGAAACATTTCTCTTTGGATGTGGGCGCAGATATGCACCTCTGGGGACCTGAGTTTGCGGGTGAGGCAAAAATATATTTAAAAGTCTGGGTGATCAGTCATACGCTGGACGTTAAGTTTGGTCAAGGAGCGCCTAAATTAAGGCCGATTAACTGGCAGAAATTTTATTTGGCATTTCTACCGAAGACCCTAAAAGATCCGGCAAAACCGAAGGCAATCCAAAAGGTGGATGCATCCGCTGTTTGTGGCGTCGCCGTACAGGGAGGCTTGATTCGCTCCAGCGGCGATCGTTGGATTATGATTGCTAAAGATTTTTGTCTAGTGACGGATTCGATGATTCCGATCACCGATGCACAATGCGGCACCAACCCGCCCTTGGTTCATGGTAATCAGTTTGTTGAATTAAATGGCATTGATCATCATCTTGCGAGCAATATTGAAACTGATTTTGGTATCGCCTCAATGGGTGTGAAGCCCGATGGGTTGACGACTCGACATCACATTAAGATATTGCGTAATGGTAGCGATGGTTCGGAATATTTTCGCTGTGAACCGGTGCTTAAACGCTTACCTGCGGCTGTGTGGGAAGCCCCCAGCTTTGTTGATGGTTCTGGAGAGGAATACCTTAATAAACCCGACATAAATCCTAAGCGTAGCTTGATATCTAATTTATTAGCGGGGCTTAAGATTTACCCTGCGGTGTTGCTTAAAGAGCATAAGACACTGCTCATAGAGCGCAGTGAGTTGCAATATGAAGTCACGCCGGTTTATGGCAAAGATCCGCTGCTAGAGTATCAGTGGCAGCAGATTCCGGAGTATATCGCACCATCAAATGATACAGCACAGATCGAGGACTCCTTTGCCGCTAAACGAGCCACTGATTTACGAGATGATATTTTAACAGAGTTAGGGCTGATGGATGTCGTGGGTGTATTCAATCATCCACTTGAATCCACCTTGCAAGCTTCAAGCAAACAGGCGCGGGGCTAATACACCATGGCTATAGTAAGCACACTGAAAGGCCCGACCGGGCAGTTGTTGTTTATCGATCATCATCGTCCTGCCTTACCCGACGGTGATTACAGTATTTCAGTTGAACAATCTATTCATGCGACGCGTCAGATATCAGTCGCCATTCCTGATCAACCTCATAAGTTTCAGGAAGAAACGCTTGAGGTGATCAAGGATCAAACTTTTGTATCGCAAATCCGGAAATTTGCAGTGCAGGGGCCGCGCTTTAGTCTAGATCCACAAGTTATTCATGCTGTTTTTCCTCCTGCCGGTAGTCTGGGGGAGCATTCCAGTGTCTTGCCACATATTAGCTTTAAGCGCAGTACTTTGCCGTGGGAGCGACCCGTTATCGCGCGAGACCACTCACTGCCTGAGGAAGATGACCCCGCCTTAAAAACATCCTGGATGGCGTTGTTGGTGTTTGATCAGTCGGAGTTTGCCACCAAAGAGCAGAATGAAGGTGCCGAACGCGCACGGGGTTCAGACGTCAGCCAAAGCAAAGTTAAGGAGCAGGCGTTTCAGGCAGGCTCGGTATCCAGCCCTAAAAGCACTCGACTTCAACTCCAGGGCAGTGGTCAATCAAAACGCTGGGCGATTGAAAAAACAGCTGATCTTGACGGCCGTGAAGTCAATCTTTTTGCGCCTACATTTGTGCATGAGTCTGGTCAACAAGATGAAGATCCGGTCTCAGTGATAGACATCGACCGCAATTTATTGATTAACGTGCTGCCTAGTAAAAAATCATTGCTCATGTTGGCACATGTGCGTCAATCTGTTGACGGGCATGGCAAGCTAGGTGAGGCGATGGCAACCTTGATAGCCAGCCGGTTGCCCAGCGCGAGTAAAATGAGCGTTGCGCATCTGGTTTCCTTAGAAGGTCAGTACGAAGTAGGATCAAAGAATCTTGATATCTGGGATTTAGCCGAACATTTGTCAACAGCACAAAATCAGGGTAGCCGTAAAGATTTTGTTCGTATGATCAGCCTGAAAAGTTGGCGTTTTAGCTGCATTGGAGAAGAGCATAGTTTTAAAGGTTTAGGTAAGGGTCTGGACCGCTCGCCCAGCACCGTTCGTTTGCCTGATGGTGTCTTCCAAAAGGGCTTGTCCTATATTCAGCAGGGTTGGTTGGGTTTACCACATCACATGATGGAAGGTAATACGACAGGATCCTGGTATCACGGCCCATTGGCGCCGGGAGAGGTGACAGGACATGCCAAGAAGATCTGTGTATATAAGTCTGATCAACTTCGCCATTACAACCCTAAAACCAAACTACTGGATAGCAGTTATGCGGCAGCCTGGGAGCTGGGTCGATTATTAACCCTGCAAAACGAAAAGGTAGCCGTAAGTTTGTTTGATTGGAAACGACGACATCGCCATCAAGCACAAAGAGTTGAGGCGATGCAGGCGCTTGAACATTTGCCTATTGAAGCACAGACCATCAACAGTGATTTGCCGGTGGATGTTATTGATTGGTTTCACGATTTATCATTATTGGAAGGTGTGCCGTTTAACTACTTATTGCCCGACGAGAAAATGCTGCCTCCTGAGTCTCTGAGGTTTTTTTGGGTTGATCCACAATGGGTGCGTAGCCTTCATGATGGTGCGTTCAGTATCGGGCGGGTGCTTCCGTCAGATTTCGATCGCGATAAAGTTAACGATCAGACATTGCTAGCCGCACCACATGCGATCGTAACCGGCGTTTTACTTCGGTCAGAATTAGTATCAGGCTGGCCGGATTTATTAATCGAGGCCTACGATGAAAGGGTAGAACATTCTAATTATGAGCATCCCTTCCGTGAACCTGATAACGCATCAGGTCTCCAGCATAGCGTTGCCGAAGAGGAGGCGATTGAGCAGGCATTGAATGCCGGAATAACTAGCGTGTTAAACCGACATTTTGGTTTTTTGCTGCCAGAAGATGAAGATATTTATATCACCGCGCTCGTGAAGGGAAAGTCCTGGAAAATTAATGTAAACGAAAATGAGGACATCTACATTGTCGAGAAACGGGAAGGGGCGTTTTGGCTGGAAATAGAAAATAAATTACAATTACTTAAAATGAAAAAGCTATCGCCGAACGTTTTGTTGTGCCTGTTTTCAGGTGAAGTTAAATCACTGGATATCCATCAAAAGCCTGAAGCACTCCATTTTGGTTTTAACCGTCCTGATACGACGCCCTCAGAAAGTAATGCTTCACACTATTACTATCGGGAACTCAAAGATAAGCATGGAGGAGAAACTACACTGAGCGTTGAGAACACCGATGTTAAGCCTTGGTTTGAGGCTCACACCCGCGTCATTAATGCTGAGGTCTTGGCAAGTAACATTGATGTAAAGGTGAACGATGATCAACCGGAGTTTACTTCAGCACAATTTGCCTTACAAATGGCAGAAGGGGTGCAAAAGGTACGGTATATGTTAAAGGCAAGCGAGTAATGACGCGTATGTTGACTATCAGTCTTACCAGTATAGAGTCAACAGAAGAGTTGTGGGTTATCAGTCACTCTTCTGTGTGATTTTTAGCGTCTATTGCTGCAATTCGTTCAGTTTTTTTAATACGCCGTGTAATCCTTCGTTATTGAAGGCATTCAAAAATGCTGAACCAACAATAGCGACGTCTGCATGCCCTTTCAACGCTGCGATATCTTCACGAGTATTGATACCAAATCCAACCGCTAGCGGCAGCGAGGTAGATTGTCGGATCGTCTTTAAATAGCCTTGCATATATTGCATCTTAGTGGCTTCCTCACCCGTTGATTGTTGTCCCGTCACACCGGAACGGCTCACACAGTAGAGCATCCCCTGAGCCTGTTCAGTCACCAGGCGGATACGATCTTCGTGCATATCCGGGGTGATTAGCCAGATTGGTGAAATGCCTTTATTGATAAGTGGAGTCAGCATGTCGTGGTGGTCTATTGGCAGATCAGGAATAATCACACCGACAATATCGTCGCCCATTTGCTCTGCTAAGGACTCAAACCCTGGTTGTAGCAGGGGATTAAGATAACTCATCAACAGCATGCGACTGTCTGGGTATTGCCGGGCCAGCTTTTTTATATCTTTAAGGCATTGGCTAAGGGTGGGCTTGTGCTTCAGGGCATGATGACATGCAGTGGTAATGGTTGGGCCGTCCGCTACCGGGTCAGAAAACGGAAATTGTACTTCGAGAATTTCTACACCCTTCTCTAGCATCAGTTGCATGATTTCAAGACTTTTTTCTATATTCGGATAGCCATAAACGACATGGGTCATCATCAAAAGAGGTTTGTTTTCTCGCTGTTTCTGTATGTATGAGGTTAGTTTATTCATTCTGCTGTCTCCTCTTTTAAATATGTATGCAAGAAATCAGTGAACGGTTCGTCATTCAATGCCTTGGCTATATTGAATATATCTTTGTCGCCGCGACCTGAGATATTGATGACAATATATTCATCAGGAGACATGCTGGCGGCTTCTGCTAACCCTCCTGCGACCGCATGGGAGGATTCAAGCGCAGGGATAATACCTTCGTGGCGGGTGAGCATTTTAAAGGCGTCGATGACTTCAACATCGTTGGCGCTGGTCATGCGGACTTTTCCCTTTTCCTCCAGGTCTGCCAATATCGGAGAGACGCCAACGTAATCCAATCCGGCTGATATCGAATGTGTGGGTTGTAATTGGCCTTCGCTATCTTGCAGAAAGCGGGTGGCAAAGCCTTGAGCGATGCCAAAGCGTGCCTGGTCGGTATTAAAGCGCATAGCGTGCTCGCCCGGGGCATTGCTGCGTCCGCCTGCTTCCACACCGACAAGCTCAGTTTGACTATCGACGAAAGGTAAGAATATGCCGCAAGCATTGCTGCCGCCGCCGACGCAGGCATAGATGCGGTCGGGATATTTACCAAACTGCTGGAGTGACTGCTCTTTTACCTCTTCGCCGATTACAGACTGAAAACCTGCGACCATTTCCGGGTAAGGCGCGCAACCGCAACTAGTGCCAATCAGATAGTATGTGTCTTCATAGCTGGAGGACCAGTCTCGTAGCGCTTCATCTAATGCATCCTTGAGAGTGGCTGCACCGGTGGTTACCGGTACAACCGTTGCACCGAGCTGTTTCATCCAGAAAACATTGGGATACTGGCGTTCGATATCATGAGCACCCATATATACGGTGCACTCCAGCCCCAGACGGGCTGCAACCAGCGCGCTGGCGACACCGTGCTGGCCTGCACCGGTTTCGGCGATGATGCGCTTTTTACCCATGCGCTTTGCGAGTAAGCCCTGACCTATGACGTTATTCATCTTGTGGGCACCGCTGTGGTTCAGATCTTCACGTTTCAGATAGATCTGTGCGCCACCGATCATTTTCGTCAGGTTAGCGCAATAAGTCAGTGGGGTAGGGCGTCCTGAAAAATCCTGCATTTCAGATTTGACGAGCTGAACGAAAGAGGTGTCAGCCATGGCTTCACGATAGGCTTTTAGTAGTTGTTGCTGACTACTGTAGAGTATTTCCGGGATAAAGCTCCCGCCGTATTGACCAAAACGTCCTTCATCATTCATGATCGTGCCTATATAACTAATTTATTAACTAAACGGTTCGGTAAAGATAATAAAAATTCTTACTGGCGTCAATGGAGTTTTTATGGCGCGTGGTCGTCCTTCTAAAAAACAAGTGATTCTGGATGCAGCGAGACAGTTGTTTGCGACATCGGGTTATCAGGGCACATCGATTGATTTGGTCGTACAAACGGCAGGGGTGTCTAAGCCCACGGTGTATAATAATTTCCCGACCAAACAGGCATTGTTAATAGCACTCCTGGAGGAGCTTTTGCTGCAGGCGCAAGGCCAAAGACAGGTAATCTTAGATGATGATTCTTTGTCATTGGTAGCAGGGATGGTGGCGATTTTTCGTCAGTTGGCTGGTGTTCCTGAATATTTGGCTGTTTACCGAATGTGTTATGGCGAACGTCACAAACTGGATGAAGTGACCTATCAGCTGTGTGCAGGCTTTGATCAGGCATTGAAGGATGACTGTAGATCCTTACTTCAGAAGCATGGCGGCGAGCACCAGGAGTGTGTAGCGCTGGTGGCAATAGCTATCTGTAGGGAGTCGCTATTAATCCCGGCTTTGTCGGGAGGGGAAGCTACTGCTGAGGACGTTATTGAAGCCGCTTTATCCCGGGTACTAACGTAAAGGTTTTACAGTAAACACTTTCCCCGGTCGTGGTTTGGTTTTTTGGCGAATGATAACCATGGCCGTGAAGGTATGCATCGGGCTTTTCAGAACCGGGAAAGTATCAGTCTAAAAATCCATTTTCATCTCGTCTCTTACTTTCTTTGTGTCTATTTCTAATTGTACCAGTCGTGCTTTATCGGATGAGGTCAGTCCTGATTCACGGTGGGCATAAATAATTTGTTGTAGTGCTTTGTCAATTTGCCCGGTCAGTAAAAAATATTCTACTCTTGCCTGATGAACAGCAACGGTTTTACCCGCCTGGCCCAGAGCTTCTGAAAGGAGATACCACGCATTAGTATCAGTGGGGTAGTCCTTTTTAAGTCGGTTCAATATGCTAATTGCTTTATTGGGTTGCTCTGCTCCCATATAGGCTTTTGCCAGTAGTTGTTCGACCGCATAATGGTCGGGAAAAAGGCTGTTTAACTCTTCTAATTGCTTGCTGGCGGTTAACCATGCTTCAGCCGCGAGTTGCAGCTCTGCTTCGGTGAGTTTGACAAACAGGTGTTGCCTCCACGATGCGGGCAATTTTTTTAAGGCGCTTTCAGCCAGTTTAAATTGGTTCATGCGGATAGCAGCAACAGCCAGCCCGTAATAGTCCAGAGGTTGCTGCGTTGATTTTGTGGCTGATTGGTAATGGTTTAGCACTTTTTGCGGATTACTTGAAAAATGTACCACCATCCGGGTGCGGGTAAGGTCGAAGTCTAAAGATGTTCGGCTGGTTGAAGGTACTGGCAGTTGTGAGGCTCGGTTCAATGAATCAGCGATACGCGACTCTGTGACCGGATGGGTTAATAGAAACTCAGGAGGGCGGGTTCCCTGAAAGCGCTGAGACTGCTGCATTCTGGAGAACATGCGCGGCATCGCATTAGGGTCAATACCAGCCTCTGCCAGATTTTGCATGCCAATCCGATCAGCTTCCTGTTCGTTGAGGCGGCTAAACGCTAAGCTCGATGACTGTTGGGCAGCGATGGACGTAGTGATCGCCGCCATACCCGCCTGTGAGTCAGCGGCAGCAATAAGAATGCTGGCTAGCATAGCAGCCATCGTGAAAGGGCGGTTGCGGCGTGATTCTTCTAATTGTGCTGCAAAATGTCGTTGGCTTAGATGTGCCAGCTCATGGGCAATAACCGAAGCGAGTTCATCCTCTTTTTCCGCAGACAGTAACAGTCCTCCATGTATCCCTACGATACCGCCGGGGACAGCAAAAGCATTCAGTGTCGGGTTGTCCAGTACAATGAGATCGAGACGCTTATCCTGTAGCTGGCTATGTGCGGTTAACTGCCACAGTAGATCATTAAGGTAGGAGTAAGTAACAGGGTCATTTAATAATGGGGCACTGCCTCGCAAAATGCGTGCCCATGCCTGGCCGACCCTATGCTCTTTATCAAGAGATATGATGCCGGAGGTGGTGTCTGCAATAACCGGTAAATTATTGTCCGCAACGCTCAACGGCGACCCGGATAGCATTGCAGCACATAAAATAAAGTGAATTAAGCGCATTCAGTCCTTCCTGTTCTCTTTCATGGTCGTGTGAAGCATGTCATTATCTTACCGCGTTGCTATTACCGGTGCCTGCAAATGGCGATTATTTTTGTAATGTCTTGAAATACGGGCCTTAAATGCAAGAATGTAAAATTGACGAAGTATTAGATGCTAGCGGTTTAAATTGTCCTTTGCCGTTACTTAAGGCAAAGCAGGCTTTAAATAAACTTGCCCGGGGGCAAGTGCTTAAAGTTATTGCTACAGATGTTGGATCGGTCAGGGATTTTAAAGCCTTTACTGATCAGTCTGACCACGAGTTATTGAACTCGTTCATTGGTGAATCCGAATATACTTACCTGATTCGGCGCGGCTAACTTATAACTAACTGGATAGATCAACCATGAGAGCAATTATCTCAAAATGGATAGAGCGGTATTTTTCTGATGAAGAAGCACTGTTTCTGTTTCTGTTAATCGGTGCTTTTTTACTGATTATTCTTACGTTAGGTAAGCCTTTGGCGCCAGTTTTTGCCGGGCTTATTCTGGCCTTTCTGATGCAGGGCGGAGTTGATATCCTTGTAAAAAAGAAAGTCCCGCATATTTTATCTGTGGTCATTGTCTTTTCAGCATTTATAAGCTTCTTGCTGGCACTCTCGCTGGTGGTGTTCCCATTGGCTTGGAAGCAGTTGACGACGTTACTTCAGGAGCTTCCGCGCATGGTGCAGCAGGTTCAGGCGCTATTGCTGGTTTTGCCGCAGGAGTACCCGCAATGGATTTCGGAGTCTCAGATTCGGGATATAATGCAACTCGCTTCCAGTGAGTTGTCCAATGCCGGGCAGTGGGTAGTTACTTTCTCGCTGAACTCGCTGACGGGGATAATGACGCTGCTTGTGTATCTGGTGCTGGTGCCTATATTAGTGTTTTTCTTCCTCAAAGATGGACGCACACTGGTGCGTTGGTGGGTCACTTTTCTGCCTAACAAACGTAAAATGATGACCACCGTATGGCAAGAGATGGATGATCAGATTGCTAACTACATTCGTGGGAAAGTGATTGAGATTCTTATCGTCGGCACCGTGACCTATTTAACTTTCCTCTGGCTTGGAATTAATTATGCTGCCTTGTTAGGGATAATGGTCGGCTTGTCTGTCTTGATTCCCTATATTGGAGCGGCCTTGGTGACATTCCCCATAGCGCTTATTGCATTCTTTCAATGGGGCTGGGGCGGCGAGTTTATGTACCTGATGATCGCTTATGGGATCATTCAGGCATTGGACGGTAATGTGTTAGTGCCGCTGCTGTTTTCTGAAGCGGTTAACCTTCATCCTATTTCTATTATCGTAGCGGTGTTGATTTTCGGTACACTTTGGGGCTTCTGGGGTGTGTTCTTCGCTATTCCGTTAGCGACGCTGGTCAAAGCAATACTGAATGCCTGGCCGGGGCCGATGGATGCTGATGCAAATAAAGAGATAGCGGCATAGTCAGATGAATAACTAATGCTCAGCAGAGTGCTGAGCATTTTTTTGATAGGGCTTTAGCTGCTCAGTGCTTTAACCGTTGCCAGGACTTCGTCGGCGTGACCTTTAACTTTTACTTTTCGCCATTCGTGACGCAGTACACCTTGTGTATCGATAAGAAAAGTACTGCGCTCAATACCCATATACTCTTTTCCATAAAGTTTCTTCAATTTAATCACATCAAAATGTTTACACAGAGTCTCGTCCGGGTCACTGATGAGTTCGAAAGGGAAGCTGTGTTTGGCTTTGTAGTTTTCATGTACACGCAGGCTGTCACGACTGACACCAAGAATTACAGTATTGGCTGCAACAAACTCGTCAAAAAGGTCTCTGAAATTCTGTCCCTCGGTAGTACAGCCCGGCGTATTGTCTTTAGGGTAGAAAAATATGACGAGATTTTTACCCTTGAAATCTGATAAGGAAAGCGTATTTTCGCTGGTGGCTGATGCTGTGAAGTCTGTGACAGATTGTCCTACAACTATGTTTGGCATTATTCTTTCACCTCTATTTACAAAAAAGCGGCGTGGTTACTACGCTTATGGACTTTATTTCGTATAGAATATCGAGCCTTATACGATATCAGATCAGGTTTTGGATGTGTGCAGTTAAATGCAATAATGCCAAGCCTTAGTTAACGGAGAATAAAATGATTACCGGCAGCATCGTAGCGCTTGTAACTCCAATGAAAGAAAACGGAGAGATCGACTGGGTTGGTCTTGATAAAGTTGTCGACTTTCATCTGGAAAACGGCACAGATTCTATCGTTGCAGTAGGCACGACAGGTGAGTCAGCAACACTTAATTGTGAAGAGCATTGCGCGGTAATTAAACGTGTCGTTGAGCGTGTGAATGGCCGTATTCCTGTTATTGCAGGTACCGGTGCGAATTCTACAACGGAAGCGATTCAACTGACGCGTGAAGCGAAAGGGGCTGGCGTTGATGCGTGCCTGTTGGTGACGCCTTATTACAATAAGCCAACACAGGAAGGCTTGTTTCAACATTTTAAAGCGATTGCCGAAGCGGTGGATATTCCACAGATTCTGTATAACGTACCCGGGCGTACAGCATGTGATATGTTGCCTCCAACGGTACTGCGTTTAGCGCAGATCCCAAATATTGTGGGCATTAAAGAAGCAACAGGTGATCTGGAGCGTGCTCGTCTTCTGATTGAGAAAGCGCCTGAAGGTTTTGCCATCTACTCTGGAGACGATGCAACCGCAATCGAGATGATTATTGCAGGTGGTCAGGGTAATATCTCGGTAACAGCCAATGTGGCTCCTGCTGAGATGGCCCGGATGTGCCATTTGGGGCTTGAAGGTAAATCTGAAGAAGCACGTGCGATCCAAACACGTCTGATGCCTTTGCATACCCAGCTTTTTATTGAAGCCAATCCTATCCCGGTAAAATGGGCCATGCATGAAATGGGTTTGATGGATCTGGGTATTCGTCTGCCATTAACAGTGTTATCAGAAGAATGTCGGCCTGTAGTGCGTCAGGCACTTGTTGATTGCAACGTACTTAAGTAGGAAATATTTGATGAACACACGGTTGCTTACCTCAGTAATTCTGGTTGGGCTGGTCACAACCAGCGGTTGTAGTATGATCGGTAAAAATCCGATCTATGGCGAAGATGGGGTTTTAAAAGACCGGAACCAGGAGTACGAGAAGGCAACCGTCGGTAAGGAGTTGTCGATTCCGCCGCATATTCAGGCGAAGTCGACGCAGGATCAGTTTGTTATACCGACAATCGGCGAGACAGCCTCTGTCAGAACAAAAGAGTTTGAAGTGCCTCGCCCTGAGTTCTTTTATGCCGACACGGGTAGCAAATCAGTCAACCTGAAAAAACTGGGTGATCAGAAGATCATTGTAGTCGATGAGCCAATTGCTGCAGTGTGGGAAAAAACCCTGGATTTCATGAAATTTAACGGTGTTGAAATAGCCAGTGCTGATGCTCGTCAGGGTGTGATTGAAAGTGACTGGATTACATTGAATGGCCCCGAACTCAGCTTTGCTGATCGCTGGATTAAGCATCTGACTCTGCAGGATATTCCTGGTGGTTCCCGTAATAAGTTGCAAGTTCGCTTACGTCCGGATCCGGAAAATTATCAGCGTACTGCTATTGAGATGAAGCATGCTCAGTTTCCTGAAAGCCAGGACGTCACAGATATTAACTGGGATACGGCTTCAAAGGATGTTGGCTACCAGTCTGATATGATGTTTGAAATGCTACGCTATATGAGTAAGGCATCTGTAAAGCCTAGCGAGCGTTCATTGCTGGCTATACAGCAACAGCAGAGTGCCCGTCCGTTATTAGGGCGTGATTCCCGTGGTAATCCGGTGATGAAAATTGATGCCCCGATCGATGAATCATGGGATATGCTGAATGCTGCTGTTGATCGTGCGGGCGTTGATGTGGGTACGCGTGATCAGGATATAGGTATGTTGTACATTACTTATACGACATCAACACCGCTGGAAAGCAAAAAAGATATGGGGTTCTTTGAATGGCTGTTCTCTGACCGTGAAGAAATCAAACTGAGCACGAGTACAATCTCTTCTGCACTAGGGATAAAAACTGCGGATGAAATTAGCTATAGCTCTAAAGATGCGGTTGAGGCTCCGGTGCTGGAGGAGGGCGAAGTGCAGGCGTTAGCTGATCCCGGCAATCCGGCTAACCAGAAGGGTTATAAAATATGGCTTGCAGGGCGGGTTATTTATGTCTTCGGTGGTGAAAAAGCGAAGGGAAGCTTTAACGCCGATACCAATGCTTTTGAACACGCTGGAAAATATCAGCTGAAGATGAACCGGGCGCGTTCTGGTGTTTATATTACGGTCAGAAATGATGAAGGGTTAGCTGCACCGGCGATTATTGCAGAAGAGATTCTGTGGTCTATTAAGGATAATATGACAGCAGGTTAAGCCGCTGAATTGAGCCTGTGCTGAGAGGAAGTGCTGGCAGATTTGCTGAGGGAAGTGCTTCTCTGTCTCAGGTGTATAGAAGTGCTTCACTGTATAAACGTCCTCTGCAGCTAAGATGTTAATTTGATATTTAAGGAGCCCGGTGCTCCTTTTTTTATTTCTTACTTTTATTCCTTATTTTTTTATCAGAGTGTACGGAGAACAAAATGAATGCTGTGTTTCTTGATCTTCAGGGGCTGGATGACCTCGATTTGAGTGTTCTTGAAAACTGCTTTGCTACCTTGACCACTTTTCAGGGTACATCAGCGGAGCAGGTGGCAGAGAGAGTTAAAGGTGCAGATGTCATTATCGTTAATAAAGTGCAGTTAACACAGGCTGTCATTGAAAGCGCTTTCCACTTGAAAATGATTTGTGTAGTGGCGACGGGCACTAATAATGTTGACCTGAAATCAGCCACGACTCAGGGGGTGGCTGTGTATAATTGCCAGGCATATGGTATCCCTTCCGTTGTTCAGCATACGTTTTCGCTAATTCTGGCACTCCATACTAATTTGCTTAATTATGACCGGGCGGTACGGGCAGGCGAATGGCAAAAGTCTTCGCAGTTTTGCTTGCTCGATTTTCCCATCAGAGAGTTAAGTGGCCGCAAAATAGGTATCATTGGGTATGGCCACCTGGGTCAAGGCGTTGCAAAGATAGCACAAGCGTTTGGTATGCAAGTACTGGTTGCCGGTCGTTCTGTGACAGATCAGCGCGAAGGACGTATGCCTCTGGAGAAGCTATTGCCTGAGGTAGATGTGCTCTCTATACATTGCCCTTTGACCGCTGAAACAAATAATCTGATTGATGCCAGTGCACTCGCTTTGATGAAAAAAGAGGCTGTATTGATCAATGTTGCCCGTGGTGGTGTGGTTGATGAGCAGGCGCTTGCCGATGCGTTACGTTGCGGTGCGTTGGCTGGAGCAGCCACGGATGTCTTGACTCAAGAGCCACCACGCCAGGGCAATCCGTTGTTATCGCCGGATATCCCTAACCTTATTGTTACCCCGCATAGCGCGTGGGGAAGTAAGGAGGCTCGCCAGCGTATTATCGACCAGACGGTCGATAATATAAAAAATCATGGCAGCCAGAATGTTGTGCGCCGGGTCGTTTGAGTATCTATGACTGGAGCGCCTTTAACCCATGCCTTCAAAAAGGTGCTTCAGCCAAAAACGACAGGGGTTCCTGAGTGTAGGGATGGGTAAACGAAAGCTCTTCTGCGTGCAGCATTAGCCTGTCAGACAGGCTGAGAGCTTTATCATCAGCATAGAATCGGTCGCCGGCAATCGGGTGGCCCATCCACAGCATATGTACGCGCAGTTGGTGGGAACGCCCTGTTTGCGGGTAAAGAAAGACGCGTGTGGAGTCGCGGAGCGTTTCTATTGTTTCCCAGCGGGTAAGGGCATATTTTCCTTTTTCATGGTCGATCATTTGTAGTGGGCGTCGTTCCCAATCACAGCGTAATGGCTGCTCAATTATACCGTTATCTTCAGTAGGTGTGCCGCTAATAATGGCGTGGTATCTTTTGCTCATCTTATGTTCTTGAAACAATCGACTTAGTTGCACCAAAGAGTCAGCAGTCAGGGCAAGGACCATAAGACCGGAAGTGGCGTAATCCAGTCGGTGTACAATGCGGGCAGTAGGATGGCTTTCTGCTTGAATCCTGCGCCCTACACAGTCTTGTTTCTCCGGCCCCTTGCCGGGTACTGAAAGCAAGTCATGCGGCTTATTAATGATAATAAAGTGCTCATCAGCAAACAGTACAGGGATCATTTTTTTGTCCCGCTTTGTTTCTTTTTACTGCTTTTTGTAAAAAGCGCCATCGACTCTACATGACTGGTATGCGGAAACATATCCATCACGTTGAAACGGCTGAGTTGGTAACCTTTTTCTAACAGCAGCTTGCTATCCCTGGCTAATGCAGACGGTTCGCATGAGATATAGAGAATCTCCTGGGCGAGGGGTGATTGTTTTGAGAGTAGTTGCGAGAGTAGTTCATAAGCCCCGCTGCGTGGCGGATCAAGAATGATCTTGTTACAGGTCGAGTTAAGCCAGGCTTGTTGCTGATTATCGGTCGATAGGTCTGCCCGGAAAAAGCTGGCATTATCAATGTCGTTGATAATCGCATTCTGGGTAGCACGTTTAACCATCTCGTCAGAGCCTTCGATCCCGGTGACCTGTTTCACCTGTCTTGCTATGGGGAGTGTGAAATTACCTAAGCCGCAGAAAAGATCCAGTACGATATCTTCTTTGCTTAGCTGTAGCCACTCAATCGCTTGACGGATCATCTGTCTGTTAACGTCTGCATTGACTTGTAAGAAATCACCCGGTTGAAAGTGCAGACTTATTTTTTCAGCTGGCAGGCTATAACTGTTGGTGCTGAGCTCAAGCAGGGTTACCTGCGAAACATCTGTTTTCAGGTACAAATTGAATTGTTTATTTTGTGCAAAGTCAGTGAGCGCTGCGATGTCATCTTGCCTGGGCTTTCTTGTGCAGCGTAAGAGCAAGGACTGAGACTCATCGCCGAACAGTAGCTCGGCATGCGTATACGTTTTACTGTTAGTCAGTTGGTTGAGTGTTTCTTTAAGATCGGTGAAGATTGATTCAGCGCGAAGATCAAGTACCGGACAGTTCGTTATTTGCAGTAACTTATTACTTTTTCTGCGACGAAAGCCAGTGATGGCTTCATCACTTTTTTGTAAGATATTTAAGCCTATGCGTGCAGAGCGACGGTAGTGCCAAGGCTCGGACTGAATCGGCGATTCAATCACGAGGGGCTCCTGTTCGCCAAATCGCTTCAATTGATTGAGTACATTAGCCTGCTTTGCCTGAATCTGCGCGCTGTGCTCTAAATGTTGTAATTGGCAGCCACCACACTCCTCATAATGCTGGCAAACTGGTTTGCTGCGATCTGATGATGGAGTAATGACCTTGACGAGTTTTGCTTCATCATAGCGTTTGTGTTGTACGCTGATTTTCGCTTCAACGTCCTCGCCACTCAAAGCGTCTTCTACAAAAATGGTTTTGCCTTCATGTCGGGCAACACCACGCCCTTCTTGGCTGAGTGACTCAATATGTAGCGTCAGTGCTTCATTAGGAAGCGGTTGTTTTTTGGTAGTTGGGCGACCAAAACGTATCGATTTTCGTTTCATATTACTTTCCAGAATAAGCTGGCCGCATTTTATCATACTGCGTATCAAGGTATCAGGCTCAATCACGCTAGTTTCTATTGTATAGTGTGAACCTGATCTGATTATGGAGTTGTTGTTGTGTCTGAGCATCCGTTCGCGCAGTATGTGCGCATTTTGGGTAAAGGAAAAAAGGGGTCGCGTTCGCTAACGCAAGAGGAAGCTTTTGAGGCAATGAGCATGATTTTGTCGGGCGCTGTCCGGGCAGAGCAGCTGGGTGCTTTTCTTATGTTGTTGCGGGTGAAAGAGGAGTCGCCAGAGGAATTGACGGGGTTTGTTAAAGCCGCTCGATTACATTCGTCAGCGCCAGAATCATTGAAAGTTGACCTTGATTGGTCAACTTATGCTGGAAAAAAACGGCAGTTGCCCTGGTTTTTATTGGCGGCTTTTATCCTCTCTGAAAACAATGTACGTGTCTTCATGCATGGCTCAAAAGGGCATACCCAGGGGCGGGTTTATATAGAGGATATCCTGTCCGTTTTCGGTTTAGCCGCGTCGCAAAATTGGCAGCAGGTCGAAGCTGATTTAGCTCAGCAGCAGTATGCTTATTTCTCCATTGATGAGATGGTGCCTCGCTTGGGTGAAATTATCCAATTGCGTCCTATTTTAGGACTGCGTTCACCTGTGCACACCTTGTGTCGATTGATTAATCCTTTAAATTCAAAGTGTACCGTCGATGGAGTTTTTCATCCGGCTTATGCGCCAATGCATCAGCAGACCAGCCAGCTGTTAGGTGTTCAGCATGGGCTGACTATACGTGGTGATGGTGGTGAGGCTGAAATTAAACCTGACTCGGATTGTGAAGTGCGCTGGATTCGTCAGGGTGAGCTATCCGATGAGCAGTGGCCAAGAATCTTTTCAAAACGGGTTGTTAAAGATGAAGTGCTGGAGCCTTCCTTGTTGCTGGCGTGTTGGCGGGGCGAGGTCGTGCATGAGTATGGCGAAGGTGCAGTGATCAGTACCTTGGCTGCATTACTGCTGTTGCTGGGAAAAGCGGATCAACAAGCGCCTGCTTTGTTGTTAGCACGTTCTTTGTGGAAGCAGCGTAATCGCAGCCGCTTTTAGCCCAAAAATGGCTTAGAAGATTAAGACGAGTGTTATTAATCTCGTCTTAATCTGTCAGAAACCGCGATCGGTGAAGGAAAGTTGAAAATCACAACATAGGTCGACAGTAGAAAGGTAAGAATGGCTGTCGCTTGTATGACGTGTGAGGCCTCCTGGCCTATCATCGCTGCGCTGGCTGCAATATAGGCAATTAGCAATGAAAATTCGCTTATTTGCCCCAGTCGAAAGCCTACTTCCCATGACATCGCGTTGTCTTCTTTGATGGTTTTTAACAGCAGACGGAATATCACCGGTTTTAATCCAACTACAAGAACGGCCAGCAGGGCTGCGGGTAAAATTATCTGCCCGATTAACCCCAGGTTGAAACTTGCGCCAACCGAAAAGAAGAATAAGATCAGGAAAAAGTCACGCAGAGGTCTGAGGTTGGTTGCGATATATTGAGAGATAGGACTGGTCGCTAAGGCTACGCCCGCGACAAACGCGCCCATCTCTGCGGATAGCCCAATGTATTGGGCTCCTTCAGCCATGCCCAGGCACCAGCCAATGGCAAGTAGAAAGATATACTCATGGAAACGGTCAAAGCGATGAATTAATTTTAATATAATGTATTTAACCAGCACTATGCCTACCACGATCAGTAACGGCAAGGCGAGTAGCGGCATGATCAGACTCATCGCGCCGTTGGTTTCATTTTGGCCGCTGTACAAAACCAGCAAGACTATGATGGCAATGACATCCTGCAGTAGTAGTAAACCTACCACCAGTTCGCCCGTATGGCGATGATGGAGGACGGTTGTGGGTAGTAGTTTAATGCCGATGATGGTGCTGGAAAACATCATCGCTGCGCCAATAATTACAGACTCTGTCTGCGTGTATCCGAAAAGCATTGCTGCCAAATAACCGGCAACTAAAAAAATAACAGAGCTCCCAACAGCAACCCAGGTTGCTTTTTTTATCATCTGAATTAAATGTGAAGGCTGCATATCCAGCCCGAGTAAAAACAAAAGGAAGATAATGCCGATATGGGACATGTCTGCAAGAAGCGCCGTATCAGAAATAAATTGAAAACCATAAGGGCCTAATAATGCGCCCAGTACGATGTAAGCTATCAGTAATGGTTGTCGGGTATAGAGTGCCAGAGACGCCAGAATGGCGGCACCGGTAAAGATAAGAAAAAAAGAAAAAACTACTGAATGTTCAGCCATTTAATAAGCTCCCTGTATGCGCAGATACATTGTAACAGAAGCGGAAGTGAGCTGTTTAGCGCGACCTGAAAACTTTACCCGGCGATATTGGAAGGTCTGATGTTGATATTGCTGGCTGGCGTTTACATGCCATAAAATAATAGAGGGTATGACTGAACAGAGAGAAGAGAGTTAAATACAATATTTTTCAGGTATCGTCTCTTCGGTTTTTGCAATCGTATAATATCTGATCAATTTACTCGGAATTAGATTCGGTGTATCCTGATACTTTATTAGTATTGATGTATGTATTCAGGTGTAAAAATGAACATGACGGTTACCGAAGGCGCAGAAACATATCTGGCCGATTTACTCTCTAAGCAAAATGTTGAAGGTATTGCTGTAAGGATGTTTGTCACGCAGCCGGGTACGCCTTATGCTGAAACCTGCCTTGCCTATTGCAGACCGGATGAATTGGTTGAAGACGACGAAGTATTGGAGCTTAGCAAAATACGCTTTTATTTTGAGCGCAACAGCCTACCTTATCTTGAAGAGGCGCTCGTTGATTATTCTCAGGATCGTATGGGTGGGCAGCTGACTATAAAGGCGCCGAATGCCAAAGTACCAAAAGTGTCATCGGATAGCCCGATGAGCGAGCAGATTAATTATATTCTGTATAGCGATATCAACCCTGGATTAGCGTCACATGGTGGTGAAGTTAAGTTGATCGAATTGATTGAAGAAACCGATGGCTATATCGCTGTACTGAAATTCGGCGGAGGTTGCCAGGGATGCAGTGCAGTAGATCTGACATTAAAAGACGGTGTAGAGAAAACCTTAATTGAACGCCTTCCTGGCCTGCTCGGCGTTCGCGATGTGACTGATCACACAGTGACTGATAACTCCTACTACAAGTAAGAAGTACTTTAAAGATAGGTTTCAGGCGTATTTGGTACAACAAATGCGTCTGAAGCATCTCTGAATTTTTCCTTTGTGCTATAAAAAATCCAAAAGCCAGCTATCCTTCATCAAATAATACGAGTTGCGGCCATTTAAGGTTGTTTTCTTGTGAGTAGTCCCCATAGTCTAATTCAGGCACCGTAAAGTCTTTTTCAGACAGTATCGTGTCTGTTTTTTATATCGCACCTGGATGTTATAGGTGCCCTGCAGAGAGGCAATATCCATTATGGATCAGTTTGAAGCTACCGATAATATTAATGTAGAGCTTCCCGTCCTGCCGTTACGTGATGTGGTTGTGTACCCGCACATGGTCATTCCACTGTTTGTCGGTCGAGAAAAGTCAATTGAAGCGCTCGAAGCCGCTATGGATGGTAATAAAGAAATTTTACTGATCGCACAGAAAAATGCTTCTGATGACGAGCCCGTTGCCGGTGATCTGCATGATATTGGTACAGTAGCCAGTGTCTTGCAAATGTTAAAACTGCCAGATGGCACCGTTAAGGTTCTGGTTGAGGGAGACTATCGCGCTAAAATTGATGAGCTGAATGATTCGGGCAATTATTTCACTGCGAAAATCAGTAATTTGCCAGTAGGAACACTGACCGCCGCAGAGAGTGAAGTCTATAAACGTACTGCGTTAGAGCAGTTTGATCGTTTTATTCAGATTAACAAAAAAATTCCTTCCGAAGTCCTTTCGTCGCTGCAGAATATTGATGATATAGGTCGTTTGTCCGATACAATTGCAGCGCACATGTCGCTCAAGCTTGATGAGAAGCAGAGTATTCTTGAAATGCTTGATAGCCGTCTGCGTCTTGAGCATCTGATGTCGCTGATGGAAGCGGAAATCGATCTTGTTGAGGTTGAAAAGCGTATTCGTGGGCGTGTTAAAAAACAGATGGAAAAAAGCCAGCGTGAGTACTATCTGAACGAGCAGATGAAAGCTATTCAGAAAGAGCTGGGAGATCTTGACGAAAACGGTGTGAGCGATATTGATGAGCTGAAGAACCGTATTGATGCAGCGGGTATGCCGAAAGAGGCGTATGACAAAACCATTGCCGAGTTCAACAAGCTTAAAATGATGTCGTCAATGTCAGCTGAAGCAACCGTTGTTCGCGGATATATCGATTGGATGTTGCAGATTCCATGGACTAAGCGCTCTAAAGTGCGTCATGATATGAAGCGTGCCGAAGTGATTCTCGATGAAGATCATTTTGGTTTAACAGAAGTAAAAGAGCGTATCCTCGAGTATCTTGCGGTTCAGCAGCGTGTTAAAAAGCTGAAAGGTCCTATTTTGTGTCTAGTGGGCCCGCCAGGTGTAGGTAAAACGTCTCTGGGTCGGTCAATTGCTCGTGCGACGAATCGTAAATATGTGCGAATGGCTTTGGGTGGCGTGCGTGATGAAGCAGAAATACGAGGTCATCGCCGTACCTATATTGGGTCTATGCCAGGTAAGCTTATTCAGAAAATGGCTAAAATCGGTGTAAAAAACCCACTGTTTTTATTGGATGAAATCGACAAAATGGGCATGGATCAGCGTGGTGATCCGGCTTCTGCTTTACTCGAAGTGCTTGATCCGGAGCAGAATTCGACATTTAACGATCACTATCTGGAAGTGGATTATGACCTGTCCGATGTGATGTTCGTCTGTACGTCAAATTCAATGAATATACCAGGTCCATTGCTTGATCGTATGGAGCTGATTCGTATACCTGGCTACACAGAAGATGAAAAGTTAAATATAGCGCGTAAATATCTGGTTCCTAAGCAAATTAAGCAGAATGGCTTAAAGGAAAAAGAAGCGAAAATCGAAGATTCTGCTATAATTAGTCTGGTTCGTTACTATACTCGTGAAGCGGGTGTGCGTGGGCTGGAACGCGAAATTGCTAAGATCTGTCGTAAAGTGATTAAGGCGGTTGCGTTGGGTGGCCTTGATGAGCAAATTATTGTGACGGATGAAAATCTGGAGCAGTACAGCGGCGTCAAAAAGCACAGTTTTGGCTTGGCGGAAGAGGAAGACTTGGTCGGTCATGTAACCGGACTGGCCTGGACTCAGGTTGGCGGCGATATGCTGAGTATCGAAGCGACGGTTGTGCCTGGTAAAGGGCGGCAGATTACAACGGGTAGCTTGGGTGATGTCATGAAAGAGTCTATCCAGGCAGCATTAACCGTGGTAAGAAGCCGGGCTAAAGCGTTGGGTATATCATCGTCATTTCATGAGAAGCAGGATGTGCATATCCACGTTCCTGAAGGCGCAACACCCAAAGATGGTCCAAGTGCGGGTATCGGTATGTGTACAGCGCTGGTGTCGGCATTAACTCAGATTCCGGTTAAGTCAGATGTTGCGATGACAGGTGAAATAAACCTTCGCGGTCAGGTCATGCCTATTGGCGGTTTAAAGGAAAAATTACTGGCCGCTCACCGTGGTGGTATTAAAACAGTTATCATTCCTGACGAGAATCAGCGTGACCTGAAAGAAATACCTGATAATATAAAGGCTGATCTTGATATCAGACCGGTAAAATGGATTGATGAAGTGCTTGACATTGCTCTGAAATTTCAGCCTAAACCGCTGAAAGATGAGCCTGTTGAGCCTGCATCGACCGAAAAAAAATCGGCTAAATCTGCTTCAGAACAAATAAATACACATTAATGCCAAACACAGGCAGAATCAGGGGTTGAGAACTTGACACCTAATTCTGCCACTTGGTATAAAGTGCGGGATATTTGTGTTGAGCATAGACTACAGAACATAAATAATAAACGACTCGATAAAGGGGAACATCGTGAACAAGTCTGAATTAATCGACGCTATTGCAGCTTCTGCTGATATTCCAAAGGCGGCTGCAGGTCGTGCATTAGACGGTGCGCTGGAAGCAGTCACCTCTTCATTGCAAAAAGGTGAGTCTGTTGCACTCGTCGGTTTTGGTACATTTTCTGTAAAAGAGCGCGCGGCACGTACTGGTCGTAATCCTCAGACAGGGAACCCAATTGAAATTGCTGCTGCAACCTTGCCAAACTTCAAGCCTGGTAAAGCGCTAAAAGACGCAGTAAATAAGTAGGAATTTGATCGAGTCAGATCATAGTCCAGATTAAGGAGCGGTAGTTCAGTTGGTTAGAATACCTGCCTGTCACGCAGGGGGTCGCGGGTTCGAGTCCCGTCCGTTCCGCCACGATAAAAAGCGCATTCAGGCGAATGCGCTTTTTTTTTAATTTTAGGGTTTGTTTTAGGTGAATCATGCTGCAATCCATCAGAGATAGTTCGCAAAGTATTGTTGCTAAAGTTATCGTTGGTTTAATTATTGTTACCTTTGCGTTATTCGGAGTGGAGTCTTTAGTTAGTCTGACCGCAGAGTCAAATGCCCCGGCGACAGTCAATGGTGAAGAGATAACCCAGCAAGAACTTTTTCAGGCAACAGAGTTGCAGAGGCGTCAGCTGCTTTCTCAGATGGGTGAGGATGCCGATCCGGCGCTACTGGATGATGGTTTGATCAGTGCGATGGTACTCGATAGTCTGATTGAACAAAAATCACTGCTATTAGCGGCACAAGATAAAAATATGATTATCTCTGATCGCATGATCGATCAGATGATTATTAATACCCCGGATTTTCAGGTGGAAGGGCAGTTTAATCGCAATCAGTTTGAAGCTGCTTTACGTAACGCCGGTTTTACACCTTTGATGTACAGAGATTTATTGAGAAAAGAACGATTGGTGGAGCAGCAACGTAATGCTTACCAGTTATCAGCGTTTGCCGTTCCATCTGAGTTGGATCGAATTGTTGCACTGGATCGACAAACCCGTGATATCAGTTACTTCATATTGCCTATAGCGTCGGCTGAAAAAAATATTAAGGTTTCAGAAGACGATGTAAGAGCAAAATACGAAGCTGAGAAATCTGCATTAACGACCCTCGAACAGGTTGCCATAGAGTACATTCTATTAGATAAGAACGACTTGCGTGAGAATGTCGAAGTTTCTGATGCAGAATTAAAGGCACAATACGATCAGTTCCTGGCATCTTACCAGGCGGAAGAGCAACGCGCAGTTGCTCATATATTGGTTGAAGTAACCGCTGAGCAGGATGACGAGGCTGCGCTTAAGAAAATTAAGGCTGTACAAGCGCGTATCCAGGCTGGTGAGGCGTTTGATGCCTTGGCTAAGAGTGAGTCTGACGATCTGGGTTCAGCAGCGGCAGGGGGGGATTTAGGGCTTAACGGAAAAGGTGTCTTCTCCGCCCCGTTTGAAGAGTCGATGTTTGCCTTGGCGGTGAATGAAGTATCTGAGCCGGTACGAACTGAATTTGGTTATCACCTGATTAAAGTGACCGGCATATCAGACAAAGAGTTACCTGATTTTGCTGAGATGAAATATAAGCTGACAGATGACATCTTGGATCAGAAAGTTGAAGCTGTTTATGTTGAACGCCTTGAGCTAATGGCGGATATCACTTTCTCTGCAGGTGATCTTATTGAGCCTGCTGAGGTGATGGGGCTGGTCATTCAAGAGAGCGAGCCATTTGATCGCGCCGGAGGTGCGATCGATATTACGCGTAATGCGAAGGTAGTTGCAGCAGCGTTCAGTAACGATCTGATCAGGGAAAGGATTAACAGTACACCTATCGAATTAGATAAAGAGCGGACGGTTGTTGTTCGCGTAAAAACACATTTTGAGCCTCGTGTGCAAGCTTTTGATGAAGTTGCTGCTATGTTAAAGCAAGAGCTGATCGAACAGCTTGCTGGTGATGAGCTTAAGACAAAAGCTCAGCAAGCTGTTAGTGATCTAATCTCCGGAAAGACGATGACAGAAGTCGCTGTTGGCGCTGAGGTTATGCAGCATTTTGCTGTCTCCCGGGCTTCAGGCGATCTTCCTGAATCTGTACGCACATTGGCATTCTCGTTAGCTAAACCTGAGGCAGGCCGCATTGTTGCCTCCACAACAGAGTTGGATGATGGTAGCGTTGCTGTGGTGCTGCTGAATAAAGTCAATCTGCCGGAAGTGGCCTTGACTGATGATGAGAAAAAGTCGATGGCTATATTCCTGGGCACACGTTTTGGCCAGCAGGAGTATCAGTCGTTGCTTACTCAATTGAAGAATGCGGCTGAAATAGAGAAAAAATAGTTAACTGGCTTTATGAAAAACGCACTTTATGAAGTGCGTTTTTTTTTTGCAGGCTGTCGGGCTTTTCCGCCGTAGATCAGTGTTACATCTGACTGCCTGTTGTAATGCTACCTCTTTCTGATTAGCAGGCTACCAATCGAATACCCGGCCCCAAAAGAGCAAATAATACCATAATTTCCGCATTCTAAATCTTCGTGGTTCTGTTGAAACGCAATCAGGGATCCCGCCGAGGCCGTATTTGCATACTTATCAAGTACAATAGGTGCTTCATCAGCGGTTGCATCTCGCCCGAGCAGTTTTCGGGTAATCAATAAGTTCATATTGATATTGGCCTGGTGCAGCCACCAGCGCCTGATGTTTTCAATATGTAGATCATGCTGTCTTATATGCGCTGTAATATGCTCGGCGGCCATGGGGCATACTTCTTTGAAGACTTTGCGGCCATTCTGATGGAACAGCGCGTCCATCGAGAAAGGATCTGTATCGCTTACTCTGGCGGTATAGCCGAAGTTAGATCGAATATTATTTGAAAAAACAGTTGCTGCTTTTGTGCTGATAATTTCATAGCTGTGTTCAGATTGGCACGTTTCTGCGGATTCAATGACTGTGGCCACAGCAACATCGCCAAAAATGAAATGGCTATCTCTATCGCAATAATTCACTTGTGGAGAGGTTAATTCGGGATTGATCACCAATACACCCTGTGCTGTTCCGGCTTTTATCATCTCGTAAGCACGATGTAAGCCAAAGGTTCCTGATGAGCAAGCTACCAGCATATCGAAGCCAAAGCCGTTGATGCCTAACGCATTTTGTACTTCTATTGCAATGGCCGGGTAGGCGCGTTGTGTATAGGAACAGGCGACAATAACCGCATCTATTTGATCGGGCGTTTTATTCGCAGAAAGTAAAGCCTGTTTGGCGGCATGCAATGCTATTTCTGCTTGTACAGATAATGCATCATCAGGCCTGGATGGAATAATCGGGCGCATGCGGGTGGCATCGAGAATGCCCTCTTTGCAATATGCATAACGGCTTTTTATGCCTGAGGCTTTTTCAATGAACTCTGCTGTAGAAAGTGTTTTTGCTGAAATATCTCCAGCTTCAATTTCAGTAAAGTGATCCTTGTTGAATTGTGTTGCCCACGCATTATAAGCAGTGACTAGCTCTTCATTGCTGATGCTGTTTTCGGGTGTCCATAGGCCGATTCCACTAATGATAGCTTGTTTCATAAATGCCTACCGTTCAGTTAATTATTGGTCGCTGATTATTA
>NZ_JBFIIH010000009.1:0-56527 GCF_041601355.1 Neptunomonas sp.
TCACTGAGATCTGCCGATAATTTCAATTCTTCGAGTGATGCCCGATTATCTGTCGCCTCTCTCCACGCGTAGCGTAAATGTCTGAATGTACGTTCCAGAAAGCCGTTATTTGATGGCGTTGTCATGCATCACCTCGTGCTTGTGAGCAGAGATTGAAAAGGGTTTTGCTCATTAATTAATCATAAGCTAGCAAAATAAAAACACAAAACCAAGTAAAAACCCTTGGTTTTGTGATAATAAAGCATTAGCGTAGAGGGCATCCGAATTTAGAAGGACGAAACAGAGAGGATTTAATGCAGGAATTACATGGTTTTTATCTTGAAGATCTGAGCATCGGACAATCTGCAAGCTATGCAAAAACGATCACTGAAGCGGATGTTGTATTGTTTGCCGGTATTTCGGGTGACGATAATCCCGTACATATCAATGCGGAATATGCCGCCCGGACGATGTTTAAAGATCGCATTGTGCATGGCATGTTCAGTGCTGCATTGATCTCTGCTGTATTGGGAACGCGTATGCCTGGCCCCGGTGCTATCTATGTTGATCAGCAAATTAGCTTTAAAGCGCCTGTTTATATCGGCGATACTGTGACAGTCACAGCAACAGTGATCGACATTAACCTTGAGCGACGTCGTGTTACTTTGGAAACGATATGCAGCGTAAAAGGAAAAGTGGTTGCTCAGGGTGTGGCGACTAATATGGTGGACCGTCGTCCTGTAGAAGGAAAATAATATGATGCTACAAAAAGAGAAGTCGTGCCTGATGGTGATTGATGTTCAGTCACGTTTATTACCGGGCATTTATGAAAGTGAAAAGTTGGTACAGTATTGCGATTCGTTAGTTGAATTGGCGCAGGCGCTGAATATACCCGTGTTTGGCACAGAACAGTATCCTGAAGGTGTTGGCCCAACGGCAGACGGGCTCCGCGAGCGTGTTGGCGCAGATAACTTCACCGCTAAGACTTTCTTCTCGTGTGTTGATGCGCCGCAGTTTCAGGATAAGTTGAAAACGATCACGCAGGATCAGGTTGTCATTTGTGGCATGGAAGCCCATGCCTGTGTGCTGCAAAGCGCAATGAGTTTTCAAGCCATGGGTAAGCAGGTATTTGTGGTGGCCGATGCGATATCAGCCCGTAATCCTAGAGATACTGAGTACGCCATCGCGCGTATGCGTGACGAAGGCATCAAAATTATTACCCGTGAGATGGTTGGATTTGAGTGGTTGCGACGCTCGGATGCAGAGGGTTTTAAATTGTTCAGTAAGAAATTTTTGCGTTAATACAGAGCAGAATAAAGGTCAGCGAATCGTTTTGAATTCAGCTGAGCAGGCCTGCACTGTTTGCTTGTTAAATTGTTATGAGAGGGGTAGTGATCGTAAGTCAGAAGAAAGCACTCATTAAGCCTAAAGGCCCCTGTCAGCCATCATCGGCTACAGGCACCCTGACCGATGATGCAGAACGTAACAGGTTGCTGGCGGAGATGGCTGAGCAGTCTACCGATATGATATCGCGCCATACACCGGATGAGTGGCGCTTCATCTATGCTTCGCCGGCGGTGGAACATTTGCTGGGGTTTAGTGTTGATGAGATTGTTGGTATGTCTGCTTATGAGCTATATCATCCGGACGATGTTGAGGATTTTAAGCGCCGCAGGCCCAGCGTATATTACGAAAAAGGTTTTTATACCCACACGTACCGCTTTCGCTGTAAAGACGGTCACTATACCTGGTTGGAAAGTACCAGCCGTTCTATTCGGGATGTGTCGACAGGTGATTTAAAAGAGATTCTTGTGGTTTCTCGTGATGTTAGCCGTCGAATTGAAACAGAAGCGCGCGTATTGCAATACCAAAAAGAACTCAATCGTGCATCACGTTTGGCGGCGATGGGTGAGATGGCCTCAGGTCTGGCTCATGAACTCAATCAGCCGCTGACGGCGATTGTTAATTATGCTCGCGGAACTGAGAGGCGCCTGAAGGCAACACCTCCTCCGACACTGGAGGAGCTCTCTCCCATTTTGCAGCGCATCACTTCTACGGCACTTCGTGCTGGTGGCATTCTACATCGGATGATGGATTTTGCCCGCAAGCAGGAGCCGCTACGAGAGCCGCTGGACCTGCATCAGCTCATCGATAATCTGATCGATTTTTCTGCTGGTTCGGCTGTTCAGCACAACGTGTTATTGGAGAATTTCACGCCCGGTGATTTACCGCCGGTGCTGGCTGATCAGATACAGCTTGAGCAGGTGTTTCTTAATTTATTGTTGAATGCGATTGAGTCCAGTCATTCAGAGCCGGATCATACGCCACGAAGGGTGTGGATAGACGCTTCTCTGCAAAACCGCGATCAGGTTATAATTTCCGTTTTCGACCAGGGGGACGGATTCTCTGATGATAGTGAGCGATTGTTCGAGCAGTTCTATACTACCAAGCCAGCAGGGTTGGGGATGGGACTGCCGATCAGTCGTTCATTGGTGGAAGCACATGGAGGTCAGCTGACGGCTGAGTGTCGGCCTGAAGGTGGGGCGGTGTTTCGGGTCATGTTACCATTGGGGCTGAACGCGGCTAAGGATTTGAATGCATAACGAACCTGTACAACATGTTTTTGTCGTCGATGATGATGCTGATGTTCGCGATTCGTTGAAATGGCTACTTGAATCCGTTGGTTTTAAAACCGTAATTTATGACTCGGCTCAGGACTTTCTGGAAAACTGTTCTGCTGATACACAAGGGTGCATTCTGATGGATGTAAGAATGCCCGGCATGAGCGGCTTGAGTGCGCAGAAAAAACTCTGTGCGCGTGACATCTCACTTCCGCTGATTATGATCTCCGGGCATGCTGATGTAGATATGGCGGTAACGGCGATGACGCAGGGGGCGTTAACCTTCTTGCAGAAGCCGTTCAGTGATCAGGCGCTGATTGATCATGTGCAGCAGGCGTTATTGTTGAACCTGAATAACTGGAAGCAGGCTGCGCAAATGCAAGATATACGCGTTCATTATCAAAGTCTTACTAAACGTGAGCGTCAGGTATTTGAAGGTGTTGTAGTCGGGCATGCGAATCAGGAAATAGCAGATTGGCTGGCTATTAATCGTAAAACTGTCGAGGGCCATCGTGCGAATATGATGGCTAAAATGCAGGCGAATTCATTGTCTGAATTGATCCGGATGTCTGTTGCGCTGGGTCTGGTAAAAAGTTTCGGACAAAATTAAATCGTTTCAGAGAATCAAAAGATGAGCGTTAAAGGCACACTGTATATTGTTTCGGCTCCCTCTGGAGCAGGTAAAACCAGCTTGGTTAAAGCGCTGCTTGAACAGGATGCGCAGGTGCGGGTGTCGGTGTCACATACGACACGATCGATGCGTCCGGGTGAGCAGGACGGGGAGGACTACAACTTCATCACAATGGAGCAGTTCGATGCTTTAATTGCAGAAAATCTTTTTCTTGAATACGCCGATGTGTTTACCAACAAATATGGCACTTCGCGGGTTTGGGTTGAGGATGAGCTCAGTCGTGGAGTGGATGTTATTCTGGAAATAGATTGGCAGGGTGCACAGCAAGTGCGGGCACTGATGCCAGATGCCGTTTCCGTTTTTATTTTGCCGCCGTCCCAAAAAGAGTTGCGTAAGCGTCTCACCGGCCGTGGCCAGGACGGCGCCGAAGTGATTGATCTGCGCATGTCCCAGGCAGTTAATGAGATGGCGCATTACAATGAGTTTGATTATGTGGTGATAAATGATGATTTCAACACTGCATTAGCGCAATTGCAGGCCATATTAACCGCGCAGCGGCTCCGGTTGGAGGTGCAGCACGCACAGCATGTTGATTTGCTGAATGATCTCTTGTCAGCATGAGTGGTCTGATGTAA
This sequence comes from Neptunomonas sp., assembly GCF_041601355.1. Classification (GTDB taxonomy): domain Bacteria; phylum Pseudomonadota; class Gammaproteobacteria; order Pseudomonadales; family Balneatricaceae; genus Neptunomonas. Next base: position 3,867 of record NZ_JBFIIH010000009.1, read on the forward strand.
AATTTTCGGTCCTTCGTATTTTACAATTTTTTTGGGGTTTTAAGCATGGCTCGTGTCACAGTTGAAGATTGTCTGGACAATGTAGATAACCGTTTTGAGCTGGTTATGGTTGCGGCAAAGCGTGCGCGTCAGTTAGCAACAGGCGGAAAAGAGCCCAAAGTTGATCGTGAAAACGATAAAGATACTGTTGTTGCATTGCGTGAAATTGCGGAAGGTTTGGTCGACCGGTCTATTCTTGATGATCTCGGCAAAAGATAAGTACTACATTTTTTAATCGGGCATTGTTCCATCTGGAAGCTTTAGTGAGTAAATTATTGCTAGCGCCGATGTACTGGAGGAATGATGCCGACGATTGATTCCCTTTCTGACCGATTAAACGAATACCTGGATCTTCAGCAGATCAAGGAAGTTCGTCGTGCTTATTTCTATGCAGAACAAGCGCATGATGGTCAGCGTCGAAAAAGTGGCGAGCCCTATGTGACTCACCCTTTGGCTGTTTCCAGTATTCTTGCGACTATGCATATGGATCATCAAAGCCTGATGGCAGCGATGTTGCATGATGTGATTGAAGATACCGATATCAGTTATGAGGGCATTGAAAACCAATTTGGTACCTCGGTAGCCGATATTGTCGATGGTGTCTCAAAGCTGACGCATCTGGAGTTTGAAACCAAAGCAGAAGCGCAGGCCGAAAACTTTCAGAAAATGGTCCTGGCCATGGCGGAGGATATCCGCGTTATTTTGGTTAAACTGGCCGATCGTCTGCACAATATGCGCACTCTGGGTGCGATGCCTCCTGAAAAACAGCGACGAATTGCCCGCGAGACCATGGATATCTATGCACCGGTAGCCGCTCGTTTGGGCATGCGTGATATGCAGGTCGAGCTTGAAGATCTGGCATTTCAGTCCTATTACCCGATGCGAGCTAAATATATTCGTCGTGCTGTTGTGCAGGCGCGTGGCCAGCGCAGAGATATGATCAGCTCTATTGAAGAGGCTGTTCGGCAGCGGCTTGAGCAGGAAGGGTTGCCCGGTGTTGTCTCTGGACGCGAAAAACACCTGTATAGCATTTACCGCAAGATGAAAGCGCAGCGTAAGTCTTTTGCGGAGATCATGGATGTCTTTGCCTTCAGAATCGTCACGGATACTGTTGATGAGTGTTATCGGATTCTGGGCGCTATCCATAATTTATATAAGCCTGTTCATGGGCGCTTCAAAGACTACATCGCTATCCCGAAAGCGAATGGCTATCAATCGCTGCATACTGAGTTGTTTGTAGCGCGTGATGTCACCATAGAAGTGCAGATTCGTAACCGCGAAATGGATGCGGTTGCCTCATTAGGTATTGCTGAGCACAGCCATTATAAAGTCTATGGTGATTCGGACAGTGCAGTGGGATCGTATAACCGTGCCCGTAAGTGGGTGCTGGGTCTGCTGGAGATGCAAAAACGTGCCGGTGACTCCATGGAGTTTATCGAACACGTTAAAAAAGATCTCTTCCCGGATGAAGTTTATGTGTTCACACCCAAAGGACGTATTCTTGAGCTTCCCCGAGGCGCTACGCCTGTCGATTTTGCCTACGCAGTACACACCGATGTGGGTAATTCCTGTGTTTCTTGTCGAATTAACCGTCGTTTAGCACCGTTATCCGCGCCATTGGAAAGCGGTGAGACGATTGAAATCATTACGACCCGCAGTGCCCAGCCCAACATGGCATGGCTGAATTTTGTCGTGACGGGTAAGGCGCGTTCAAGTATTCGTCATTTCCTGAAGAACCAGCAGCGGCACGAATCCGTTGAGCTGGGACGTCGTTTGCTGAACCAGTTTCTCGGCCATTATGGTATTTCGGTTGATGAAATAGATGCTGAAAAGCTCAATGCTGTACTGGAGTGTGCTGATTTTGAGTCTATTGATGACCTGCTGGAAGATATCGGCATGGGAAATCGTATGGCCTATGTAGTGGCGCGAAAGCTCAAGCCTGATGAAACATCCGGTGAGTCGCTTAAGGGACAAAAACCCATTGCCGTGCAAGGTACAGAAGGGTTGGTAATCCAATACGCTAAGTGCTGCTATCCGATTTTTGGTGATCAGATTGTTGGCCATATTAGCAGTGGTCGGGGGCTGGTTGTTCACCGCACTGAGTGTCGTAATATTCGTTATATGCGCGATGATCCGGAAAAGTGTATCTATCTGGAGTGGTCGGATGTGATGGATGATGAATTCACGGTGATGCTGAAGCTGGAAGTTGCTTCTCATCGTGGCATCATTGCTAGTCTGGCGACAACCGTATCGACAACCGGAGCGAATATCCTGAGAATTGATATGGGTGAAAAAGAAGGGCAACTGGCTACCGTCGATATGGAAATTGCGGTGACGGATAGGATACATTTGGCGCGAACCATTAAGAAGCTAAGGGCATTACGTGCTGTTAGTCGCGTTATACGTGTTTGATACAGCCGTGCGGGAAAGCCGAATCTGGCCATTTTGGATCCTGTTTTTCGTGGAATAGAACTACTATTCGCCTCTGAACAGAATCAAAACTGTCTCAAGTCGATCTTCCCCTCGCTACGACCGGTCAAGTCCGACAGGCTCCAGAATTTTCTTGTAGTATTTAAAATTTAAAATAGTGTCGCATTAAGTGACTAATTGAATGTTTTGCCTATACTCTAACTGTAATGTCGTTGAATGTTATGAATTAGTCAGCTGTGATGGGAGGGAGCACATTGGCCATAGGCGTAAATACATTAGAAACTGATGCAGGCAGCAGCAACTTTGCCCGATTAGTCTTACTGCACGATAACATTGGTAAAGTGCTGGTTTTGCTCCCGGCAGTTAAGTTGCTCAATCTGGTGAGCATCTGGCGGGAAACTGAGCGTCATCTGCAGCCCGTTAAGGGTGATGATGTCAGACGGTTTTTTAGTCAGGAAACTTTACGCACAAAAGAGGGGCAGCGTAAGCTTTTCTCTTTGCCTGTCTTTGTTGACGATGCTTTTGAATGCCAGGATGTGCTGGATGTGCTGGAGCCCTATAGCGGCTTACGTTTTAGTGCTGATCGCTCATGGTACATCGCTAATATGCGCTCCATACGTTTGGGGTTAAGTGCTTCTGATATTGATAGAGCGCAGCCAAAAGGCGATGATGAAGCGGTGATTTCCCATGCGGTTGAGCGTTTTACTGCCCTTAGAATTCGTCAGCGTCTTGAGGATACTCTGGGGTTGCCTAGTTTGGCGCCGACCACTCAGAAAATTATTATGCTACGTTCTGACCCTGCTGCCGGTGTAGATCGTTTGGTTCCTGTGGTTAAAGTCGATCCGAGTTTGTCGGCACAGGTGATGAGTTGGTCTGTTTCACCTTATTATGCGGCACCTGGCAGTATTCAATCCATTGATGATGCGATTATCCGGGTGCTGGGGTTTGATCTTGTGGTGAATCTGGCGTTAGGTATCGCGATGGGTAAAACACTGACCCTTCCTGAAGATACTCCCAGAAATCAAACACCGTATTGGCAGCAAGCAGTGTATACAGCCACCTTGGCTGAGCGGTTAGCTAAAAAAATGGAAAGCAGCATCCGGCCAAAACCCGGACTGGTGTATTTATCAGGTCTGTTGCATAATTTTGGTTATATTGTACTCGCACATCTGTTTCCGCCACACTTCTCACTATTGTCCCGCTATATAGAAGCCAATCCGCATCTGCGTCTGGACTACATAGAAAAGCATATCTTGCATGTAACGCGAGAGCAGGTAGGCGCGTGGCTCATGGAAAGCTGGTCGTTACCCGAAGAAGTTTATAATGGTGTCAGATACCTGAACGAGCCATTGAACCCTAACGCAGGGGTGTATGCGCAGATCGTCCATCTGGCCAATCATGCACTCCGTCTCAAAGGTTGGGCTGACGGTCCGCTTGAGAAGGAGTTTAATACGGATGTGCTGGCGCTCACGGGGCTCTCTCAGCAACAGGTGATGGCTGAAGTTGAAGGGATGGAAGCAGATTCAGGGGTTCTGAAAGAGTTTACGCAATCACTCGCGAGTCATTAATTGATCGCGAGTGCCAGTTCCAGCGTCTCCAGATTTTCCAGTTGCTCCATCCACTGCGTTTCTGTGTCGTCTATCTGCTGTTTTAGCTGAGCTTGCGAGTTCAGCGTTTCTTTCAGTTTCTCTTTGTTGGCTGCTTCATACAAGCTGCTGTCACCCAATTCGGTTTCAATTGAATTAAGCTTGGCATGCAATGTTTCCAGCTGCTTTTCCAGTTTGTTTGTCTGTGCTTTCAGCGGGCTGAGTTTTTTGCGCAACTCGGCCGCTTCACGTTTTTGTGCTTTGCGCTCTGTCGCCGATAAAGAGCGGTTCTCGCGGGTTTCTGTTTCGTTACTATTATTTTGTTGCTCGCTACGACGCTGTTCTGTCAGCCATTTTTGGTAGTCGTCCAGATCTCCGCTGAACTCTTCAACTTTGCCGTTCGCAACCAGCAAGAACTGATCAACGGTATTTCGCAACAAATGACGATCATGTGATACCAAAATGACAGCGCCTTCAAATTCCTGCATGGCAACTGTCAATGCATGACGTACTTCCAGATCAAGATGGTTAGTAGGCTCATCAAGTAGCAGCAGGTTTGGTTTTTGCCACGCAATCAGCGCTAGTGCTACGCGTGCTTTTTCGCCGCCTGAAAAGCGTTTTACCGGTTCCAGTGCATCGTTACCCATGAAGCCAAAAGAGCCAAGGTAGTTACGTACTTCCTGATCAGTCGCTTGAGGAGAGAGGCGCATGATATGCAGCAGAGGGGATGCTTCTAAATCTAGCGCTTCCAGCTGGTGTTGTGCGAAATAACCTACCCTGAGGTGTTCACCTGAATAGCGTTCGCCGCTGAGCTGGGCTAAATCACCCACTAATGTTTTGATCAGCGTCGATTTGCCGGCGCCGTTCGGGCCGAGTAAACCGATACGCGAACCCGGTACTAATGTCAGGGATATGTTTTTCAGTATCGGGCTGGCTGCATAACCACAGTCAGCTTCGCGTATGGATAATAAGGGGTTAGATACCTTGTCGCTGCTGTAAAAATGGAAAGTGAAAGGGCTGTCGATATGGGCTGCCGATATTTGCTCCATACGTTCCAGCTCTTTAACCCGACTTTGTGCTTGTTTCGCTTTTGATGCTTTGGCTTTGAAGCGGCGGACAAACTGCTCAATTTCAGCAATGCGCTGTTGCTGCTTTTCGAATTGAGCTTGTTGTTGTGAGAGACGCTCTGCTTTAGCGCGTTCAAACGCACTGTACTGACCTTTATAAAGAGTCAGCTGCTGTTGATACATATGTGCGATATGGGTGACAACCTGATCCAGAAAGTCGCGGTCATGCGAGATCAGTAGCAGGGTTCCCGGGTAGCTCTTCAGCCATTGTTCAAGCCATAGCGTCGCATCGAGATCCAGATGGTTAGTCGGTTCATCCAACAGAAGAATATCTGAGCGGCACATTAATGCCTGGGCGAGGTTAAGGCGGATTCTCCAGCCGCCAGAGAGTGCTTTGACCTCTTTTTGCATATCTGCAGGAGTGAAGCCTAAACCCGCCAGCAGCTGCTGCCCGCGAGCGGAGGCGCTGTAGCCTTCAATCGCATCGAGTTCTGCGTGAAGTTCGCCCAGTTGGTCATTTGCACCGTTAGCCTCTGCCTGTTCAAGTGCGTGCTGAATGCGGCGTAATGCCTTGTCACCATCCAGTACATAGTCCAGCACAGTGCGATTAATCGCCGTGACTTCCTGCGCCATATGGGCAATAGTAAGATGCGGCGGCAGGTAGCAGTCGCCGGCATCCGGTTGCAGCTCTCCCAGCAGCAGTTTGAACAGGCTGGATTTACCTACGCCATTGGCGCCGATAATTCCTACCTTCCAGCCGGGATAGATGGTTAAGTCGGCTTGCTCTAGTAAAAACTGAGTGCCACGGTGTAAGCTGAGTTTAGATAACTGAATCATAGGCGCGAGATTCTACCATAGCTATGCAATTACAAAATCCTCTTTGGGCATTTGCGTTAAAATTTTATTCATATTCTGAGGTGGAGGAGTGTTGCCTGGCTCTGCAGAATGAATATGGAATGAGTATCAATCGCTTATTATATGCCGCGTGGCTGGCGACGCAGCATAAATTGCTGGATACAGCGGCGCTGCAGCAGAGCTCAGCTCAACACTGGCAGCATGAGATGACACACCCGTTAAGGGCATTGAGATATCGGGTGAGAAACATACGCGCCGATGAGCCTGTTTTGGATGCCTTCTATGTAACGATGCGAAAGGCAGAGCTTGAGGCCGAGAGAATAGAGTTGGCGTATTTGTATGCACTGGCGCAAAGCTGGCCTGAAGAAGTGGGCTCGATTGAGCTCTTAATGAAGGAAAATGTAAAACGCTTGCTTGCAGAAGATAGCACTTCAGCCGATACGGAGCTTGTGCCTGCTGGCCAGCGTAATTTATTAGCCTCTTTTTGTCGGTACATACTTATCAGTACATAACTCACTATAGAGTGGCGAGAGGATAAGATTGGCATCTCTTTGAACTTTACGGTTTAATCGGGCACTAACGCTGTAACAAACTCTTATATGTGTAAATCCAAGGGAAACAGAATGAAAAAAACATTACTGGCCATGGCTGTGGCAAGTTCTTTAGTTGTAATACCGGCGGCTCAGGCAGTTGAATTGGAAACTGACAATCAGAAGGTAAGCTATAGCCTGGGTTTGGTATTGGGCGAAAAGCTGAAACTGGACCTTGAAGAGATGGATCTGGATGCCTTTCATAAAGGCATCAAAGCGATCTATGAAGAGACAACGCCATTAATGGATTCACAGCAAGTCGGCGAAACCATGCAGGCTTTCCAGATGAAGAAGATGGAAGAGCAGCGTCAGGAAGTGGCTAAGTTAGCTCAGGCGAATCTGGATGAAGGCCAGAAATTCCTGGCTGAAAATGCTAAGAAGTCCGGTGTCAAAACGACTGACAGTGGTTTGCAGTATGAAGAAACGCAAGCGGGCACCGGTAAACAACCAACGGTCACAGACACCGTTAAAGTTCATTATCGCGGCACCCTGATTGATGGTACTGAATTTGACAGCTCTTATGCACGTGATGAGCCTGTGTCTTTTCCTCTGAATGGTGTTATTCCGGGTTGGACTGAAGGTTTACAGCTAATGAAAGAGGGGGGCAAGGCCAAATTAGCAATCCCTGCTGAACTCGCTTACGGTCCTGGTGGTATGGGTAATGCGATTGGCCCAAATTCAGCGTTGTTGTTTGAAGTAGAGCTGCTGGAAGTTAATCCTGCTGAGTAATTTTTAAGAAGTGAATTAAATAAATGGCCGCTGATGCGGCCATTTTTATAGTTTTTATTTGAGGGTGCTGATAGACAGTTCTTATGTGTACTTCGATAAATAGCGTTTATTTAAGTATATTCATCACACCGTTAGAGCCGATGGCATAATATTCGCCTGGACCGAAACCAACTGCATAGATACTGGTGCTGGTTGGGCCATAAGGGTCGCGTTTATGGGCACGCCAGCGCTTAAGTTCACTTCCTGAGCTGCTATCCCATAGTTGAATCAGCCCCGCCGCAGTACCTGTTAATAACTGATCGCCATTCTTGGAGAAACGTGCTGCAACATAACTCAACCGTTTAGGGAAAAGGCCGGCAGTACTTGATAATGTATGTTGTATCTCGCCTGATTGCGTGTCCCAGATAATCGCGGTATCCAGATTACTTGCACTAAAGGCTTTGTCTCCGTTAGGGCTCAAAGCGACAACATCGATCACATTATTTAAGGAGATTTGATGTATAGCTTCACCGCTTTGCATATCCCATACGGTTGTCTTGTAGTCATCTGAGCCAGTGAGTGCCGTAAGCGTATCGGCACTTAGGTCGACACTTCTGACGCGCCCTTGATGGCGTAGCGTGCGACGTATACCGCCATTTTTTATATCAAAATAAACGGCTTCGTGGTTTGCTAATCCGAGTAATGCGAAATTCCCGTCTGCTGCAATGGCCAGATCCAGAATTTCGCCGGGTGAACTCCAGAACCATTCTGGCTGTCCGGTTAAGGTATGCCAGAGAACCAGATCCTGTTGATTGGCTGTTACTGCGAAGTTTGCCTCAGGCGAGAAACCCGATTCCGCAATGATAGAGCGTTCATCTTTGCGGTGATTCCAGTCAAACAGCCGTGCATTTTTCTGAATATCCCATAAACTACCCCCTTCATCCTGAGAGCCTATTACGGCGTAATGGCCGTCCAGCGATATATCGGCGCTGTATGCTCCGAGTGTAGTGTATTCATATACAGAGGAAGGTGAGTTAGCGCTATCGCACGCAGCTAAAGCGCTCGCTATAAGGGGGATGAGTATCAGCCTGTGGGGCTTTTTAAGCATAGTTATATATTCCCCCGGTTCGCATTAAGCCTCATCCATGACAGTGTCGCGGTGTGATGTGTGTAAAATCTCTATCAGCTGATCTTCGAGTGCAAAGCGTTCTTCCAGGTTCTCTCCCAGCTTGGAAAGCTGAAAAGAAAACTCCCTGATCTGCTGCACAGTCGGGTTTTTCAGCGAAGCATAAGCATCATTAAAGTCCAGAGCGATGTCCGTCGTGGGTTGAATGCGTGGGAATATTTTCTGGGCTTCTTCCAGACCACCATCATTGAATTCGCTGCCTTCATGTAACAGTTTTTCATACACTTCAAAATGACCTGAGGACAAGTAGTCCATCATGGATGTACAGAAAAATTCTACATGGTTTTCAATATCCCTGACCTCGACATTTGGCAGCGATACGAATTTACTGATCAGCTTTTGTCTGTGTTCCAGCCATTGATCAATAATATCGCTGATACCTCCCCAGCGTTCGCGTGCACTTTCGCATTTTTCCAACATGATCGAATCCTTATTCGTTAATATAATTCAATACTAATCCTAAGCGACTTTCAGGTGCAATAGAGATCAAACCTGGCGTAGTCTGAATTGGCGGTTATACTTATCTGATATGACTTGTCTCAACTCTTATACAACCCATATCTCAACCGGAGCCTTGACGCTATGCTACTACGTTTTTTCGCCATTGTTTTTTTTAGTTTGTGGTTTCCTGCAACATGGGCAGCAGACGAAGAACAACCGGTTTCTTCTGATTATATAGGATATGTTGAGCTCAAGCCCTTTATTGCTAATTTTGGAGGGCCGGGAAAAATCCGCTTTCTCAAGTGTGAAGTAACGGTTCAGGTGGGGTCGGAAGCGGCGAGCTATGCGATTAATCATCATATGGCGAATGTTCGCAATGATTTGGTATTTCTGTTCAGTGCGCAGACAGAAGCTGATTTAGAAACCGTTGAGGCGCAAAAGGTGTTGGCAAAGAAGGGGCTGCAACTGATACAAAAATTGCTGGTTGAAGAAGAAGGCGAGGGGATAGTAACCGACCTCTTCTTCACCAGCTTCGTTATACAGTAGTGCCTGGCAGAATATCGGCCAGCCTGCTAGCTGGCCAGGTAGTCCGCTAAATATTGATCGAAGTCCACTGTATCGCCGGCTTCGATCTCTTTTTGCAATTGTGTTGATATACTGACTTGCTGCGTTAGTGCCTGTTGTACGTCGCTGCTTAAGGTGGAGCACATAAAGGTTTGTCTGTGTTCCGCGCTTTTTTTCAGCAGCCATTGTGTGTGGCTTAAACCGCTTTCTTTGAGTTCCTTTAACACCTGTGCAGAGGGGGTCAGCGAAACATCGTCGAGCTTGGCTTGCTGGGCAGTGATCGCCAGCTGGTAATCACGGCTTTGGTGAAGGTTGTCAAGCAACTCTGCCGTCATCTGAACCTGTTCAAGTATGCTTTTACCCGCCTGTTGCAGTGATACGGGCCCGTCGGGTGTTTCCAGCATCAGGCCTGGTTTACGCCCGCAAGTGACGACTTTCTCCAGATTGTCGCTGATCATATCGCATTCAATCTCACTGATTTCATCATCACCCATTAACAGACAGCTGATCAGAAATGCATCCAGAAATTTGGATTGCTGTACATCAATGCCTGTCGGTAAAAAAGGGTTGATATCGGTGTTACGTACTTCGATATACTCGACGCCACGTTGTTGCAGAGCATGCAGAGGCTTTTCTCCGGCATGAGCAACACGCTTAGGACGAACATCACTGTAATATTCATTTTCAATCTGCAGGATGTTGCTGTTTATCTGTTTATAGTGCCCATCAACTTTAACCCCGATCTTTTCATAAGCAGGATAAGGCGTATGAATCGCCCTGTGCAGTGAGCTGATATAGGTATTCAGGTGATTGAAGCAGATGTTCAGAGAAGACTGGGCTTTGTTCGAATAACCCAGATCACTCATGCGCAGAGAGGTTGCGTAGGGCAGATACAGTGTATGTTCCTGTAATTTTTCAAGGTTATGCTTCTTACCATTTAAAAATGAATCGCAGAGGGCCGGTGAAGCACCGAAGAGGTAGAGTAGTAACCAGGAGTGGCGACGAAAATTTCTGATCAGGCGAAAATAGGAGGCTGATCGGAAGGTTTGCAGTGAATCGGTATTTCCCTGTTGCGTTTGTAGCGCCTGCCAGAAGTTGTCTGGAAGAGAAAAGTTATAATGGATGCCAGCAATTGTTTGCATCATTTTACCGTAGCGGTGTTCAAGACCCACGCGGTAGATATGTTTTAGCTGACCAACATTGGATGCGCCGAAACGGGCTATAGGGATATCTGCCTCATTATTGATGTGGCAGGGCATACTGCCGCCCCATATCAGTTCATCACCTAAATGCTGGTAGCTGAAACGATGCAGGTTATCCAGGAAGTTGAGAGCGGCTTCTGGTGTTTCAAAAACCGGTGTAATGAATTCCAGTAATGATTCTGAATAATCGGTTGTAATCGTGCTGTTGGTCAGTGCAGATCCCAGCCCTGCAGGATGGGCAGTCTGTGATAATTCACCTGAACCATCAACACGTAAACCTTCTTTTTCAATGCCATGTAGCACGCCTTTTAAGTGGACGTAATGGCCGCTGGAAACCAATTGTTCAAGCTGTTTTTTCAGAACGGATGCCAAAGCTTAGCCCTTCCTGGATGATAAAATGGATAGCATTATAACCAGACCTTCCCTCAGAAGGCACAGAAACAGTGCGTTGCATTATTTGATTTTAAATCCGGCTGCTTTTAAGCCCGCCGCCAGCCCGTTATTTGTCTGCATACTTTGTGGCTTTTTTTCTGCTGCAGGCGATGCCGGGAAGGCGGTCCGGGCTTTTGCAGGTACGGGTTTCTCCACTGTGGCATGGCTTTTCATCGACAACGCAATACGTCGTCTGGCTTCGTCCACTTCGGTTACATGGACCTGAACAATATCGCCGGTTTTAACAATAGAATGCGGGTCTTTAACGAACTTATCTGCTAATTGTGAAATATGCACCAGTCCGTCCTGATGAACGCCGATATCAACAAAAGCACCGAAGTTCGTCACGTTGGTGATAACACCCTCTAGTTGCATACCGATTTGCAGGTCTTTGAGTGTTTCTACGCCCTCTGCGAACTGCGCAGTTTTGAATTCAGGCCGTGGGTCTCTGCCGGGCTTCTCCAGTTCGGCGATCACGTCATTGACGGTATATTCACCATATTGATCGGAAATGAACTGTTGTGCAGAAAGTGTCTTTATTAAGGTGCTGTTACCGATAAGTTCAGCCGTTTTGCAGCGTAGCGTTAACGCCATTTTATCTACCAGAGGATACGCTTCAGGGTGTACTGCCGAATTATCCAGAGGCTGTTTACCGTCGCGGATTCTGAGAAATGCGGCGCATTGCTCAAAAGCCTTGGCGCCAAGACGAGGCACTTTGAGCAACTGTTTTCGATCCGTGAAGCGTCCTTGTTTATCCCGGTAGTCAATGATGTTCTGCGCGGTGGTGCGGTTTAATCCGGCCACCTGTGATAATAACTCACAGGAGGCGGTGTTCAGGTCAACACCTACATGGTTCACGCCATCTTCAACAACATTCTCCAATGACCCCGCTAAGGCTTTCTGGTCGACATCATGCTGATATTGTCCCACACCAATAGCCTTTGGTTCGATTTTTACCAGTTCGGCAAGCGGGTCTTGCAGGCGTCGGGCGATAGATACAGCGCCCCGGATAGTGACATCCAGATCCGGAAATTCGCGACTGGCTAATTCGGAAGCAGAATAGATGGAAGCCCCCGCTTCATTGACGATCACAGCAGTTAGGTTGAGTTCAGGGTGGCGTTTACTGAGCTCTTTCACCAGTTGCTCGGTCTCCCGGGACGCGGTGCCGTTACCGATACTGATCAGCGAGACCTTGTGCTTAGCGGCGAGCTTGGCCAGCGTGCTAACGGACTCATCCCACTTTTTATGCGGAGCGTGCGGATAAATATTGCCATGATCGAGTAATTTTCCGGTGGAATCGACGACGGCTACCTTAACGCCGGTTCTGAGGCCAGGATCAAGCCCCAGAGTTACTTTCTGTCCGGCGGGGGCGGCTAGCAGCAAATCTTTCAGGTTGCGCGCAAAAACGGCAATCGCTTCGGTTTCAGCCTCATCACGCAAGCGTTTAAGCAGATCGTTTTCAATCTGTTTGTGCAGTTTCTGGCTCCATGTCAGCTCAACGCAGTTCTGCAACCATAGCGCGTGAACTCCTTTGCCTGCAGGGATGTGATTTTGTGCAGCGATGGCGTTAATAGGTTCTTTAATCATTGCTTCTGGCGGAAGCAGCGTGATTTTCAATTCGCCCTCTTTATTGCCACGAAACATCGCCAGGGCGCGATGTGATGGCATATTCCGGATCGCTTCCTGATGGTCGTAGTAGTCACGGAATTTACTATTGTCCGATGCTTTGCCGCGGGCCACGCTGACATTGATAATGCCGTTATGCCATAACCAGGTGCGTAATCGCTCCAACAGTTCTGCTTGCTCTGAGAACTGTTCAATCAGAATCTGTTGTGCACCGGCTAATGCGGCGTCTGCATCCTCGATCTGTTTTTCCAGATTAATAAAGGGGTAGGCGGCTTGTTGAGGGTCACACGGGGTGTTCAGCAGCTGTAAGGCGAGAGGTTCCAGCCCGGCTTCACGTGCCGCCTGCGCTTTAGTGCGGCGTTTGGGGCGATAGGGAAGATATAGATCTTCGAGGCGTACTTTGGTGTCTGCTGATGCGATAGCGCTGGCGAGAGCCCCGGTTAACTTGCCCTGCTCTTTTATACTGCTCAAGATGCTTTGTTTGCGGCTATCGAGATCCCTGAGATAATCAACTCTCAACGCCAGCTGGCGTAGCTGAATATCATCAAGCGCGCCGGTTACTTCTTTGCGATAACGGGCAATAAAAGGAACGGTGGCGCCTTCATCCAGTAAAGTGATGGTTGCTGAAACCTGTTGTGGGCGCACCCCTAGTTCCTGAGCAATTTGAGCAGCGAGATTCATAAGGCTTTCCGGTTGTTTGGCGGTTCAGTGAAAGTGGAAGATTATCAGTTAAAACACAGTATGCTTATAAGATTCAAATAAAAACGGAGGCGCGGGCCTCCTTAAATCAAATAGCTGTGTCAGACAGTATGTTGAGGTTTGCTAAGGAACCTGTAACACCTGCATCGAGTTAGTACGACCATTTTCGCCGATAGTAGCGCCGCGAGTCAGTATGATCAGGTCTCCACTGTTAAGCAGCTCTTTGGCTTTTAGTCCGGCAAGAATCTCATCATTTAAACGAGACTCCTCGACGCTGGTCGCATCGAAGAACATGGCTTCTACACCACGATACAGTGCCATACGGCGCATGATGCGATCATGGCGGGTGAGTGCGTAAATAGGTAATCCTGAGCGGATACGCGACATCCAGCGAGGTGTTGATCCGGATTCTGTCAGGCAAATAATTGCTTTGATACCGATCAGATGGTTGGCGGTATACATAGCCGAGCGGGCAATGGTTTCATCTATGCGGTCGCTGTGCTGGGTAATACTGGTGACGCTCGGACGTGCGGATTGGTGGCGTTCGGCCCCCTGACAGATTTCAGTCATCGATCTGACGACTTCAATCGGAAAATCCCCGGCCGCTGTTTCTGCCGAGAGCATGACGGCATCGGTGCCATCGAGTATCGCATTGGCGACATCAAATACCTCGGCACGTGTCGGCATTGGGTTTTTGATCATGGTCTCCATCATTTGTGTGGCAGTAATGACGGTACGGCTCAATTCGCGGGCGCGATTGATAATATGTTTTTGCACGCCAATTAACTGCGCATCACCAATTTCAACGCCCAGGTCACCACGGGCAACCATGACGCTATCGCTGGCGAGGATGAGTGCATCCAGCACTTCATCATCGGCTACCGTTTCGGCGCGCTCTATTTTGGCAATGATCTCGGCACGACAGCCTGCTGCTTTCAAGAGTGTCCGGGCTTCGTCTATGTCGGCTGCCGAGCGAGGGAAAGATACAGCAACGTAGTCCATGTCCAGTTCTGCAGCGACCAGAATGTCACGTTTATCTTTATCAGTCAGGGCGGCGGCAGATAAGCCTCCGCCTTGTTTGTTAATACCTTTATTGTTGGACAGAGGGCCATTGAGTAAGACTTCTGTTTCGACGCGTGAGCCGTTGACCTTGAGTACTTTAAGTTGCATCCGGCCATCATCCAGCAGTAAAACGTCGCCGGGGAGGCAGTCCTTTGGCAGCTCTTTATAATCGAGACCAACCTGATGCTGGTCACCGGCTGTGCTGGAGAGTTCGCCATCCAGCGTGAATAGATCGCCGCTTTTTAACTCAATTCGGTCTGTTTTGAATTTAGCAATGCGGATTTTAGGGCCCTGCAGGTCACCCATGACAGCAACCACCTTACCGATGCGCCGTGCTGTTTCCCGCACGGCTTGCGCACGCTGACGATGGTCGTTAGCGGTGCCGTGTGAGAAGTTCAAGCGTACAACATTTACACCAGCGCGAATTAATGCCTCGAGCACGCCTGGCTTATCTGTTGACGGTCCTAAAGTAGCTACAATTTTAGTACGTTTCAGCATAAGGTATCTCGGTCATCTTTACTTAATAAATTAAAGGAGTCGTTAAACGTGGGTCGAAAAAATAGCATTCTGTGTGCTTCGGTATAGAAATTAAAGGTTTCCTATAGAATCATAGCAGCAGATAATTTCCACTTCATACTAAGATCTGTTGGTTTGACTATAAATTATTTAGAAGGAGTGAGATTCTGGCAAGGTATTTTTTAACTTACCGCCCCTTGATCGTCCTGGCTCTGGTGTGTGGCTTTATATTGTTACTGATTCAGGTGACAAGCTTGAGTCGCCATCAGGCAATGGGTTATCTGCAACAGAAAACCCAGGCAGATATGAATCGTTACATGCTGAGTTTACAGCAGACACTGGATCGTTATAAAGACCTGCCTCGCTTACTATCCACCCACTCTGAGTTAATCAACACACTGCTATATGATTGGAGCAATGATGCCCAAATGCGGGCAAATCTCTATCTTGAGCAGGTTAATGACGTTATCGGCGCATCTGATAGCTACTTAATGAATGAAGAAGGGTTAACGGTTTCGGCCAGTAACTGGAGTAAAGATGCTTCGTTTGTCGGCAGGGACTTTGCGTTCAGACCCTACTTTCAGGATGCTATTCAGGGACGTCCCGGGCGTTATTTTGCATTAGGTACGACATCTAAAAAACGCGGTTACTTTTTTTCATATCCTGTTGAGCATCGTGGCAATATTATCGGTGCAGTGGTCGTGAAAATTGATCTTAATGAGATTGAGACGGATTGGAGTGATGTTTCTACTGATCTGGTTGTGAGCGATGAGGACGGTGTTATTTTTATCTCGACGCGCAAAGATTGGAAGTTTCATACACTGACGCCGTTGTTGGAAACTGATATACAGAGAATTTATCAAAGTATGCGTTATGGTGACTATCCGCTGGCGTCACTGAATATCATTAAGCGCGAGCAACGCGACGATGGGAGTCAGTTGATCACATTAGTAGATGCTGATACGGTGCGAAATGGCGCGCTGGATGGTAAGAAAAGTGCAGAGTTTCTTTTGCAGAGCAGCTCTGTTGAGGACGCGGGTTATACGGTTTCAATTCTTGCCAGTATGAAGCCGGTGCATAAGCAGGTGCTGAACGCAGTAATCCTGGCAGCTTTTGTATATATCGCACTGGTGTTATTGGTGATGGTTGTTACTTCCAGGCGACGTATCGTCAAAGAGCGTACACGATTTAATCTACGGGAAATTCAAACGCTGGAGAGAAATGAATCCCGCATTCGGGATATTATCGATAATACTCAGGCGGGGCTGATAACGCTGGATAAAGAGGGTCGGGTTGAATCATTTAATCCTACGGCTGAAAAGTTATTCGGTTACAGCGAGGAGCAGGTAAAGCATCAATACTTCAGCTTATTTTTATCGCAGGCGGATCGTCGGGTTTGTTGGCAACACATTACGCAAGCGGCTTTGAGCGAATTACCAGACCTGTTCATAGAAGCATCGGGTAAGCGCCAGGATGGTAGTTATTTTCCTATTGAGGTCAGCATTGGGAAAATGCACAGAGAGGATACTAAGCATTATATCGTGACGATTCATGATATCACCCAACGTAAAGAGTATGAACTTGCGCTGCAAAACTCCCAGGCAGAGCTGGAAATCCGTGTCCACGAACGGACTATCGATCTGACCTATGCGAATGAAAAAATCAGAGAAGAGATGGACCTGCATAAGAATACGCAGAATGAGCTGATTCAAACCGCTAAATTGGCGGTGCTGGGGCAGATGTCAGCGGGTATCAATCACGAACTGAATCAACCCCTGACGGCTATTCGGGCCTATGCAGACAATGCACGACAGTTTTTGAAAATGAATCGTCCGGAATCGGCAGCCACCAATTTGTCTGAAATAAGTCAGCTAACCGAACGCATGGCAAAGATCATTCATCCGTTAAAAGAGTTCGCCCGAAAAACCAGTGGCCATGCAGAATCAGTGTCTATGCAATCAGTTAAAGAGGGCGCTATGTCCATTATGTATGGACGTCTGGGGCGTGAAAAAGTCTCGATTAACTGGCCGAAGAATTTAGACTCCTGTTATGTTTTGGGTGATATCGTACGGATAGAACAGGTCATGGTTAACTTAATCAGTAATGCTATGCAGGCAATGGAAACACAGGAAAATAAAAAGATTGATATCTTGCTGAGTTCTCAGGATGCGAAGCTGATTTTACAGGTGCGTGATTATGGCCCGGGAATTCCTGAGGAGGAGTTAGAGCGGGTGTTTGAACCTTTCTATACGACTAAGAAGGCTGGTCAGGGCCTGGGCCTTGGACTGTCAATTTCGTATCGTATTATTGATAGCCTGGGTGGTGAGCTGAGTGTCTCTAATCATCCTGAAGGTGGCGCTGTCTTTACGCTTTCACTGCCGGCAGATTCTGCCCGGGATTCTACCCAACAACTAACATCTTTGTAACGGGAAAACGTATGCAGTCTCTGAGCTTGGATCAGGATAATATTAAGCAGAATAATACTGTGCTGCTGGTTGATGATGAGAAGCATATCAGGCTTTCAGCAGGGCAAACGCTTGAACTGGCCGGTTATAGCGTGATTGCTCTGTCCAGGGCTGAGCAGGCTCTTGAACATATCACTGAGCAGTGGTGCGGTGTGTTGGTGACCGATATCAATATGCCCGGTATTGATGGGCTTGAGTTGATGCAAACGGCCCGGGCCATTGATGCAGATCTGCCGGTCATCCTGATTACCGGGCATGGTGATATATCAATGGCAGTCAGTGCCATGCGCAACGGTGCCTATGATTTTATTGAAAAGCCATTTTCCACTGAATTACTAGTAGATATTGTGCGCCGGGCGATGGAGAAACGGGCCCTGACCATCGAAAATCGTCGGTTACGCCAGGAACTGGAGGCGCAAAGCGCACCGGGCCCGCGTATTATCGGCAATTCACCATCCGTGACTCAGCTGCGACGCTTAGTCAATACGGTTGCCGATACACCTGCCGATATACTGATTCTTGCTGAGACAGGCTCAGGTAAGGATCTGTTGGCCCGTTATATCCATGAACACAGTAGCCGGCGTGACAAGAATTTTGTGGCGATTAACTGTGGAGCCGTGCCCGAAAGCTTGATAGAAAGTGAGTTATTCGGGCATGAAAAGGGCGCTTTTACTGATGCAAAAGCGAAGCGCATTGGTAAGTTTGAGCATGCTGATGGTGGCACGGTGTTTCTCGATGAAATTGAGAGTATGCCGCTTAATTTGCAGGTTAAATTACTCAGAGTGCTGGAGGAGCGAACGATTGAACGGCTTGGCTCGAACGAGCTGATCCAGTTGAATATTCGGGTGATAGCGGCGAGTAAAGTCGACTTGAAAACGCAGGCCGGGCAGGGAACGTTTCGTGAAGATTTGTACTATCGGTTAAATGTGGTACGTGTCGATATTCCTCCGTTAAGGGAGCGCCTTGATGATATTCCTATGTTATTTCAGCACTTTTCCATTCTTGCATCCACGCAATATGGCCGGGAAGTGTTGCCGCTGAGCAGAGAGCGTATGCATAGCCTGATGACGCATGACTGGCCGGGCAATGTCAGAGAATTACGTAATTTGGCCGAGCGTTATGTGTTGTTAGGGGAAAGTTGTACCTTTGACTTTGACAACCGCCCCATCACAGACAGTGCTGAGACGGGGCAAATGACCTTACCAAAGCAGGTTGAGCGCTTTGAGAAGATTCTTTTGCAAACCGAGCTGGCCCGTCATGGCGGATCGATCAAGGACACGCTGAGCAGCCTTGGTCTGCCGCGTAAAACCTTGTATGACAAAATGTGTAAATACGGGCTGGATAAGAACGACTTTAAAGCTTAAAGCGGCTGACCAATGTGCCCAATTGTGAGGCCAGAGTTGCCAGCTCGGAAGAAACCGTTGTTAACTGGGAAGCGCGATCAGCTGTGCGGCTGGCGCTCTGGCTGATATCCTGAACACTGACTTCTACGCTCGCTGCCATTTGTGATTGCTCCTTAATGGAACTGGCTACCTTATGGTTCATGTCATTGATGACACGCACTTCTTCCGCAATATTTATCAACGCATTTGATGTTTTCTGTACGCTTTCAACACCGGCTTCAGCGCTGTCCATAGCAACTTGCATCACGGATACTGCTCCTTCAGCATCTTTTTGTAAACGTCCGATAATATTGTTAATTTCTTCGGTAGATTGGTGGGTTCGGCTGGCGAGCGTTCTGACTTCGTCGGCAACAACCGCAAAGCCTCTGCCTTGCTCGCCTGCGCGTGCGGCCTCTATGGCGGCGTTCAGGGCCAGTAAGTTGGTTTGTCCGGCAATTTTCTGGATCACCTCCAACACCGTACCTACATTCTGGCTTTGTGTATTCAACTGTTGAATAGCGTGTGTAGCGCGTACCATATTCTCTTTCAGGCTTTCCATCTCTTGTAATGCCGCCTGGGTGATTTGAGTACCGGTGTTGGTTTCCTTAAGCGCTAAATCTGAGGCGACAACCGTATGTTCTGCATTAGTCGCTACGCTTTGTGTCGCAGACTCCATCTGATGGATTGCTGAAGCAACAGAGCTGGTTTGAAGTTGTTGATTGCTAACGGCTTGAGACGCCATATCGGCTATCTTGTTAATCTGTGTGCTGGAGGTTCCCAATTGTAAAATGGTATTGCTGACTTGCTGCAGGCTGTCGTGAAAATGGTTCAGCATTGAGTTAAAGGCGGTGGACATATGTCCGATTTCATCTTGCGAAGTAACAGCTATTCTCAGATTGAGGTTACCCTCTTTTTCGATGCTCTGGATGGTGTTGCTGAGGCGGTTGATAGGTGTGATAACTAACCGGCGAAGGAGCAAACTGATGACAATAATGCCTGCGATAAATAAAGCCAACTCTACCAAAGCTATAGCCGTGATGTTACTGGTAATGGCAGCATCAAGGCTGTTAAAGGAGTAGGTCACGCGGACGGCACCGAGAATATCACCCTCGCTGACCTGATGGCAGAGCAGGCAGTTAGTGCCTTTGTAGTTGCTTAGCGCTTTCATGGGTGTGACAACAACCAGTCGATGGCCTTTATCATCATTGATCTCTTCAACGATATGTTCGCCTTTCATTGCGCGGCGATCAAAGTCGTCCTCTATGCCTGAATCGCCTGAGCCGGGCCCGTAAACACCTGAAACGGCATCACCACGTATAATTCTGGCTTCTGTGAGGTCGTCATTTGTGATGATTTTCTGTTGTAGTGTGGCACGGTTGGCCATTGCTCCGCTGAGCATCAATATATTGATGCTGTCAAAATAGGAGTCAGCGGTTGCGAGTGTGGTTTTACGGGCGACCTGATGGCTGAGTTCGGTTTCACTCTTGAATATAGCGGTTAGGCTGCTGATGAGCACTATCAGGAAAACAGCAATAAGTGACACGTTGACCTTCGTCTGAATAGACATTCCTTTGTTGGTATTCATCGTGGCAGCGACATATTACTCCTGAATTACAAATTTTAACTTAATATAAACTTAACAGCGGCAAGCTATAGTGATTCTTTAGTTTTTGTCTCTAACCCCTATCAAAAAAATGACGCTCCTGGCATTTGATCAGCCTCTATCCAGACAGGTTGGGTGGTTTTCCGCCAGTTTTCCTGTTTGCCGATGGGTGAAACTACGCCATTTTAGACTGAAAAAATTAGCGCGGTTTTTCTAACATACTGTTTTATAAAATAAAATATTTTATGGCACCGTCTTTGCTTTAATAGTGCAGACGCTGACGTCAGGCTTTATAAAGCCGACGTGAGTAAAAACGCACAACAAGCAGAATAAATCCAATAACAGGAGAGACACTATGCGTTTATTGACCGCCGCTGTAACTACAATCGCTTTGGCACTGGGTGCCCAGGCCGCTGTAGCAGCCCCAATCGAAATTAAATTTTCTCATGTAGTTGCTGAAAGTACCCCTAAAGGACAGATGGCGCTTAAATTCAAAGAGCTGGTCGATGAGCGCCTTGCCGGGAAAGTCAACGTTGAGGTGTTTCCCAGCTCGCAGTTGTTCGGCGATGGCAAGGAGCTTGAAGCAATGTTGTTAGGCGATATTCAGCTAATAGCGCCTTCATTATCTAAATTCCAGAAATATACACCAGAATTGCAGGTCTTTGATCTGCCTTTCTTGTTTAAAGACATGGAAGCAGTGGAGCGTTTTCAGCAAGGTCCGGAGGGGCAGGGGCTATTAAGCTCGCTTGAATCGAAAGGGCTGATGGGTCTGGGTTACCTGCATAATGGTATGAAGCAGTTGTCTGCGAGTAACCCATTGAGAGTGCCGGCAGATGCGTCGGGCAGAAAGTTCCGCATTATGACCTCTGATGTGCTTCAGGCGCAGTTTGAGGCGGTTGAAGCCGTCCCTCTGAAAAAACCGTTTTCTGAAGTATTTACACTACTGCAGACCAGGGCTATCGACGGTCAGGAAAATACCTGGTCGAATATCTACTCGCAAAAATTCTTTGAAGTACAGCCGTACATCACAGAATCTAACCACGGTGTTCTTGATTACTTAGTGGTGACTTCTACTGAGTTCTGGATGTCGCTGGATGATGACTTGCGTGCTGAGCTGAAAAAAGCGCTGAGTGAAGCCATTGCATACGGTAATGGCATTGCTGATGAAAAAGCTAATGAAGATAAGCAGCAAATTATTGACTCTAATCGCTCTGAAATCATCAACCTGACAGATGCTGAGCGCCAGCAGTGGGTTGATGCAATGAAGCCTGTCTGGAAGCAGTTTGAAAAAGACATTGGTGTTGATCTGATTAACGCAGCACAAGCCGCTAATCAATAAGCTTATATTGCTTTACAGGCGGGCCGTCCCGGTCCGTCTGTGTTTTACAGAAATTCTTACCCGGAAAGTAATACCCAGAGAATATTGTTTAGAAGAGAGCTTCCCCCTGTGCTGCTGCAGTTGTGCCTGATCGTCGTCATGATGAGTTGCACTGATGTGTTGTATGGGGCGGGCTGTCCTGTAAGTGTTGTCTCAATATAAAAATAATCGATGTAAGTCGTGTCGATGGGGGCTGTGATGATTAAAAAACTGATTTCGAACTTTGAGGAGGGCTTCTTATCCTTACTCATAGTATCAATGACCCTATTAGTATTCGCTGAGGTGGTGGCCAGGTTTGGCTTCAACGCGGGTATCCACTGGGCACAGGAGGTGACTTTGCTGATGTCCGCCTGGTTTGTACTGTTTGGTGCCTCCTATGGCGTTAAGGTGGGGGCACATATTGGCGTTGATGTATTCGTTAAAATGTTGCCAAACAGAATTCATAGGTTTTTGACCCTGCTGGCCATCGTGCTGTGTCTGATCTATTGCTTTCTGTTTTTATATGGATCGTGGGTCTATATCGGAAAGCTCATTAAGATTGGCATTGAGCTAGAGGATGTTCCGCTGCCACGCTGGATGCCGACCAGTATTCTGGTGATCGGTTTTGTTTTATTGATCGTTCGTTTTCTGCAACTCGGCTGGAAAGTCATCATTGGCCAAGCGGATGGTTTCCATTTTGCGGATGAAGCCGAAGAGTCGATGGAGATTGCCAAAGGGCTGAAAGAGTCATCATTGGGTGATACCGATTCAAATAAAGATAAGGGAGATAAATCATGACTATCGCCGTTCTTTTCATCACCCTGTTCTTCTGTATGTTTATCGGTATGCCGATTGCCGTTGCACTGGGGCTGTCGTCTGTGGCGACTATTCTGATGTTCTCTAATGATTCGCTAGCGTCTATTTCGCTAAAATTATTTGAAGCAACCTCTGAGCATTACACGCTGTTAGCCATTCCTTTCTTTATATTGTCATCGGCATTTTTGTCGACCGGTGGTGTTGCCAAACGCCTGATCAATTTTGCTGTTGATACCGTAGGCCACATTCGAGGTGGTCTGGCGATGGCTTCGGTTATGGCCTGTATGCTGTTTGCTGCGGTGTCGGGTTCATCTCCTGCTACGGTCGCGGCGATCGGAACTATCTGTATTGCCGGCATGGTGCGTTCAGGTTATCCGCAATCTTTTGCGGCGGGTGTTGTTGCTAACGCAGGTACGCTAGGGATTTTGATTCCTCCTTCAATCGTTATGCTGGTCTATGCAGCGGCTACTGAAGTGTCTGCTTCACGTATGTTTATGGCCGGTTTCATACCCGGCCTGATGATGGGCCTTATTTTGATGATCGCTATTTATATTGTGGCGCGTATCAAGGGGTTGCCTGCACAGCCGTTCCCAGGCTTTAAAGCCCTGGCGCGTTCAGGTGTGATTGCATTGGGTGGGATGATGCTGATCATCATCGTACTGGGCTCTATCTACGGGGGAATAGCATCACCGACAGAAGCAGCTGCCGTTGCTGCCGTGTACGGATATTTTATTGCCGTGATTGGTTACCGTGATATCGGTCCGATGAAGGGCATCCCGTGGCAGAAAGAGGGTGAAAACTATGCTTCGGCTGCTGCGCGTAATACCGCTCAGATGTTGATGGCGATTCCTAAGTCCTTTGCGGATCGAGAAGTTCGCAAAGTGATACTTGATGCATCAAAAGTATCCCTGATGCTGTTATTTATTATTGCTAATGCGATGTTATTCGCTCACGTGCTGACGACCGAACGTATCCCGCATACGATTGCTGAGTCGATCATGGCGTGGGGCTTGCCGGCGTGGGGCTTCCTGATCGTAGTGAATATCTTACTGCTGATGGCCGGTAACTTTATGGAGCCATCAGCGATCATATTGATTATGGCGCCTATCTTATTCCCGATTGCTGTGCAGCTGGGTATTGATCCGATCCATCTGGGTATCATCATGGTGGTCAACATGGAGATCGGTATGCTGACACCACCGGTGGGGCTGAACCTCTTCGTAACGGCGGGTATTACCGGACAGAATATGATCTGGGTAATTAAGGCGTGTCTGCCGTGGTTATGTCTGTTGTTAGGCTTCCTGATGCTGATCACTTATGTGCCCCAGATTTCGCTGTTTTTGCCGGAGTACATTGATGAATTGAAGGGCTATTAAGCTTTAATTGAAAGTATCTATGTAAGTTTTGAGTGAGTAACGTGCACTTCGCCGCCCTTAACGGGCGGTTTTTTTTGTTTAGTATCGGTCAAAGTTGAGTACAATACGCAGCTTAAATGGCGAAATCTGGAAGAGATACGAGAGTGCTAGGGTATATTGCTGTTCTGTGGGGTATCACGGGTATCGGTTTGCTGCTGGGTAGTGCCATCTATCGATTAAGTGCGATCGGTTGGCAAACCTTTGATTACAACCTTGAGTGGTATCATTGGCTGGCGCTGGTGGCGTGTATTATTTTCATGGGCTTTTCTGAAGGATACCGGGGTTTTCAGCAGGCGTGGTCTCCCCGGGTGGCTGCTCGTATCCTTTATCTGTCTCAAAATGTTACGCTGATGAGATTGTTGTTAGCGCCGCTGTTTTGCATGGGATTCTTTTCAATTATTCGTAAGCGCATGATTGTGACCTACAGCCTGACACTGGGGATTATCGCGATGGTTCTGCTGGTGCATCAGTTGGCGCAGCCGTGGCGTGGCATTATTGACCTGGGGGTTGTTACCGGTTTGATCTGGGGGTTATCCTCACTCTGTTTGTTTACACTGCAGGCGTTTTTTGGCAAAAGTTTTGAGCACTCTGCGGAGGTGCCTTGACGCAGGATTGTTTTCCGCTTGCAGAAAGGGAGCAGGCGGAGGGCGGCTTTTGTTTGAATTTTTCTGTGCTTACGGAATCTGTCGGCACGGTCGCTGAGTTTTTAGCTTCCCGTCTGGTTGAGCGTGATGTTGCACGGTTACCGCACTCTTTCCGGGAAGGCTGGGTCAGGGTTGATGGTCTTGTTGTTGCATCCTCCTGCACGCTTGTTATCGGGCAACAGATAACCGTCTATTTACCGGATCATATTGAAGCTCATGTCGACGTTAACTGGCGACTTCTTTGGCAAAACGATGAGCTGATCAAGGTGTATAAGCCCGCCTTACTACCGGTTAGCCGCACCACGCGTAATCTTTATCAGACATTGATCTCACTGATTAGACGTGAAACAGCCTATGCTGATGCGCGTCTGCTGCATCGAATGGATACAGAAACCAGCGGTGTATTACTGATAGCAAAAGACAAAAAAGCAGACCAGAAATGGAAAAAACATTTTCAGCAATTGGTACGCAGGAAGGTTTATCATGCATGGGTTGACGGAAACCCGGCATGGGATCAGTTGTCCTTTGAGTGCGAGTTATCCGAGAAGACGGCTAGTGTCATCCGAAGCCGGATGTATGTCGTCGACCCTGGCCGTTTAACAGACTACCCTAAGCCAAAATTCAGCAAAACAGACTTCCGGGTTATCGAACGTCAGGCCCATAAGTCGCTGATCGAATGTGAGCTATTAACTGGCCGCAAGCATCAGATCCGCGCCCATCTGGCTCATTTGGGTTACCCCATTATCGGTGACAAGATCTATTCACATGATGGCCACTTTTATTTGAAACGCCTTCAACAACCGCTGACGGTGGATGACCTGGTGGAATTAGGGGCAGAGCATCATCTGCTTGAATCTGTGCTGCTTGAACTGGATGATCAGCTTCTGAGGTGCGCTATTTAGACCGGAGTGCTAAAAAGTGTAGTAATACATGACATGTCAGGTATAAAAAAACCGCTGGTTGAATCCAGCGGTTTTTCAGAGAGACGATCGATCATATAGTCATATAAAGAGCTTAGCCAAGAAACAGCTTATAAGCCGGATTGTTGGTTTCTTCCCAGAAATTATAGCCGATCTCGTGCAGGAACTCTTTTACCTGGTCTCTCTCCGCTTCCGGCACTTGCATGCCCACCAGTACGCGTCCATAAGCGGCGCCGTGATTGCGGTAATGAAACATAGAAATGTTCCAGCGGCCGCCTAATGTGCTAAGAAACTTCATCAGAGCGCCGGGGCGCTCAGGAAATTCAAAACGGTACACGACTTCGTTAGAAACGCTCTCGGGTGCATGCCCGCCTACCATATAGCGCACATGCAGTTTTGCAGTTTCATCATCTGTCAGATCAACCACCTCTTCCAGATGTTCGCGCAACTCTTCGAGCAGTTCTTCTTTGCCGTCATTGTTCGGCTTAATTTGAATACCGGCAAAAACGACTGCTAATGTGTCATCACTGTAACGGTAGTTGAATTCAGTGATATTGCGCTTACCCAGAGCCATGCAGAACTTTTTAAAGCTGCCGGGTTTTTCAGGGATCTTCGCGGCAATGATGGCTTCACGTTTTTCACCCAGTTCTGAACGTTCTGCGATATGGCGTAAACGATCAAAGTTAACGTTCGCGCCTGAATCAATCGCGATCAGTGTTTTTGCTTCACACTTTTCACGCTCAACATATTTTTTTAGTCCGGCAACCCCTAGCGCACCCGCGGGTTCGCAGATAGAACGGGTGTCGTCATAGATATCCTTGATGGCCGCGCAGATCTCGTCAGTGGTGATAGTGATGACTTCATCAACATAATCACGACAAATTTCGAAAGTATTTTTGCCAATTTGCGCAACAGCAACGCCGTCTGCAAAAATGCCTACCTGCGATAAAGTAACGCGCTTGTTCGCTTTAATTGCCGCCGCTAAGCAGGCGGAATCTTCAGATTCTACGCCGATAACCTTAGTTTCTGGTCGAAGGTACTTTACGTAGGCGGCGATACCCGCAATTAATCCACCGCCACCCACCGGAACAAAGATGGCATCAATCGGGCCGGATTCCTGGCGCAGGATTTCCATTGCTACGGTGCCCTGGCCTGCAATGACATCGGGATCGTCAAAGGGGTGCACATAGGTCATCCCCTTTTCGGCAACCAGTTTGAGCGCGTGAGCTGAGGCTTCGTCAAAAGTATCACCATGCAACACAACTTTGCCACCCAGCCGGCGTACATTATTTACCTTCAGTTCGGGTGTGGTTTTGGGCATGATAATGGTCGCTTTCACGCCGAGGTGCCTGGCTGCCATCGCCAGCCCCTGGGCGTGATTTCCCGCAGATGCTGCAATCACACCGTTGGCACGCTCTGTTGCTGTGAGCTGACGCATTTTGTTATAAGCACCGCGGATCTTGAACGAAAATACCGGTTGCAGATCTTCACGTTTCAGTAAAACCCGGTTTTTCAGGCGTTCCGTTAGTCCTCTGGCTTCATCCAGGGGGGTTTCGACCGCGACGTCATAGACACGCGCTTCGAGAATTCTTTTGATGTATCGGTGAGCCATAATGAAAGTACAATCAATAGAGTAGAGGCGAATGGCTTGTTTATCAGTCAATCCTGAATGATTTCACAAGAAGAGCGGGAAATCCTACAAGTTGTAGCGCTTTTCGTCTACAAGCGAAGGCCAATGCTGCGTATAATTTACACAAATTCTTCATAAATGAGATGTGAAACAGCATGACACAAGATGAAATGAAGTTAGCCGTAGCCCAGGCGGCTGTTGATTATATTCGTCCACGCTTAAGACGTGAAACAATTGTCGGCGTAGGCACGGGGTCTACAGCAAACTTTTTCATCGATGAATTGGCAAAAGTGAAGCATATGTTTGATGGTGCCGTTGCCAGTTCGCAAGCCACAGAGGATCGCTTAAAAGGGCACGGTATAACGGTGTTTGATCTGAATTCAATTAATGAACTGGAAGTCTATGTAGATGGCGCCGACGAGTTTGATGCAAGCTTAAGTGTTGTCAAAGGTGGTGGTGGTGCATTAACCCGTGAAAAGATCGTTGCCGCCGTCGCTAAAGAGTTCGTCTGTATTGTTGACTCGACTAAACAGGTAGATGTGCTCGGCGACTTCCCGTTACCGGTAGAAGTGATTCCAATGGCGCGTTCCTATGTGGCGCGTGAATTGGTGAAGCTGGATGCTATGCCGGTGTATCGTCAGGGTTTTGTGACGGACAATGGTAACGAAATTCTGGATGTTCATGATCTGTCGATTGTTGACCCTAAAGGGCTGGAAGGTATCCTGAATAATATCGTTGGTGTGGTAACCAATGGATTATTTGCGCAGCGCGGTGCTGATGTGATTTTGATGGGGTCGCCGCAGGGCGTGCAAACGATCAAGAAAGGATAAGATGCTATTAGGTAACGGATTAGATAGCCGAAGCAATCGTTAAAAAAATGCCGCTAAATGAAAGCGGCATTTTTATCAATAATTAGCTGTTTACCACTGCACGACTTTAGTCAGGGCAATGCTGACAGGCATTGTGACCCATGCTAACGCAATCAGATTAATTACAATCCAGCTATAACCGGAACCGTCACGAAACTTCTCATCATGATGAGCCATTATATTTATCCTGATAAATTAAAAATTGGCATAACACTGTATGTTCTAGTGGCCAAATATTAGCAGGAAACGTTATTTTTTTATAGCTTTTTGGAATAACCATTTGTTTTGTAATGACATTATGAAAACCCTGTCAGCCTTGATGTTTAAATTCTATATTTATCATTCGGCTTTTAAAGGTCCATTCGTTTTTCGCCAGCTTTCTGCTGCTGTTTACTTTACTCGTTACTGCTTATGAATTCTTCTTTGAATAAAAGGGTTGATAGTTAATGACGAATTCAGCTCAATATCAGGGAAAACAGTGTAAGCTTTTTTGTATATTATCCAGCTCACCTGGCGTCTATCCTTGTTGATAGTATGGGTGAGTGATCCAGATGCTTTTTTGATGTAATGAGGGAAGTTATGCGAGTTATTATGTCGATGTTGGTGGTAATCGTTTTAGGGCTATATTCCCTGCCATACCTGATGCGGGATCAGGCAGTGATCTGGCTTAAAGGGCAGGGGGCTGAACATGTTTCTTTTGAAAAAGTCGACATACACTGGCTTAGCGGAAGTGTGGAGCTGATAGAGCTCAAAGCAGACTCTGAGGGTGTGCCGCCGATGCGGGTGGGGCACCTGAAAGTGACGCTCGATTACCCTTCGTTATTCGAGAAGCGAATTCTGATCAATGAGGTTATTCTCTCTGATGTGGCCAGTGGCCTCTACCAACAAGGGGATGATCTTTGGCTTGGGCCGGTCAACCTGTCTCAATTCAATTCGACAGAGCCGTCTGTTAAAGAGCCTGAAAGCCCCGCTTCAGAGTGGCGGGTAGGTATAGCCAATGTTCGTTTAAATCACATTAACTGGGCATTGAATCTTCCGCAGCATCAGCAGCAGATCGTCATTGATAATGCGGATTTGAATTCGCTTTACCAATGGGATGAAACAGCCTCAACTCAAGTCACGCTGAATGGATTACTCAACGGCTCAAGAATAGAGCTGAATTCAGCTGCGGTTCCTTTACCTGAACAGAAAACATCGACGATTAAGTTAGTGCTGGATCGGTTTCCAATAGAGAGTGTCGCTAAAGCCTGGGTGCCGCAGTTGAAAGGGTTTCTGACAACCAATCTTGAACTGAAGCTCGATCTTACCGGTGGCAGTGGCCAGTTGTTACATTCGGGCAGCTTCAGTCTTGATGAGTTTTCATGGAAGGATGAGCAAATCAATGTCTCGGATAAGCGCCTTGAGTGGTCCGGCAAAGGCGCGGTTAAGCTGGCCGCAAGTGCGTTACAGAATGTTTCTTTGCAGGGCGCGATTCAGAGTAGTGGTATAAAGCTGGAGCAAGGTAAACAGCTCGCTTTGCTGATGTCGCAATTGAGCTGGCAAGGAGGCGTTGATCTTGGCTTTGATGGGTCCGCGTTGAGTAGCATTAAAGGGCCGCAACAGCTCAGCATTAAAAATCTGGATTTTAGTCAAGCTGATCAACGCATCAGCGCTGCGGGCTTGTCGCAGCAAGGCCCGTTAAACTTATCGTTTACAGAAAACGTGCCAAAACAGCTGAACAGTCAGTTGACGCTTAATATCGATACGCTGGGGCTGAAAAACCCGCAGATCGATTTGGCAGCCGCGCAACTCTCTTTAGTATCACCATTGAAAATTTCCTGGCAGGGATCAGAGCTGGCTGGTATTACGGCAGCCCCGGCGATTACTTTACAAAAGTTACAGCTATCACAAGACGGACGCCTTGCAGTGGCGTTGGACTCTGTTGATATGGCGGCTGAGCTGGCTAATATGTCAGTGAGCCAGCCTGTCATAGAAAAAGTCCGCCTGAAGACCGCTGCGCTGAGTGTGTCGACCTTAAAAGAGCCGCTGCAGTTACTTGAGCTAGGCTCTATCGGTCTGGTAAACGGGTTTTACTCGACGAAAAAGATCAGCGCAGAGCAGTTAACCTTCTCCGGGCTCAAAGCGAATTATAAACAAGGCCAGCAGCCGATGAGTACTATCGGTGAATTGCAGCTTAAAGGGCTGCTATTAACGGATCTAAATCGTTTGGTGATCAATGATGCTCGTATAAAAGATACACAAACCTATGTATCGGTGACTAACAAGCAGGGAATTAAAGAGATTGAGCGGCTGACGTTTGCGCTGGCAACACTGGGTGAAGGCACGTCGGCGCGGGGAAAAGAAAATAACGCAAAAACTACAGCTATCACTACAACTACAGCAAAAGCCGAAAACCAGGAAACAGCCTTTAGCGTACGTGTGGAGCAGTTGTTGATGACGAGTAAAAACCTCATCAATATCGAAGATCATAGTGTTCAGCCGGCCTTTAAATCGGTTCTGGATATTCAGGAACTGAACGTTGAAAAAGTGGATAGCGGCAAAGCAGAATTAAGTCCGTTCAAGCTGCAGGCGACGATTAACACTCATGCAAAATTAACGGCTTCCGGAAAAATGAATTTGCTGGGCGGTACCCGGAATGGTAACTGGAAGCTGGATATTAAAAATGCAGAACTGCCGGTGGTGAGTCCTTATGCCGGAAAATATGTTGGCTATTTTTTACAAAGTGGACAGATGGATTTCAGTAGCAGCGGGACGCTTAAGGAGGGTGTGCTGGCCGGAAAAAACCGTATTAAACTGAATCGTCTGGAAGTGCAGCCTGCACAGACACAGGCCACGGACGAGTTTAACAGTAAGCTCAGTATGCCATTAGGCACGGCTATCTCGGTACTACAGGATAGTGACGATAATATTAAGTTGGATCTGCCGGTTGAAGGCTCGCTGGATGATCCTCAGTTTGGTTACCAGGATATTGTGAATCGTTTGGCCACGAAAGGGCTGAAGAAAGCCGCCTTTAGTTTCCTGACGAAAGCGTTGCAACCCTATGGTGCATTGATTTCGATCGCCAGCACCGCTATTGATGCGAATAAATCGGGTGCTTTTATTACATTAGCTCCGGTAAATTTCACGGCAGGCACAAGCACTGTTGCAGCGGATATGGGCGGCTATCTGGGCAAAATCGCTGAGATGATGAGCTCACGCAAAGGCTTGCGTCTGAATATCTGCGGCAATGCAGTAAAGGATGATCGTATTGCCTTATCAGCCCTGCTTGAAAAAGAGAATAAGGCAAAAGCCAAGCCCCTGTCGCCAGCAGAGCTGGAAGTAGTTATGTTGGAGCGCTTACAAGGGCTGGCCGTTGCCCGTGGCGCACAGGTGACCAGTTTGCTGTTAGAAAAGGGAGTGGCTAAAGACCGTCTATTCTCCTGTTTCCCGGTTCCGAACCTTAAAAGTGACGAGTTGAAACCGGGTGTGGTGTTGGCACTGTAACCCGCGTGTCCCCCTGTGTATGCTGTCTAGGCTTTACTCAGGGGAGGGGGAACTATTCTCCGCCTTTGAGTAATCGGTAGCTGCTGGGCAGAGACAGTGCCCGGCGTGTCAGCAGCCCTGTTAGTGTAAATAGCAGGGTTGCCAGCAGCGGTAGTGTCAGCCAGAGGAGCAGATGCAATTGAGGCTCAAGCTTTAGCAGGCTTTGATAGATCAGATAAAGCAGCGTTTCACTCATCATGCTGGCCAGCAAGCCACAGCTTAACCCCATCAACAGATATTCAAGAAGGTCGAGTTGGCGTGTTTGTTTCCCGGAAGCACCCAATGTACGTAACAGCGCGACTTCAAAGCGCCGTTGCAGCAGGTCTTGCTGCAAGGTTGTAATCACCAGAATTAAGCCGCTTAACAGCGTTAATAATAAAATCAGCGAAGCACTGTCGCTGAGCTTATTAATCAGATCCTGTGCTTGCAGTATCAGCTGTTCTACATCAATGAGTGTCAATGAGGGGAACTCTTGCAGCAGCGCTGAAGTCGCCCCTTTATTTTCAGCATCAATTTTAAAACTGGTGATATAGGTTGCCGGTAGGTGGTCAATAGCGCCGGGTGAAAAAATCACATAGAAGTTGGGTCGTAAGGAGCCCCACTCGACGCCTCTGATACTGGTGATTTTTCCGCTGAACAGGTCGCTGCCGACGCGAAAGCCCAGCTCATCGCCCAGCTTAAGTGATAACTCGTCTGCCATCGATTGTTCGATGGAGATGGCGTTATCGGCGCTGCTCCATGCTCCCTGATTTAAGGTATTGTGTGGGGGGATTTGGTTGCCCCATGTCAGATTCAGCTCGCGATTAAGTGTATTGTGACGGCGTTGCTCCGGCGTAAAAGCTTGTGCCGGTTTTTCTCCGTTCAGGGATTCAATACGCCCTCTGATGATCGGATACAGCGTAGAAGGGATTTTCTGCGCATCCAGCCATTGAGTAACCGAGGCCTTCTGCCACGGTTGGATGTTGATAATAAATTGGTTTGGCGTGTCGTCTGGTAGTTGTCCCTGCCATTCGCTGAGCATGTCCTGGCGAGCAAAGAACAGTACCGTCATCAATGTCAGCAGCAGCGACAATACACCCCCTTGCAGGCGGTGCCAGTGGCGTTGTTGCCTAATGCGCAGTGTCAGTAAAGGAAATAAGCGAATTCTGCCTTTCAGGCCGAGGTTGAGTCGATAGATCAGGAACTGTACGCCCCAGCCTGCGATCATTCCTGCCACTAACAGACCGATAGTCAGTAGTGCTGCAAATACAACAGACTCAACAAACAAGGCAATTAATAAAAACAGCACGATAGGGGTTAGCCAGTAAAGTAACTTATGCGTGCTGGCCTGTTCATTACCTTGGCGTATCAGGGCCAAAACGGATGTTTGTCCCAGCGGTAATAAGGTGGCCAGCCCTGCGACCATCAAAATCGCACCGGCCAATAATGGACTGCTGACTAAAGACAGCATACTCAGAGCCGGCATTGGCTGAGGTAGCAGCGAGCCGAGCTTCCATAGGATAATCTGGTGTAACCCTAAGCCAGCCAGGGTGCCGGGAATAGCGGCCAGTAGCCAACCAACGAAAAGCTGAATACTGAACAGTTGGAACAACTGCTTGCGGGATAACCCCAGGCTCATTAACAGAGCTGTGCGGCTCTGCTGATCTGCACTGAAGCGTCTCAGGCTCAGATAGATAGCAAAAGAACCCAGTAGCAGAGCGAACAGCGCGCTGAGTTTAAGATACTGTCCGGCGTTGCCGACTGCATTCCGTCTCACCGGCTGGTCGCCTTTTGCGGTATAGAGGCGCTGGCCCTTCTCCAGTGCGGATGTAAAGGTTTGTTCTGCTGTCTTTATCTGTTCGGGTGTACCCGCAAACAGTTGGCGAAACTCAGCCTGGCTGCCAGGAGCTAATACGCGGGTTGCTGCCAGATCAGCGTCACGCATCAGAATGTGAGGATTAAAACTGCGAAACCCTGAGCCTCTGTCCGGGCTGCTAATCAGTACGCTTTCTACGCGGAATTTACTGTAACCAATATTAACAAAATCGCCGATCTTAATATTCAGGCGAGTCAGAACTGATG
This sequence comes from Neptunomonas sp., assembly GCF_041601355.1. Taxonomy (GTDB): domain Bacteria; phylum Pseudomonadota; class Gammaproteobacteria; order Pseudomonadales; family Balneatricaceae; genus Neptunomonas. Next base: position 37,554 of record NZ_JBFIIH010000009.1, read on the forward strand.
CTTCGACCCAGACTGTATTTCGGCTAGGTAGTGGGGCATTTTGCGGCGGTTCGGTGATCACTTTACCGCGTAACGGGTAGGGGGCACGGACGGCACGAATGGAGCTGAGCAGCATCTCGTTTTCTGTTTCGACCATGCTGGTAAATTGCGTTACTGAGGTGGAAGTAAGGCCGAGTGCATTTGCCTGGCTTAATCTTTCGATAGGCAGTGCGCGCTGGCTACTGATGACCAGGTCTGCTCCCAGGATCTCGGCGCTGCGGTTAACCAGGCTTTTTTGTAAGCGATCGCCGGTCAGGCTCAATAAGGTGATTAGGCTGGTCATCAAAAAAACAGAGATCAGCAGCGCTCTGCCGTCGGGTCGGCGCCCTTGGGTTTTTAATTGGCGTAATGCCAGCATCGAGATCATTAGCGAACTCCCTCGTGCAGGAGTCCCTGCTCCAACCGGAACTGCCGATCACAGCGTGAAGCCAGCGCCGCATCGTGTGTAATCAGAACCAGTGTGGTGTCTTGTTGCGCATTGAGTTCAAATAGCTGCGTAATAATGTTTTTACCGGTCTCAGTGTCCAGGTTGCCGGTGGGTTCATCGGCAAATAAAATCGTTGGATGTGTCACAAAGGCGCGGGCAATCGCAACGCGTTGTTGTTCTCCGCCAGACAACTGTGCGGGGTAATGTCCTTGGCGATCAGATAGGCCAACCTTGTCCAGTAAGCGTGCCGCTTTTTCGGCTGCCTGTTTATCACCCCGGATATCCAGTGGCAATTGAGTGTTTTCCAGTGCAGTTAACTCCGGCAAGAGGTGAAATGCCTGGAAAATAAAACTCAGATTTTTTGTTCGCCATGCGGAGCTGTCAGTGTCAGATAATGTGCTCAGGTCAGTTCCCAGCAGTTTTACCGATCCGGTGGAAGGGGCGTCGAGTCCAGCCAGCAAACTTAGCAGGGTTGATTTACCCGCACCCGATTGGCCTATAATTGCAACACTCTCTCCCTGTTGTATGGCGAGCGATAAATCGTTAAATAAACGTATCACACCGGCTTGAGTTACGAAGGTTTTTGCGAGATGGTGTGCTTCTATGGCAAAAGAGGTGTTCAAGGAGATGTTATCAGGCATGGCGATCATCCGTTTATTAGTACTACTGTCCGTTATTGTCAGTAGCAGTGTCTCTGCCAGAACCCTGTTGGTTCTGGGAGATAGTTTGTCTGCTGCTTATGGTATTAGCCCTGAGGAGGGCTGGGTTGCACTACTCGAAACACGGCTGAAACAAGAGTATGCCAATATCCGCGTGGTTAATGCCAGTATCAGTGGCGAAACAACCCAGGGAGGCATAACCCGATTGCCGGCTCTCATAAAGAGACATCAGCCTGACTGGATAGTTCTGGCATTAGCCGCTAATGATGGTTTGCGCGGTATGCCATTGGGGATAATTGAACGTAATATCACCACCTTGATTGAGCTTACAGAAGAAGCTAAAGCTAAGCCTTTACTCGTAGGGATTCGCTTACCGCCCAACTATGGTGTGTCATATACAGAGCGCTTTTATACGCTTTTTGAAACGCTGGCACAGCAGTATGAGATCAGCCGGGTACCTTTTTTACTGGACGGGGTAGCATTACAGGAAAGTCTGATGCAGTCGGATGGTTTACACCCCAATGCTAAGGCGCAGCCGTTGTTGTTAGAGAATGTATGGCCCTTTTTACAGCCACTGCTGAGTGACTAGCGGGTGGGCAGTTGTTAGGATAAATGTTGTTGTGAAATGATAAAGGTGAGCTATGGATTGGTATCTTAATGTTATCCGAAAATACACTGTCTTCTCAGGACGGGCATCGCGGGAAGAGTATTGGTATTTCATGCTGATAAATATTCTGTTCACCATTGCTGTGGGGTTTGTCGATCGCTCGATGGGCTGGGGACATGCGTCCGGCGCAGGCATGTTGAGTGGGCTCTACTCTTTGTTTATTTTCTTACCGAGCCTGGCGGTGAGTGTGCGACGTTTGCATGACACCAGCCGCTCTGGCTGGTGGGCGCTGATTGTACTGGTGCCCTTGTTGGGTTGGATAGTGTTGTTGGTGATGATGGCATTGCCGGGTCATGCCGATAATGAATATGGCCCTCGTATTACGCATGTGTAACTCATCAAGGTTAAAGTGCGTTACGCTGTTAGCCACTGTTGCTGTGCTTCAGGGATGCAGCACGATGAATCAATCTGAGTGTCTTCATGCGGATTGGCAATTGATCGGCCAGGCCGATGCATCCAAAGGCGTGCACTCCTCTGTTTTGGATGAGTATCGCAATGATTGTGCAGAATATGCAGTGGTGCCGTCGCGACAAGATTATCACTTGGGTTATCAGCAAGGGTTGAAGCAGTTTTGTACTCGCACCAGCGGTTTTTTTTATGGAAAAAAAGGCAGTAAGTATCGGGGAATTTGTCCGGCTTCGCTCGAAGCTGAATTTCTCGAAGGATATGTCCCGGGTTATGAGTTATTTATGATCAGCGATGTGATGACGCGGTTAAGAATCAGCGTGAGTGATGCTGAACGGGATATTCGCAAAATCAGAAAGCTTATTAGTACCAAAGAGCAGTTGTTGATCAGTGATAAAAGTACCCCGGCTGATCGTCAACGCATATTGGGTGAAATAAAAAGACATCATCGGGAGATCTTCTGGTTACGCCAGGATGCTGATGATTCGCGTTTCAGGCTGATGCGACAAAAATCAGAATACGATCATAAATTACGTACGCTTCCCTATTAGCTGTAATCTTAGCTGCAATCGTAATGGATGAGTGATCCAGTCAGGTAAACAGGAAAACTAACAGGAAACCCGGGATGAAATTAGCATCATTTATAGTAAAAAAACGTTCTTGTTTCGGCTTGGTTGAAGAGGATCGTGTTTATGATTTATCCACTCTGTATCCTGATGCGCCTGACCTGAAAACGTTGTTGGAAAATTTGCCGGATATCACCGCTATAAAAACCAAACTGGCAGATACGGTTTCATATCAGCTTGATGAAGTGCAGCTTTTGCCGGTGATACCGAATCCTGAAAAGATCATCTGTGTTGGGCTTAACTACGAAAGCCATCGCATAGAAACCGGCATGCCAGAAATGAAGCATCCCGTATTGTTTACCCGCTTCACATCAACACAGGTAGCGCATGGTGAACCGATTGTGCGTCCCTATGTTTCTGAAAAGCTCGATTTTGAAGGCGAGCTGGCGCTAATCATCGGGCGGGGTGGTCGTCATATCAGCCGTGAGAATTCATTCCGGCATGTCGCTGGCTATGCATGCTATAACGACGCCAGTATTCGTGATTGGCAGATGCATACCGGGCAGTTCACTCCGGGTAAAAATTTCGATAATACAGGCGCTTTCGGACCCTGGATGGTCACGTCCGATGAGATTGCCGACTTAGCATCACAAACGGTCACAACGCGTTTAAACGGCGAGCAGGTACAGCACGCAGCTTTCTCTGATTTGATTTTTGATATACCTGCATTGATCGAATATATATCTACTTTTTGCACGCTGGTGGCGGGTGATGTCATCGTCACAGGCACCCCCGGTGGTGTCGGCGTGAAACGTAAACCACGCCTTTATATGAAGCCGGGTGATGTGATTGAAGTCGAGATCAGTGGGGTTGGGGTGTTGAGAAACCCGATAGTTAAAGAATCGTAGGATGATATTTATATGAAACGGGCTTGGATAGATAGCGTTTTTATGGGGTGTATGATCAATGTCTGGTGAAACGAATCTGGAAAAACTATTAGCGTCGATGGCTCCAGGATTATCTGATACCGAATATGTTTTCGCTTTAGTGACTGATGCTGATTACCAACAGATAGCTCTATTACAGCCCATAGGTACATTTCACGAAAAAGAAGGTGTGACTGTTATTCTGAAAAAAGAAAAGGCAGATGAATGCAATATTGATTATTCGGGTGTATTTAAGTGCATCACTTTAGATGTTCATTCAAGTCTTGAAGCTGTTGGATTAACCGCGGCAGTTGCTACTCAATTAACCGCGTTTAAAATTAGCGCAAATGTCATCGCTGCTTATTACCATGATCATATTTTTATTAAGTCACAAGATGCTGATAAGGCATTGTCAGCCCTTAATGAGTTGGTAAAGACTGGTCTTTAGCGGTGTGCAATTGTGATTCGATATTTACATCGCTGATCAGGGCGTGGCAGACCAGTAAAAAAGGCCATTGAATGTGAACTCAATGGCCTTTTTTGCATCTGTTAAATCGATGCATTTATCTGGCTAAAACTTACGCACCAAAGTTCTGGTTTGCGAAGTCCCAGTTTACCAGCGCCCAGTAAGCTTTCAGGTAGTCAGGACGGGCGTTGCGGTAATCGATATAGTAAGCGTGTTCCCACAGGTCGCATGTCAGGATAGCGCGCTGACGGTTAGTCATTGGCGTACCAGCGTTGCTGGTGTTAACGATTTCCAGAGAGAAATCGTCGTTTTTAACCAACCACGTCCAGCTTGAACCAAAGTTGTTAACGGCTTTATCGTTAAACTCTGCCTGGAATTCTGCGAAAGAACCCCATTTAGACTTGATCGCATCAGCGATTGGGCCAGTAGGTTCGCCGCCGCCGTTTGGAGAAAGGCTGTTCCAGTAGAACGTGTGGTTCCATATTTGAGCAGCATTATTGAAAACACCGCCTGCGGGTGCAGAGAGGATAATCTCTTCCAGAGATTTGCCTTCAAACTCAGTACCAGGAACCAAACCGTTCAGTTTAGTAACATAGGTGTTATGGTGCTTACCGTGGTGGAAATCCAGCGTTTCAGCAGAGATGTGTGGTTCCAGGGCATCTTTAGCAAAAGGCAGTGCAGGTAGTTCAAAGCTCATTCTATTCACCTTCTTGTCGACACGTTCAGCATATCACTGTAGTTATGGACATCTATTGTTATGGACATAGGCCGGGTGGCCCACGACGTATTTGTAGCTAGATGATATCACCGTTAGATTGTCTTTTCATGACACAATTTGTGTGTGATTAGCCCCTATTGCGACTAAAGTTGGCTGCAATTTGCCGGGCCGCACCATAGAATAGCCAGCCTTCAGGTAAACTGAAGTCCCACTCACCAAAATAAGAACAGAATTTATCATGTCTAAAGTGCTACTTTGGATCTCAGCAGTATTGTTGGCGGTCTACGTGATTAAAACAGAGTATATGACTTCAAAAACCTATGAGCCATTTGTGGCAGGGTGTGTGGCTGCAGGTACTGCTTCAGAGGAGCAGTGTGAGTGTTTAGCCCGTTACATCCATAAGCGTTATAGCGACTTGGATGTACAGGCCATTATGGATAACCGCTTGGGGAATGAGTTGCCGCGCAGCAAGGTTGAGCAGGATATCCGTCAAGGATCACAGCTGTGCGCGAATCCTTAACGCTTTCCTATTAAAAAGATTCCCCGCTATTGGCCTTCAACAGCAAGGAAATGGCGGGTCATATAGAGAGCCGCAATCGCCCGCCCTTCGGTAAATTCATCTTGCAGAACCAGCTCGTCAAGCTGGGCTAGCGGCCAGCGAATAACCTCCATGGGTTCCGGCTCGTCTCCCTCAAGCTTACAGGGATATAGGTCGCGGGCAATGATCACGGTAATACGGTGGCCCATGTAATTGGGTGCTGCCGTCATCTTTTTTAACGTATGTAATCGATTAGCACCAAACCCCGCTTCCTCTTTTAATTCGCGGTCTGCCGCGATATGAGGTGTTTCACCCGGATCGATCAATCCTTTGGGCAGGGTTAGGGTGTAATCATCGATGCCTCCTGCATATTCTCTGATTAGAATCACATGGTCCTGTGCATCAATGGCAACGATCATGACAGCGCCGTTACCGCGCGATGCTAACCGCTCATATGTTCTTTCAACACCGTTACTGAAGCGCAGTTTCAGCTCTTCTACCTGAAAAAGACGGCTGCGTGCGGTGGCAGTGACCTTCAAAACCTCGGGTTTCACGGGCATACTGGTGTCCATTCTGATGGGTTGATATAAAAGGCATTAACGTGATTGTACCTGCTACGCTGGATTGGTCCAATATTGATACTGTGTTGTTAGATATGGATGGCACATTACTGGATCTGCATTTTGATTCTTACTTTTGGCTGGAGCATCTGCCCACCCGTTACGCGGATATTCATCAAATGGACGCGCAGGCCGCACGAGACTGGTTGCACACGCGTATTATGCAGGAGCAGGGCACACTGAATTGGTACTGTTTGGATTACTGGTCGCGTGAATTGAACGTTGACATTGTCGCTTTAAAAAAAGAAGTGGCAGACCGTATCGCTTTCAGACCGCATGTGCAGGATTTTCTACAAAAAGTCAGAGAAGCATCATTGCGCGCTGTGATCGTGACAAACGCACATCGGGGCAGTCTTTCGCTGAAACTGGATAAAACTGATTTGGCAGATAGAGTCGATGCCATCGTTTGCTCCCACGATTTTGGTTTGCCTAAAGAAGATCCGGCATTCTGGGTAAAACTGCAGAAAGTTGAACCTTTTAACCCTCAGAGGACTCTTTTGATAGATGATAGTTTGTCGGTACTGGCATCGGCACAAGCCTACGGTATCCGTTACCTGCTGGCGATCTCTCAGCCTGACAGCCAGAACCCGGCACGTGAGATTGATGAATTCGGTGCAGTTGAACACTTTAATGAACTTGAGCCCGGAGGTTTAAAGGATGACTGATCAAGCGAAAATTCGTCTGGATAAGTGGTTGTGGGCGGCTCGTTTTTATAAAACCAGGGCGATTGCTAAACAGATGGTGGAAGGCGGCAAGGTGCATTATGAAGGGCAGCGGGCAAAGTGCAGCAAAATAGTGGAGTTAGGTGCCTCGTTGCAGATCCGCCAGGGGTTTGATCAGCGGGTTGTGATCGTTAAAGCCTTGTCCGAACAGCGCCGCGGTGCGGTTGAAGCACAGCTGTTATATGAAGAAACAGCGGAGAGTATCGAGCGACGGGAAAAAGAGACGTTACAACGTAAAGCGATGAAGGGCGCTGAATTAAGCCCCGGGCATAAGCCTGATAAGCGCAGCCGTCGCCAGCTATTGGAAGTGAAAGAGTTGCAAAGAGGCTGACTGTCAGGAATCTTAAAAGGTTTGTGATAAAATAGCGGCTAATAATTTCTGTTTATAAGTGAGAAGCTGGCCATATGAGTAACCCTGATCAAATTCAGCGTATTTTATTTGATGATCTCGATATCCGAGGTGTGTTAGTTGGGTTGGATAAAACCTATCAGGATATTTTGGCGCTGCATGAGTACCCACCTGCCATTCGCAATGCGTTGGGTGAAATGCTGGCGGCTGTTGCTCTGCTGAGCACGACGCTGAAGTTTGAAGGGCGTCTGTTGTTACAAGCACAGGGGAGCGGAAATGTCAGTGCCTTGATGGTGGAAGTGAATAACAAACGTCAATGCAGAGGAATCGCTCGATATGAAGGCAAGATCGATGATAATGCCAGTATTATTGATCTGATTGGCGATGGCCATCTGGTGATTACTATCGAGCCGGAAACCGGGCAGCGTTATCAAGGGATAGTGCCTTTGGAAAAAACAACTCTGGGCGATTGTTTAACCGATTATTTCATCCGATCTGAGCAGCTGCCGACTCAAATTCACCTGGTGGCGGATGAAAACCGGGCGGCGGGATTTTTGCTGCAGGTTATGCCTGCAGCCGGTACGGCAGAAAATGATTGGGGCCACATTGAGCAGATCGGTGCAACGCTGAAAGCGGAGGAACTGCTGGCATTAGATAATGAGACATTACTCTTTCGTCTATTCCATCAAGAGAAGTGTCGTCTTTATGAACCCGATTCTGTTGAGTTTAAATGTGATTGCTCGCGAGAGCGCAGTGCCAACACCTTACTGTTTATGACTCAGGATGAACTACTTGAAATTATTGAAAAACAAGGTCTTATTGATGTAGGTTGTCAGTTTTGTCATGCGCATTATACGTTTGACGAGACAGATATACGCGCCATGTTTTCAGATTCGGCACATGTGCCGAAATCAGATCAGATTCATTGAAAAGGCAGGGATGGTTGTCGAACGGCGTAACTGATGTTTTGCGCATGGCATAAATCACCGCTTTTTGTAATAATACGCATCCCCAAATAATTACTCACTGTCGATAATACGCAGAATAAAGGGGTTTTTTGCTTTTTAGGTAACGTTTTTTGGCGCTGAGCCAAGGGAATCCAGTAATGACCAAAGAAACTCAGAATACCGTACACTTTAATCTGACCCGTGCTGAGCTCGTGGAACAGGCAATCCGCCGTGGCGAAGGTACCTTGGCAGATACCGGCGCTCTGGTTGTCACTACCGGTAAGCGCACAGGGCGTTCTCCAATGGATCGCTTTATCGTAGAAGAGCCAAGTACCGCAGACGCGATTGACTGGGGCAATATCAATCGTCCATTCGATGCTGAAAAATTTGACGCTTTATGGAATCGCGTTGAAGAATATATGGCTGATAAAGAACATTTCGTTTCACATGTTCATGTAGGGTCTGATCCAAGTCAGTATCTGGCTGTAAAAATGTCGACAGAAACAGCGTGGCAGAACTTGTTTGGCCAGAACCTGTTTATTCGTCCACACGAATACAATCCTAAATCCAAAGAAGAGTGGCAGATCATCAATGCTGCTAACTTTGAGTGTGTACCTGAGCGAGATGGCACCAACAGCGAAGGCTGTGTCATTCTTAACTTTGCTAAGCGTAAAGTTTTGCTGGCGGGTATGCGCTATGCGGGTGAAATGAAGAAAGCAATGTTCTCTGTACAGAACTTTCTGCTTCCTGAAAAAGATGTTCTGCCGATGCATTGTTCAGCGAACATTGGCGAAGATGGCAATACAACGTTGTTTTTCGGTTTATCCGGTACGGGTAAAACTACCTTGTCTGCAGATCCGACATGTTACCTGATTGGTGATGATGAGCACGGCTGGGGCAAGGGTGTTGTATTCAACCTGGAAGGTGGTTGCTATGCGAAAACAATTAACCTAAGTCAGAAAAACGAACCGATCATCTGGGATGCTATCCGTTTTGGTGCGATCGTTGAAAACGTAACCCTGGATGCGAACCGCAAAGCTGATTACGATGATACATCGCTGACTGAAAATGGTCGTTGTGCTTACCCGCTGGAACATGTTGAAAAACGCTCTGCTACTAATATGGGTGGCGAGCCTAAAGCAGTTGTCTTCCTGACATGTGACCTGACGGGTGTATTACCTCCCGTGTCTATTTTGACAAAAGAAGCCGCGGCTTATCACTTCTTGTCTGGTTATACCGCATTGGTAGGATCTACTGAAATGGGTTCTGGTGGTGGTATTAAATCGACTTTCTCTACCTGTTTTGGTGCGCCTTTCTTCCCGCGTCCTGCGCGAGAGTATGCTGAATTGTTGATGAAGCGTGTTGAAGAGTTCGGCTCGCAGGTGTATCTGGTAAATACCGGTTGGACAGGCGGTTCTTACGGTACCGGTCAGCGTTTCAGCATTCCTACGACACGTAGTGTTATTGCTGCAATCCAGAACGGATCTTTGAAAGGTGTCGAGACTCAGCAATTGCCGGGTATCAACTTGACCGTTCCTACGTCAGTTCCGGGTGTTGATTCAGCATTGTTGAATCCCCGTGATACCTGGGCAGACAAATCAGCTTATGATGCAGCAGCACATGATTTGATTGGTCAGTTTGTTAGCAACTTCACTAAGTTTGAAGGTGTTTCTGCTGATATTATTGCGGCAGGCCCTACAGCGTAACGGATAACCGATATAAAAAAAGCCTCTGCTTACTGTGTAAGCAGAGGCTTTTTGGTTTTTGCTTGATGTTACAACGAAAGGCGGGGCTGTTTTAACAAATGCTAAGCTTGATATCGGCGTTCTTCAGATAGTCGATTTCCTGCTCAAGATCTGCTTGTGTTAATGGATGGTTAGCTAAAGCACCGTCAGCAAAAGAGAGAGAAAGTTTTTTACCTTCTGCTTTTAATGTGACGACCGGAATGGTCACGCCGCTGCGGCTACGGTGCAGAATAACTGATAGTCTGAGTAGTATGCATAAGCGTTTATAAGCTTGTTTGCGATTATCTGGTAGCTGTTTAAAGTCATCTTTGGGAAACTTGCGTCGGCTTCCGCGTACTAAAAATGAAAGCAGCTGCTGTTCGGGGTTAGTGAAGCCTGCAAGGTCGGAGTGGCGCAACAGATAGGCACTATGCTTATGAAACTGGTTGTGCGCGATGGTTAAACCGATTTCATGTGTGCGAGCGGCCCAGCTAAGCATCTCTTGATAAGCGTGAACATCAAGCTCCCAGCTATTTTTTACCTGTGACAGTGCATTGATGGCGGTGTGTTCAATGCGCTGCGCGTGGGGTTCATCAACGTGATAGCGCTTCATTAGTGCCGATATGGAGCGTTCTCTGATATCTTCATGGCGTAAACGCCCCGCCATGTCATAGAGCAACCCTTCACGAAGAGCGCCATCAGAAAAAGTCATCTCTTCAATTTCAAGTGAATGGAAAAGCGCGATAAGAATGGCTAAACCTGCTGGTAAAATGGCGGTTCTTTCTGCTTTTACGCCGTCAATCTCAAGTTCAGAAAGATTCTCGAATGTCAGAATTTTCTGTTTCAGTTGTTCCAGCGCCGGGCGGGTGACACTCTCCTCACTAAAACCATTGGCGATACAGGCATTTTTGATTGCCTTTATAGTGCCTGAAGAGCCTACACTGCTGGTCCATCCGAGCTTTTTATAGCGCTCGCGGATAGGTAATAGCTCACGCATAGCCGCGTGCTCTGCATGTTTGAAGTTCTTTTCAGTGATGCCGCCATTGCTGAAAAAACGGTGTGTATAACTGACGCAGCCCATTTGCAGGCTTTCCATCTCAAGTGGTTCAAAATGCTCGCCGATAATACACTCTGTACTGCCACCGCCAATATCGATTACCAGACGCGAGCCGGTCGTATTCGCCAGGGTGTGGGATACGCCTAAATAAATAAGTCGCGCTTCTTCACGGCCCGCAATTATTTCAATGGGTACGCCGAGTATCTTTTCGGCTTGCTGGGTAAAGATGTAGCTATTTGAGGATTCACGCAAAGCGCTGGTGGCTACAATTTTTACAGCATCGCGTGGCAGGTCACTGAGAAGCTGGGAGAAACGACTTAAGCAGGCCAGGCCGCGCTCCATTGCTTCGAAAGAAAGTCGCTTATGAGAGTCTATATCTGCCGCCAGCTGGACTTTTTCTGACATGATATCGACAGTCGATAGCTCTCCCTGAGAGAGGCGGGCGACAACAACGTGAAAACTATTTGAGCCCAGGTCAATGGCAGCGAGTAGTGAATCGTCAGATACCTGGTCTGCAGGGTGCTCTGTGTTGGACATTTAGGCGATCTTCTCTATTATCAATAGCAGCATGAAAGATCACAAGAGTAGCAGAAGAGGAAGGTATATACAGTGAGTTGCGGCAATGAATGGACGAAGAGAGTTCACATTTAATTCTTTCTGGTGGTATCATCATGCTTTGTTTTGCAAGCACTCAGCGTTTCTGGTGCGTTTGGAGAGGTTAAATGAGCGAAAATATCGTTAATGTTAGTGATGCATCATTTGAAGAAGATGTCCTGAAAGCAGACAGTCCGGTTTTGGTCGACTATTGGGCAGAATGGTGTGGTCCATGTAAAATGATCGCGCCTGTGTTGGAAGAGATCGCTAAGGAGTACGACGGTCGTCTCAAAATTTGTAAATTGAATATTGATGAGAACAGCGAAACTCCACCTAAATTTGGTATCCGTGGTATTCCAACCCTGATGCTTTTTAAAGGCGGTAACGTTGAAGCGACTAAAGTAGGGGCGCTGTCTAAATCGCAGTTATCTGCTTTTATCGACGCAAACCTGTAAGTTTGAGAAAAACGGGGAAGAAATAGCTGTTTTAATCATTATCTTCTCCGTTTTACTAGACACCCGCGATACAACCTTCTATATTTGTCCTGTCTGGCGCTCCTTATCAATCTTTGAGCGTTCCGGTTTTTGCATTTACTCTTTCGTATCTATCCCCTTTTTTCAATTTTCTTCCTACTCAGTTACTCACCTCAAAATATATGAATCTTACCGAATTAAAAACTAAAAGCGTTCCTGACCTTCTTGATATCGCACAGGAAATGGGCCTCGACAATCTGGCCCGCTCTCGTAAACAAGATGTAATCTTTGCCATCCTGAAAAAACACTCTAAAAGCGGTGAAGATATTCACGGTGATGGCGTGCTGGAAATTCTTCAGGACGGCTTCGGTTTCTTGCGCTCTGCTGACTGCTCATATCTGGCCGGACCCGATGATATTTATGTTTCGCCCAGTCAGATCAGACGCTTTAATCTACGTACCGGTGATACGATTTCCGGTAAAATTCGCCCTCCTAAAGACAGTGAGAGATATTTTGCGCTGCTCAAAGTTAATGAAATTAACTTTGATCGTCCGGAAAATGCGAAAAACAAAATTTTATTTGAAAACCTGACGCCTTTATTTGCGCAAAAGCGTTTGCGTATGGAGCTGGGCAACGGCAGTACAGAAGATATTACTGCACGTATACTCGACTTGGTCAGCCCGATGGGTAAAGGTCAGCGTGCTCTGGTTGTTTCTCCGCCAAAAGCGGGTAAAACTTTGATGCTGCAGAATATTGCTAACAGCATCACACGTAACAACCCTGAATGTCATTTGATCGTACTCTTGATCGATGAGCGTCCTGAGGAAGTAACTGAAATGCAGCGTACTGTGCGCGGCGAAGTTGTTGCTTCTACCTTTGATGAGCCGCCAGCACGCCACGTGCAGGTAGCTGAGATGGTGATCGAGAAAGCGAAGCGTTTGACTGAGCACAAGAAGGATGTGGTTATTCTGCTTGATTCGATTACGCGTTTAGCGCGTGCTTACAACACCGTGATTCCTTCTTCCGGTAAAGTCTTGACCGGTGGTGTGGATGCACATGCACTGGAGCGTCCTAAACGTTTCTTTGGTGCTGCACGTAACATCGAAGAGGGCGGTAGCTTAACAATTATAGCAACGGCGCTGGTCGATACCGGTTCGAAGATGGATGAAGTTATCTTTGAAGAGTTTAAAGGTACCGGTAACTCTGAAGTGCACCTTGACCGCAAAACAGCAGAGAAGCGTATCTATCCTGCTATTAATATCCGTCGTTCAGGGACGCGCCGCGAAGACTTGCTAACGACTGAAGATGAATTACAACGTATGTGGATTCTGCGTAAGTTGCTGGATTCTATGGATGACTCAGCGGCAACTGAGTTTGTTATCGATAAGCTGAAAGACTTCAAGACAAATGATGAGTTCTTCCAGTCGATGCGTCGAAAGTAGATTGATTTATAAGAAAAGGGTGAGCTTGTGCTTGCCCTTTTTTATGCGCAGCGTTGTAGATTATGCTGTAAATAACCTTGTCCCTGCTTGTATAAAAAGAGCGCTAACTGATGTCGAATCTTAAATATAAAGACCTGCGAGATTTTATTTCTGTTCTGGAATCCAGAGGCGAACTTAAGCGGATCAGGCAAGAGATAGATCCGAATCTTGAAATGACTGAAATATGCGACCGGACATTACGAGCAGGTGGACCGGCGCTGTTGTTTGAGAATCCTAAAGGTTACCACTACCCGGTATTAGCTAATTTGTTTGGTACGCCCGAGCGAGTGGCGTTGGGTATGGGCGAGGAGAGCGTTACCGCACTGCGTGAAGTGGGTAAGGTGCTTGCTATGCTCAAAGAACCCGAGCCACCTAAAGGGATGAAGGATGCCTGGGATAAGCTGCCGATTTTCAAACAAGTTCTGAATATGGGGCCTAAAGTTGTTAAAAAAGCAGCTTGTCAGGCCCATGTTATCGAAGGTGATGCCGTTGACTTAAGCACCTTACCTATTCAGACATGCTGGCCTGGGGATGCAGGGCCATTGATTACCTGGCCATTAGTTATTACCCGTGGGCCGAATAAAGAGCGGCAGAATCTGGGCATTTATCGCCAACAGGTGATAGGAAAAAATAAGCTTATCATGCGTTGGTTGGCGCATCGTGGCGGCGCACTTGATTTTCGTGAATGGAAGGAAAAGCATCCGGGTGAAAATTTCCCTGTGGCTGTTGCGTTAGGTGCTGATCCTGCGACAATTTTAGGTGCGGTTACGCCGGTACCTGATACGCTATCTGAATATGCTTTTGCGGGCCTGTTGCGTGGTGGTAAAACAGAGGTGACATCCTGTATTGGGAGTGATCTTCAAGTGCCTGCCAGTGCCGAATTTATTCTTGAAGGTTATATCGCGCCGGATGAGATGGCAGAAGAAGGGCCTTTTGGCGATCATACCGGCTATTACAATGAAGTTGATAGTTTTCCTGTCTTCACGGTGGAGCGTATCACCCATCGGGATACGCCTATTTACCACAGTACTTACACCGGCCGTCCACCAGATGAGCCTGCCATCTTAGGCGTCGCACTTAACGAAGTGTTTGTGCCTATTTTGCAGAAGCAGTTTCCTGAAATAGTAGATTTTTACCTGCCACCGGAAGGATGTTCTTACCGCATGGCGGTTGTGACGATGAAAAAACAGTATCCCGGGCATGCAAAACGGGTAATGTTGGGCGTCTGGTCGTTTTTGCGTCAGTTTATGTATACAAAGTTTGTTATTGTTTGCGATGATGATGTTAACGCAAGAGACTGGAATGATGTGATATGGGCGATCACCACCCGTATGGATCCATCGCGCGATACTCTGTTGATCGACAATACGCCGATAGATTATCTGGACTTTGCCTCTCCGGTCTCAGGGTTGGGTTCTAAAATGGGGATGGATGCGACGAATAAATGGCCCGGTGAAACTACCCGGGAGTGGGGTGAGCCTATCCAGATGTCTGATGATGTCAAACAACGGGTTGATCAGCTCTGGGATGAGTTGGGAATTTTCAGTGATGACAGCACATCAGGTTAATATCAGCAAGCGTTACCAGATATGCTTGAATGATCGCCTACAGCTATTAGAATGTAACCCCGACGAAACGCTACTTCAGGTTATCGAGCGTTATGGTTATCGTATGCCTAGAAGTTGTCAGAACGGTGTTTGCCAAATATGTGAATACCAACTGCTATCGGGTGAAGTGTGGCAGCGTTATCCGGAAAAACATTTGTTGGCCGGGCATGACTCATCAGAAAATAATACACAAACCCCAGTGCTTGGCCTGGCTTGTACGTCAGTAGCCATGAAGGATTGCAGGGTTAATATTAAAGGGCTAAAGGGTCCTGGAGAACAAGATTTGAAACGTCTGAAGTGTGATATTGCGAAGGTAGAGAAGATCAGCAAGGATGTCTATCGTGTATCGTTGGTGCTGCCAGCGACAGCTTCTCAGTCGGTGACCTATTTTGCGGGTCAGTATCTTGACATTGTTATGCCGGATGGCCAGCAAGCCTCGTTTTCGATTGGCAGTGCACCTGAAGCGGCGCGCAACCTTGAGTTGCATGTCAGGCATGCGCCCGGAAGTAAACTATCCAGCGCTATTTTAGCCTTATTGCAAACCAGTAAAAGTGTTGAGGTTGAGCTGCCAAAAGGAGATTGTTACCTGCAAGCCGGGAAGCTGCAAGCTGATCAGCCAATTATATTGGCCGCCGCGAGCACGGGTTTCTCTCAGGTCAAAAGCATCATGGAACATCTGCTCGCCAGTGGTGTGAAAAACCCGATACATCTTTATTGGGGTGCGCGCGTCGCTGCTGATCTGTATCTGCCGGAGCTGCCTAAGCAGTGGGCGGCAGAAAACGATAATGTTACTTATCATCCAGTCGTCAGTGAGCCGGGCGACAGCTGTGGTTGGACAGGTCGGGTAGATTTATTGCCGGATGCCATTGGACAGGATTTTGATTCGTTGGAAAATGTGAGTGTTTATACCAGTGGATCGCCTGCGATGGTGTATGCGCTTTTGGATGCGCTTGAAGCTAAGGGGCTGAACGAGGCACAGATGCATTCCGATGTATTTTCTTATGCGCCACGTCCGGTAAAGTAGTTACTGATTTATGTTTTGTGTTTCTGAAAAGCCGGTTTACTGACCGGCTTTTATGTATTTATAGAATGTCAGGAGCGGTTGAAGAAGGTCTTCGCTATGATGAACTTTTGCATCTAAGTGGCAGTCAAAAGTAAAACTTCTGATTTATTAGTCTTTTTGATTATCAGAAGAGTTTTTATCAAAAAAAGCAGCCGCCAGATGATTTTTGTTGCCTCGGGAAAATAAAAAAGGATTTAATATGCGAATTTTCTTAATAGCTATGCTCTCAATTTTTGCGCTTTCTTCACCGGCATTTGCTGATAATGGCCTTGTCAGTGTGAAAAGCGCCCATGATGTAAAAGAAACAGCCGACCGCCTCGAAGCGGTGTTAGAAAACAAAGGCATGAATGTTTTTGCACGAATAGACCATGCGGCGGGTGCTGTAAAAGCTGAGATGCAGCTACGCCCAACCGAGTTGGTTATTTTTGGTAATCCTAAGGTGGGTACGCCACTGATGTTATGTGATCAACATGCCGCGATTGACCTTCCACAAAAAGCGTTGATTCATGAAGATGCACAAGGACAAGTCTGGTTGAGCTATAACAGCCCTGCATACCTGGCTGAGCGCCATCAATTAGAGGAATGCGCAGCTGTGCTTATGAAAGTGGAGAATGCACTGAGCAGCTTTGCGGCCGCTGCTACACAGCCATAGGCAGCAGGCAGTCGGACTTAACGACCGCCCCAGGCCAGTCTTCAAGAAAAGAAGGGAAGTCTATTTTACAGGCATAAAAAAACCGAAACAGTGTTTCGGTTTTTTTGTGCCTTGAAGAGAGCCGTTAGCTTAAGTGTGGCTTGGGCTGCTTTCTTTGCTCTGCTCCTCCTCAGGATCTGGTTTTTGCAGAGGCGTTAAGTCATTTCCCATCAATGCTAATCCATCCTGCATGACGCTGAGTGAGCGCTTGTTATCACCTAAATGTTGCAGCAGGCGCGTTAGCTCGTTGTATGTTTCCGGACGTTTCTCAAGGGCCAGACTTTCTTCCATATAGTCGACGGCTTTTCCCCATTGCTCATTGCGCATGGCCAATCGGCCCAGTGTGAGCTTGAGTGCCGCACTATCGGGGTTCTTTTTCAGCCAGCCTTTCGCTACTTCCAGCTGTTTATGTGCATCTTCACCCTTAACGCGACCATACAGATTAACCAGATCTTCATCCCATTCGCGCTTAATCTGATCGCGTAGGAAGCTTTCTGCTTTATCTTCAGATCCGGCAGTAATCAGCTGTGCAATATAGCGCTGAATCATCGCTTTATCATGGGACAGCGATGAAGGCAGGCTTTTCCATTCTTTAGTGAGTGCTTGCAGACGGGTATCGTTATCCGCTTCTGCCGGTAGCTTGGCGAGTGTGCTGCCGAGCAGTTCGGAATAACAGGTTTGTTCCAGTGCCGCAATCTCCTCTTCTTTCAGAACTTTATGTTTGCGAAGTTCCGGGATCAGATTGGTGAGACCGTGCCAGTCTTGCAATCTCACGTAGACGTCTTTAAGTAAGCGCATTACATAAGTGTGTTTTGGTGCGAGCCGGCGTAGGCGTAACAGTGCCGCCAGGCAGGGCTCCAGTTGTCCGCGTTCAAGCTGGATCTGTACCTGTGTAATACTGATAGCGATTTCTGCCTGAGGGACGCTGTTGCGCGCCTTTTGCAGCAGTTCGTCGGCGGCCCCGTCTTCACGTTGTTCATGTGCCGCACGAGCAGCCGCAATATAGTTGATCAGCGGTTGATCTGAGCTATCCGCTGCCTGGGTGAGCAGGCGTTGAGCTTGCCACCATTTGCCTTCGGAGAATGCCAGCAGGCCTTTCAGGGTTTTTCCATGCGCTTGGCGGGCTCCACGGCGCTCACGCCATTCGCGGAACTTCTCGGTTGGCAGGCGAGCTTTAAAGAAAATATTAACGGCTATATGTAATGCAATAAAGCCGATAGAGAGAATCACCAGTAGAACCCATAGGCTGGTTTCCATGGTGCTTTCATCATAGGAGATTAATACATAGCCGGGATCTTTGACCATTTTTTCGCCGATCCAGGCTCCCGCAGCAAGAATAACCAGAAGCAGCAGAAATAATCTTTTCATTAGGCTGCTCCTTCTTCCTTAAGTTTGGTTACTTGTTTCAAGTAGGTTTTCAGCGCATTCAGTGAGCCGCTGATATTTGGCATCTCAGGTGATATTTTCAGCTCTTTCAGTTCAGTGATACCGCGCAGTAAAGCTTGGGTTGTGGCGTCTTTTTCTTCAAAGTAAGTACTTGTCCACTCTTCAGCTTTAGCAAGGCTGCGGTCAAATGCGATCTGATTTTTCTGTAGTAATGCCAATTGAGCCTGCTCCAGCATCAGATGCAAATTCTGCTGTAAATAGTAGTTCTGCTCTGGTGATAGTAGTGGTTCAATGGGTTCGTCACGGTGCTGGACAACCACCAGTTTTTCTACTTTATCCACCGCTTTAGCCCAGGACTCTTTTAAGCCGCTGCTCCAGGTTTCGCTCATGGCTTCTGGCGTTATTTCTTCGATCAGAGAGGGTAGTTTGTTTTTGTCTGTCAGTGGGACTAAGCGTAAGTTGCTGATCTGTTCAGTCAATGCCGCCAGTTTGAGATAGGAGCCTTCAAGATCATAAGTCGGTACAGATTCAAGGGCGGCAATATCTGATGCGAGAGTTTTACGCACCGCATAAATAGAAACATCGTCGGTTTCTTTAAGAATTTTGTCAGCAGACTTCAGCAATGACAAAGCACCGGAAGACGTGTTCTCCATCAGAATGCGTTGGTTGGCCAGTCTGAGTAGGTATTCGACCTCTGCTAATAGCCAGTCTTTGCGCGTGTTAGTCTGTTTAGCGGTCACTTGTTGAATGCTTTCTGTCAGACGTGTTTGTAACTCCTCAATCCCCTGCTGTTCTTTTGAAGATTGGGACTGTAGTAGCGTGAGGTTCTGATTAACCGAAGCAACCTGA